>NZ_JAENRY010000181.1 GCF_016612545.1 Streptomyces sp. MBT65 | reverse complement strand
GCCCATGCCCCCGCACCCCGAGCAGCCGCCCGTGTACCCGGCCGCCCCGGGCGGCCCGGACCCCTTCGCGCTCGACCAGTTGGCGACCGACGCCGCCGCCCGCGCGCACGCGCTGCTCAGCACCGGCCGGGACCCGGTGGGGGAGTTGACGCTGTGGCAGGACGCGGTGCGGCTCGCCGCGGCCCGCCCCGGTTCGGGGCTCACCGCCACCACCCGCTCCCTCTACGCCTCCCTCGCCAAGGCCACCGGTCGCAGCACGGCCGAGCTGGCGCGCGCGGTCGCCGCCTGGCGGCAGGGCGGCATCGAGGGCCTCGCCGTGCTCGAAGAACCCTGGGACCCGCCGGCCGGCCGCTTCGACCGGGCCCGTCCCCTCCTCCTCGCCGCCGACCTCCCGGCCTTCCGCCCCTGGCACAACCACCTCACCCACCCGCAGGGCCATGTCCAACTCCGCCTGGGCCGCGACGGTCTGTGGTACGCCTACGAATCGGAACCGGGCGACGAGGACTGGTGGCCCAGAGGCACCCCCGACCTGGACCCGGTAGGCGCGCTGACGGGCCTGGGCGCGCCCGGCGAACTCTGAACCACCCCCCCCTGAGGACTCACCCCATTCCGGTGAAGGCGATGTGAGGGTTCCCCACTGATGTGCCCCGATGTGTGGGAGCAGAGTGGGGAGACCGGGGGCCCCACAGCCGGACCGTAAGAAACGGCGGTTACGTTGGAGCGGTGAGCGACATGAACAGCCCCGCACTCCAGTACCGCTTCGACGGCCCCGAAGACGCGCCCGTTCTCATCCTGGGCCCGTCGCTCGGGACGACGTGGCACATGTTCGATCGCCAGGTGCCCGAACTGGTGAAACAGTGGCGGGTCTTCCGGTACGACCTCCCAGGTCACGGCGGTTCGCCCGCGCACCCGACCGGCTCGGTCGCCGATCTGGCCGACCGGCTGCTGGCCACGCTCGACGCCCTCGGCGTGCAGCGCTTCGGCTACGCGGGCTGCGCGCTCGGCGGCGCGGTCGGTCTCGAACTGGTCCTGCGCCACCCGGAGCGCGTGGCCTCGCTGGCGCTGATCGCCGCCTCGCCCCGGTTCGGCACGGCGGACGAGTTCCGCCAGCGCGGGGTGATCGTGCGCACCAACGGGCTCGACCCCATCGCCCGTACCTCGCCCGACCGCTGGTTCACCAGCGGGTTCGCCGCCTCGCAGCCCGCGATCACCGAGTGGGCCGTCCAGATGGTGCGCACCACCGACCCCGGCTGCTACATCGCCGCGTGCGAGGCGCTGGCCGCGTTCGACGTGCGGTCCGAACTCGCCCGTATCGGCGTGCCGACCCTCGTCCTCGTCGGCTCCGACGACCAGGTCACCGGCCCCGCCGAGGCGCGCACGCTGGTCGCCGGTATCCCGGACGCCCGCCTCGCGGTCGTACCCGGTGCCTCGCACCTGGTCCCGGTCGAGCAGCCCGCCGCCGTCACGGACCTCCTCGTCCGGCACTTCTCCACCGCCTGGCAGCCGCCCTACGACCTCCACTCCACCGGGCAGATCCCCGTCGTGACGGCCCCGGTCAGGCCGGTCCTCGCCGCGCCGCAGCAGCTCGCGCCGATCGCCGAGATCGCCCCGGCGCCGGTCGTGGCGCCGCAGGTCATGGGCCGTCCGGACCCCTACGACACCGGGATCAAGGTCCGCCGCGAGGTGCTCGGCGACGCACATGTCGACCGGGCGCTGGAGCAGGCCGACGAGTTCTCCGGGGACTTCCAGGAGTTCATCACCCGCTACGCGTGGGGCGAGATCTGGGACCGCCCGGGCCTCGACCGGCGCTCCCGCAGCTGTGTCACCCTCACCGCGCTGGTCGCGGGCGGCCACCTGGACGAGCTGGCCTTCCACACCCGGGCGGCGCTGCGCAACGGCCTCACCCCGACCGAGATCAAGGAGGTGCTGATGCAGGCCGCCGTGTACTGCGGGGTCCCGGCCGCGAACAGCGCCTTCAAGGTGGCCCAACAGGTCATCCGAGAGGAGACGACCCCCACGGAGTGATCTTCAGACCGGTACCGAAAGCACCAGTCTCAGCTGCCCGCCCGTGGCCGGGCAGCGGCAGGATGGAACCATGACGCTCACCAAGCTCACCAAGAAGTCGCACGCCTGCATCCGTCTGGAGAAGGACGGCCGGACGCTCGTCATCGACCCGGGCCTCTTCACCGAGGAGGACGCCACCGCCGGTGCGGACGCGATCCTGGTCACCCACGAGCACGTCGACCACTTCAGCGAGGACCGTCTGCGGGCCGGCCTGGAGGCCAACCCGGCCGCCGAGATCTGGACCCTGAAGTCGGTCGCCGACCAGCTGTCCGCCGCCTTCCCGGGCCGGGTGCACACGGTCGGCCACGGCGACACCTTCACGACGGCGGGCTTCGACGTCCAGGTGCACGGCGAACTGCACGCCGTGATCCACCCGGACATCCCGCGCATCACCAACGTCGGCTACCTCGTCGACGGCGGCCGCGTCTTCCACCCCGGCGACGCCCTCACCGTCCCCGACCACCCCGTCGAGACCCTGCTGCTCCCGGTCATGGCCCCCTGGAGCAAGATCTCCGAGGTCATCGACTACGTCCGCGAGGTCAAGCCGCAGCGCGCCTACGACATCCACGACGCCCTGCTCACCGACCTCGCCCGCCCGATCTACGACCACCAGATCGGCGCGCTCGGCGGCGCGGAGCACCTGCGGCTGGCGCCCGGCGAGGCCGCGGACCTGTGAGTGTCAGAGCCGCCCGGTAGGTTGTGAGGCATGCGCATCGCGACCTGGAACGTGAACTCGATCACCGCCCGTCTGCCGAGGCTCCTGGCCTGGCTGGAGAGCAGCGGCACCGACGTGCTGTGCCTCCAGGAGGCCAAGCTGGCCGAGGCCCAGTTCCCGTTCGACGCGCTGCGCGAGGCGGGCTACGAGGCGGCGGTCAACGCGACCGGCCGGTGGAACGGCGTGGCGGTGCTCTCCCGCGTAGGACTCGACGACGTGGTCAAGGGCCTTGCCGGGGACCCCGGTTACGACGGCGTCCAGGAGCCCCGCGCCGTCGCGGCGACCTGCGGCCCGGTCCGCGTCTGGTCGGTGTACGTGCCGAACGGCCGCGAGGTGGACCACCCCCACTACACGTACAAGCTCCAGTGGTTCGAGGCCCTCAGGGCGGCCGTCGCCGACGACGCGCAGGGCGGCCGCCCGTTCGCGGTGCTGGGTGACTACAACGTGGCGCCGACGGACGACGACGTCTTCGACGTGGCCGCCTTCGAGGGCCTCACGCATGTCACCCCGGCGGAGCGCGCCGCCCTGACCGCCCTGCGCGACGCGGGCCTGTCGGACGTGGTCCCGCGCCCCCTCAAGTACGACCACCCGTACACGTATTGGGACTACCGCCAGCTCGCCTTCCCGAAGAACCGAGGCATGCGCATCGATCTCGTGTACGGCAACGAGCCGTTCGCGAAGGCCGTCACCGACTCCTACGTCGACCGCGAGGAGCGCAAGGGCAAGGGCGCCTCGGACCACGCTCCGGTCGTCGTCGACCTGGACGTCTGACCCGCCCGCGTTCGTCAACGGCGGCCTCGGGGAAGGGATTTCGCCACTCCGGGCCCGCCGTTGACACGCCATCCGCGACGCCCTGTGGTGCGTACGGCGGTACGAATGACACGCTGGGCGTATGAACATCCCTTTCCTGGGCAACCGGGGCGAGAAGCGCGGAGTGCACGACCCCGCGGGTATCGCCGAACCGCTGTCCGAGTGCGAACTGCTCCGCTCCCACGCGGCCCGGGAGGGCATCCAACTCGACGACTCCGCAAGCTCGTTGGAGGCGCTCGACCAACTGGTGCCCCGCTGGCGCGACGACGAGGAGACCCTCTCCTGGCTCGGCAACGACGCCGGTCTCTATCTGGGCACCGTGATCGTGCGCACGGTCCCGGGTGCCGCCTGGGCGATCTGGCCGAACGGCCAGCCCGTCGTACGGCTCGACTCCGGGCGTGAGTTCGACGTCGTGGCCTCCGGTCATGAGTGGGCCGCCAGCGGTGTGCCCGAGCTCTCGCAGCTCTACGCCGAGGTCGCCGAAGAGTAAGAGCGACGTAAATACGGCTAATGCCCGAAAAGTGCGTGTCGTGCGTTAACTCCACTCTTGTGTCGATAGTTTGCGGCGACCACGACACAGCTGAGAGTGAGTAGGGCTGGGCATGGCCGTCGATCCGTTGATCGAACTGCGGGACGTCAACAAGTACTACGGGGAGCTGCATGTCCTCCAGGACATCAACCTCACCGTCGGCAAGGGGGAGGTGGTCGTGGTCATCGGCCCTTCGGGGTCGGGAAAGTCGACGCTGTGCCGGGCGATCAACCGGCTGGAGACCATCGAGTCCGGGACGATCCAGCTCGACGGGAAGCCGCTGCCCGAGGAGGGCAAGGCCCTCGCGCAGCTCCGCGCCGAGGTCGGCATGGTCTTCCAGTCCTTCAACCTGTTCGCCCACAAGACGGTCCTGCAGAACGTCTCGCTGGCCCAGATCAAGGTCCGTAAGCGCAAACGCGAGGACGCCGACAAGCGTTCCCTCGAACTCCTCGACCGCGTGGGCCTCGCCTCCCAGGCGCCCAAGTTCCCCGCGCAGCTCTCCGGCGGCCAGCAGCAGCGCGTGGCCATCGCCCGCGCCCTCGCGATGGAACCCAAAGCGCTCCTCTTCGACGAACCGACCTCGGCCCTCGACCCCGAGATGATCAACGAGGTCCTCGAGGTCATGCGCCAACTCGCCCACGACGGCATGACCATGGTCGTCGTCACCCACGAGATGGGCTTCGCCCGCTCCGCCGCCAACCGCGTCGTGTTCATGGCCGACGGCCGCGTCATCGAGGACCGCACCCCCGAGGAGTTCTTCACCAACCCGCGCACCGACCGGGCCAAGGACTTCCTGTCCAAGATCCTCAAGCACTGAGCGGGGGAGTGCGATCCATGTTCCGTACCACCCGTGCGTCGTTGGCCGTCGTCACGCTCGCCGCGCTGCTCGCGAGCGCCTGCGGCAAGGAGGGCAGCCCGCCTGTCAAGGGACCGGCCGCCGAGAAACTCCCCAACTACCAAGTCGCGCAAGGCTTTCAGCTCCCCGACTCACCGACCTGGAAGCGGGCGAGGAAGCGCGGCCACTTCACTGTCGGCGCCAAGGAGGACCAGCCCTACCTCGGCGAGAAGGACCCCGCGACGGGCACCTACTCCGGCTTCGACATCGAGATCGCCAAGATGATGTCGGCCTCCCTCGGCCTCGCCCCCAAGACGATCCACTTCCGCACGATCGCCTCCGCCAACCGCGAAACCGCCCTGCAGAACGGCCAGATCGACTACTACGTCGGCACCTACACCATCAACGACATGCGCAAGAAACTCGTCGGCTTCGCCGGCCCCTACTACATGGCCGGCCAGTCGCTCCTCGTGCGCACCGACGAGCACGACATCCACGGCCCGCAGGACCTCGCCGGCAAACGCGTCTGCTCGGCGGCCGGCTCCACGCCGTACCAGCGCATCAAGGACGACTATCCCAAGGCCCAACTCGTCGCCTACGACACCTACTCGGTCTGTGTCGACAACCTGCTCACCTACCAGGTCGACGCCGTCACCACCGACGACGCGATCCTCATCGGCTACGCGGCGAAGGTCCCCGATCAGCTCAAGGTCGTCGGCAAGCCCTTCTCGAAGGAGCCGTACGGCATCGGAGTCCCGCACGGCGACAACGCCCTGCGGTTCGCCCTCGACGACGCGTTGGAGGCCCGTGAGAAGAACGGCGACTGGAAGAAGGCGTACGAGGCGACGCTCGGCCTGTCCGGAGTGCCCGCGCCCACCCCGCCCGCGATCGACCGCTACCCGGCGGGCTGAGGGAGGCAGACGTGAACGTACTGACAGACAACTTCTCGACCTTCGGCGACGGCTTCCTCGGCACCGTAGAACTCACCCTCTACGCCTCGGTGTTGGCGCTCGTCCTCGGGTTCCTGATGGCCTCCTTCCGGGTCGCTCCCGTCGGTTCGCTGCGGGTGTTCGGCACGGTGTGGGTGACCGTCCTGCGCAACACCCCGCTCACCCTGCTGTTCTTCGCGGTGCTGCTCGGCCTGCCACGCTTCGGACTCGTGCTGCCCTTCAAGGTGTTCGCGGTCCTCGCGCTCGGCTGCTACACCTCGGCGTTCATCTGCGAGGCGCTGCGCTCCGGCATCAACACCGTGCCCAGGGGGCAGGGGGAGGCGGCCCGGACGCTCGGCATGACCTTCGGGCAGACCCTCGGACTGGTCGTGCTGCCGCAGGCGTTCCGCTCGGTGATCCCGCCGGTCGGCTCCACCCTCATCGCGCTCGCCAAGAACTCGGCGATCGCGGGCGCCTTCAGCGTCACCGAACTCCTCGGCACCTACCGGACGTTGAGCGAACTCGGCTACAACATCGTCTGGACCTTCGTCTGGATCGCCCTCGGCTACCTGATCATCACCCTCGCCATCAGCGCGCTGTTCAACGCGCTGGAGAGGAAGTGGGGAGTCGCCCGATGACCACCGCCAACGCCCTCTACGACGTCCCCGGCCCCAAGACCCGCAAACGGCACCGCCTTTACGGCATCGCGTCCACGGTCGTCATCCTCGGACTGCTCGGCTGGATCCTCTATCTCCTGTTCGACACCGACCAGTTCACGTACACGAAGTGGATGCCCTTCGAGTACAAGGGAATTCAGGAACTGCTGCTGCGCGGCCTCGGCAACACGCTCAAGGCCTTCGGTCTCGCGGCCGTACTGTCACTGGCACTCGGCACCCTGCTCGCCGTGGGACGGCTCTCGGACCACCGCCCGGTGCGCTGGCTGTCCACCCTCCTCGTGGAGTTCTTCCGCGCCATGCCCGTGCTGGTGATGATCTTCTTCATCTTCGTGGCACTCAAGGTGCAGCCGCTGCCCGCACTGGTCGCCGGTCTCACCCTCTACAACGGCTCGGTGCTCGCCGAGGTCTTCCGCTCCGGCGTCAACAGCGTCGAACGCGGCCAGCGGGAGGCCGCGTTCGCGCTCGGCATGCGCAAGACCCAGGTCATGTCGTACGTCCTCGTACCGCAGGCCGTACGGGCCATGCTGCCCGCCATCATCAGCCAGTTGGTGGTCGCGCTGAAGGACACCTCGCTGGGCTATCTGATCACCTATGAGGAGTTTCTCCATGCCGGGAAGCTGATCGCGTCGAACCTCGACTACGATTTGCCGTTCATCCCCGTGGTGATGGTGATCTCGCCGATCTACATCGGGATGTGCATGCTGCTCTCCTGGTTCGCCGGTTGGGTGTCCCGCCGGGAGCAGCGCAGTCCCAAGACCGAGGCCGTGGATGTGGCCCCGGCCGAACCAGGGACGCTGCTGCCGCGGGTGCAGTAGTCAGGGGCACTTGCCCGCCCGGCAGCAGCCGGAGATCACTGCTCGCGCAGCGGGATCGACACGTACGACGGGTCGTTCGCCGGCGAGGAGAAGGTCAGTTGCGCGCCGGTCGGGTTGTGCTCGATGTAGAGCGGGTCGACCGTGTCGACGACCAGGGCGAGATGATGCCCTGCCGGGACGTCGTAGGCCGTGGAGAACAACTCCAGGTCCACACCGAACGGCTGGCCGGGCGTCTGCCCGTGCCAGGTGTACGGCGCGGTGCCGACCAGCTTGCCGAGGCCGAGCGGGCCCACGTCGTAGAGGTATGCGACGAGGGTGCCGCTCTCCTTGGTGTCCGTGACCGTGGTGTGCAACTTCACGGTGCCGCGCACCTGTTGGGCGCTGGTGTACGTCCCCGACTGCCATACGGCGGCCCAGCGGCGCGGCAGCAGCGGGACCCACGCGACCGGGGGCACCTGCGCCACCTGGTCGAGGATGCTGGACAGGAAGACGATCCCGCCGTCGGCGCCCGAGTCGACGTTGGTGTGGATGGTGGTCGTGCCCGCGAGGTCGATCTTCTTCCGTGTCGCGCCGACCGACTTCCAGTCCGGGTAGCCCTCGTAGCCGCCCGTGGAACGGGACTTGAGCTCGACGGGGTCCTCGCGGTCGATCCCGTTGTCCGCGCCCTTGAGGTAGTGGTCGAACCAGCGCTCGGTGTCCGTCCACACGTCGTTGGGCAGCCCGAGCAGTCCGGTCAGCTCGGCGGTGGCATGGTCGCCGGGCCGGAGTTCGAGCCGCTTGGGTCCGCTCAACCTCCCGTAGAAGTCGGCGATTTGGTTGGGCGGGAAGATCGTGTCGCCCCAGGCGTTGGCGAGCATGATCGCCGCGCCGTTCCTGTTGATCCGATCGACGTAGGTCGCGGGGGAGCGCTCCTTCCCCCAGGCGATCAACTCCTGTTCCTTGGACAGGTCGGCGGCGAAGAAGTCCTCGAAGACCTGGCTGGTCTCCGCGCTGGGCCGGCCGGTGACGAGGCCGACGCCGTCCAACAGCCATGTCGCCTGGGAGTGTTCGGTACGGCCCGAGTAGATCGAGCCGATCAGGTCCGCCCAGCCGCTCAGCGAGGCAACTGCCTTGATCCGCTTGTCGTGTGCGGCCGCGAGCAGGCTGATACCGGCGCCGTACGACACGCCCGCCATGCCGATGTGCCCCGCGTCGGACGGGGTGTTGGCGAGTGCCCAGTCGATCACCTTGGACGCGTCGGCCACGTCGGCCGGGCCGCCGACCTCGATCCCGCCGCCGGACTGCCAGAAGCCCCGGACGTTGTAACTCACCACCACATAGCCGGAGTTCGCGAGCTTCTGGGCTTGCGCCAGATACTGGACCTGCGGGAATCCCCAGCTCGTGGGCAGCACGACAAGGGGGTAGTCGCGCGAGCCGTCGGCGTCCGCGGGCGTGACGACGTTCGCCGCGAGCTTCGTACCGCCGTCACCGGCGATGTCGACGAAGCGGACGCCGTTCGTGGCGGCCTGGGCGGCGGGGGCGAGCCCGAGGACGCCCCCGGCGACGAGAGTCGCGGAGACGGCGACCGCGGCGGTCGTACGCAGGGACTGGCGACGGTTTCGCACGGGTCACTCCTCACACGTGTCACTGCAAAGTGACCCGACGGTAACCGCAGCTCCCTACCTTAGGTAACCCGCCAGTAAGTTACGTGCCAGTAAAGATTGTTGACGTGTGCGCGAGCTCAGGAGGCGCGGTGCGAACTTCGAGGAGCCGGTGCAGGTAGGGGCGTTTCCGCCGCCCGTGTCACATCCGCCACCAGCTCCACCACATCGGGGCCGTACGCCTGCGAGTTGACCACCTTCAGCAGCAGGACGAAGGTGTTGCTCCCGTGTTTGCGGGCCAACTTCTCCTGGTTGCGGGCGAGATAGCGGGTCGCCGCCTGGTTGGTGATCGAGCGCTGGCCGCAGAAGAGGAACACCGGCCGGGCGCCGCCCAGTTGACCGGCGGTGAGCCGGGCGAGGAGCACGTACTCGCCCTTGCCGGGGTCAAGTCGGTAGCGCTCGCTGCCTATTTGGAACGCGCCCCGGTCGGGCCCCGGTTCGGGGTCGACGTTGACGCGGATGCCGGGCAGCAGGGACGCCAGATGCGCGGCCATCCGGCGGTTGGAGGCCGGGCCGCCCACACAGAACTCGGTGCGCTCGCCGAAGCCCTGCTGGGTCGCGTCGTGTGCGACGACCTGGGCGTGCGCGTTGCAGTCCTTGATCAGGGCGGCGAGTTCGAGCAGCGCGAACACGTCGTGCCGCATCACCGTGAGTTCGGGGCCGCCCGCCTCGCGGTTGACCACGAGCAGCGACTCGGAGTTGTCGGGCAGCCCGAAGAACGCCTGCTTGCGCCGGAGTTTGCGCTTCCACAGATAGGTGCGGGCGAGCCAGCCGAGCGCGGCGCTGATGCCGGCGGCGGCCACGCCCAGAACGATGTTGCGCAGGTCGTCATTCATGGGCGCGCATGTTAGCGGTCCGATGTGGCTGGTACGTACCGGTGTTCGACGTGTGACGTTCGTGTGGCGGCGGCCGGAAGCGGTCTGTCGGGTCCCGTGCCAGGTGGATACGCTGCGCGGACGGTTCTGGACTGGAGGTACGGATGCGTCGCCCTGTGGCACGGAGACTGTCGGTCCTGGCGGTATCGGCCGCCGTCGTGTCGGTCGGGGCCGCGGCCCCACCCGCCGCGACAAGCAGCAGCACACCGACGAAGGTTCCGGTCGCCGTCGGCTACGGCGGTGCCGTGGCGAGCGTCGACGCGGACGCCACCGCGGCCGGTATCGAGGTCCTGAAGAAGGGCGGCAACGCGGTCGACGCGGCCGTCGCCACCGCCGCCGCGCTCGGCGTCACCGAGCCCTACTCCTCCGGCATCGGCGGAGGCGGCTACTTCGTCTACTACGACGCCAAGTCCCGTACGGTGCACACCATCGACGGCCGCGAGACCGCCCCGCTGACCGCCGACTCCAACCTCTTCGTGGAGAACGGCAAGGCCCTCGCCTTCGCCGACGCCGTCAGCAGCGGCCTCGGCGTGGGCACCCCGGGCACACCGGCCACCTGGCAGACGGCCCTCGACCGGTGGGGGAGCCGGAACCTGGGAACGGTGCTCAAGCCCGCCGAGCGGATCGCGAGCGACGGCTTCACGGTCGACGACACCTTCCGCACCCAGACGGCGGCCAACGAGACCCGCTTCCGCTACTTCCCCGCCACGGCAAAGCTGTTCCTGCCGGGCGGCGCGCTCCCGGTCGTCGGCTCGACGTTCAAGAACCCCGAACTCGCCGCCACCTACAAGGAGTTGGGCAAGAAGGGGATCGGCGACATCTACCGCGGTGCCCTCGGCAAGGACATCCTCGCCACGGTGAACACCCCGAAGGTGGACGCCAGTTCGGGCTGGAACGCGCGCCCCGGCAAGCTGTCCGCCAAGGACCTCGCCGCCTACCGCGCCAAGCTCCAGGCGCCCACGAAGACGACGTACCGCGGACTCGGCGTCTACTCCATCGCGCCCTCCTCCTCCGGTGGTACGACCGTCGGCGAGGCCCTCAACATCCTTGAGAAGACGGACCTTTCGAAGGCGAGCGAGGTCCAGTACCTGCACCACTACATCGAGGCCAGCCGGATCGCGTTCGCGGACCGGGGGCGCTGGGTCGGCGACCCCGCCTTCGAGGACGTACCGACGAAGGAACTCCTCTCGCAGAAGTTCGCCGACTCGCGCGCCTGCCTCATCAAGGACGACGCGGTGCTCACCAGCCCGCTGGCACCCGCCGACCCGCGCGACCCGACGGCCTGCACCGCAGCCGGGACGGCCGCCCCGACGACGTACGAGGGCGAGAACACCACGCACCTCACGGTCGCCGACAAGTGGGGCAACGTCGTCTCCTACACGCTCACCATCGAGCAGACCGGCGGCAGCGCGATGACCGTGCCCGGCCGCGGCTTCCTGCTCAACAACGAGCTGACCGACTTCTCCTTCACCCCGGCCAACCCGGCCGTCCACGACCCGAACCTGCCCGGCCCGGGCAAGCGCCCGCGCTCGTCGATCTCGCCGACGATCGTCCTCGACCAGCACAACAAGCCCGTCGTGGCGCTCGGTTCGCCCGGTGGCGCGACCATCATCACGACCGTTCTCCAGACCCTCACCGAGTTCCTCGACCGGGGGCTCCCGCTCGTGGACGCGATCGCCGCGCCCCGCGCCAGCCAGCGCAACGCGGCCAACACGGAACTCGAACCGGCCCTCTACAACAGCGACTTGAAGACCCAGCTCCAGGCCATCGGGCACTCCTTCACACTGAACCCGGAGATCGGCGCGGCGACGGGCGTGCAACGGCTGCCGAACGGCGAGTGGTTGGCGGCCGCCGAGAAGGTACGGCGAGGCGGTGGCTCGGCGGCGGTGGTCAGTCCGGCGCCGTAGCTGCTGAGTCGGAGGCGGGCGGTGTCGTGTCCGTTCGGAACGCGAGCCGCCCGTCCGTCACGTCCACCGTCACCCGGCCGCCCTCCGCGATCCGGCCGTCGAGGAGCAGCCGGGAGAGCTGGTTGTCGACCTCGCGCTGGATGGTGCGGCGCAGCGGGCGGGCGCCGTACTCGGGCTGGTAGCCCTGGCGGGCGAGCCAGTCGACGGCCGGGTCCGTGAACGCGACCGTGATGCCCTGCGCGTGCAGGAGACGGCGGGTGTGTTCCAGCAACAGCTCGGTGATCAGACGGAGTTGGTCCGCCGTGAGCTGACGGAAGACCACGATCTCGTCGATCCGGTTGAGGAACTCGGGGCGGAAGTGCTCGCGCAACGGGCGCAGGATCTGCTCGCGCCGGGCCTCCTCGTCCGCGTCGGCGCCGCCGGGCCCGAAACCGATCCCGGCCCTGCGCCGGGTGATCGCCTCGGAGCCGAGGTTGCTGGTCATCACGATCACCGTGTTGGTGAAGTCGACCGTGCGGCCCTGGGAGTCGGTCAACCGGCCGTCGTCCAGCACCTGGAGCAGGATGTTGAACACGTCCGGGTGCGCCTTCTCGACCTCGTCGAGCAGCAGCAGCGAGTACGGGTGGCGGCGCACGACCTCGGTCAGTTGACCGGCCTCCTCGTGGCCGACATAGCCGGGCGGGGCGCCTACGAGACGGCTCACCGTGTGCCGTTCCTGGTACTCGCTCATGTCGAGGCGGACCATCCGGTCCTCGCTGCCGAACAGCGCGTCCGCGAGCGCCCGGGCAAGTTCCGTCTTGCCGACGCCCGTCGGGCCCAGGAACAGGAAACTGCCGATGGGCCGGTCCGGGCTCGCCAGCCCGGCACGGGAGCGCAGTACCGCGTCCGACACGACCCGTACGGCCTCGTCCTGGCCGACGACCCGCCGGTGCAGATGCTGCTCCAGGCCGAGCAGCCGGTCCTTCTCCTCCGCCGTGAGAGTGCTCACCGGGATACCGGTCTGCCGCGACACCACCTCGGCGATCGCCTCACCGGTGACCTCCAGGTGCTGCCCCTCGTCGCCCGTGTCCTCCCCGTCGGCCTCGGTCAGCCGTACCTTCAACTCGGCGATACGGTCCCGGAGTTGGGTAGCCTTCTCGTAGTCCTCGTCGGCCGCCGCCTGGTCCTTGTCCCGGGCGAGCTGCTCCATCTCGCGCTCCAGCGCCCGTACGTCCGTGCCCTTCGTGCGTGCCCGCAGCCGTACGCGAGCGCCCGCCTGGTCGATCAGGTCGATGGCCTTGTCGGGCAGCCGGCGGTCGGTGAGATAGCGGTCGGACAGTTCCACGGCGGCCACCAACGCCTCGTCGGTGTACCGGACTTGGTGGTGGGCCTCGTAGCGGTCGCGCAGTCCGCGCAGGATCTCGATCGCGTCCGCGACGGTCGGCTCGGGCACCAGGATGGGCTGGAAGCGGCGGGCCAGCGCCGCGTCCTTCTCGATCCGGCGGTACTCCTCCAGCGTCGTGGCGCCCACGATGTGCAGCTCGCCGCGTGCCAGGGCCGGTTTGAGGATGTTGCCGGCGTCCATCGAACCGCCCTCGCCGCCTCCTCCCGCGCCGACCACGGTGTGCAACTCGTCGATGAACACGATCAGTTCGTCCGAGTGGGCGCGGATCTCGCCGACGATGTTCGTCAGCCGCTCCTCGAAGTCGCCCCGGAAACGGGTGCCCGCGACCACGCCGGTCAGGTCCAGGGCGACCACCCGCCGCCCGGTCAGCACGTCCGGGACGTCGCCGTCCGTGATGCGCTGCGCGAGCCCCTCCACGATCGCGGTCTTGCCGACCCCCGCGTCGCCGATCAGCACCGGGTTGTTCTTGCCGCGCCGGGACAGCACCTCGATGGTCTGCTCGATCTCCTCGTCGCGGCCGATCACCGGGTCGATACGGCCGTGCCGGGCCAGGTCGGTGAGATCGCGGCTGTACTTGTCGAGCGTGGGGGTGCCGGTGGGGCGGGGCTGGTCGACGCGGGGCTGTGCGCCGTCCATGGCCTCGGGCGGCAGGCCCGTCGGAGCGTAGCGGGCCGCGTTCAGGATGTGACCGGCGGCGGAGTCCGGGTTCGCGGCGAGCGCGCCGAGCACGTGTTCGGGGCCGATGTAGCCGGTGCCGCCCGCTCTGGCCAGGTCGTGGGCGTCCAGGAGGGCGCGCTTCACGGCCGGGGTGAGGTTGAGGGACGTGCCCTCCGGGGGCTGGACCGGGCCCGAGCGCTCGTCGATCTCCGCGGCGAGGGAGTCGGGGTCCGCGCCGGCGTGGGTGAGGAGGTCGCGGGTGGGTTGCGCGGTGAGGGCGGCGCGGAGGAGATGCTGGGTGTCCAGGTCGTGGCTGCCGTGTTCCGCGGCGTACTGGGCGGCGCCTCGGACGAGGTCTCTGGCCGGTTGGCTGAGCAGGCGGCCGATGTCTATCTGATGGGGGCCCGGGCGGGTGGCTCCGCCAGGGGCTCCGCCGAAGAACCGGGCCAGGAACTCGCCGAAGGGGTCGTTTTCGGGGTCTGTGTAGCCGCTGGTCATCAATCCACCATGGCACGGTCCACTGCGTGCGGCATGTGCGGATTTGGGTGCGTTTGCGACTGCGGGTGCGTCGGGGCTGGTCGCGCCCACGCGGCGGAGCCGCACATCGGCACGGCCCCGCGCCCCTGAAGGTGGGACTGCCTAGCGTCGCTCGGTGAGGACCCGGGGTCCTGCCTCCGTGATCGCCACCGTGTGTTCCACGTGGGCCGCCCTTGATCCGTCGTTCGTCTTCAGGGTCCAGCCGTCCTGCGCCGCGTGGTAGTCGTCCCGGCCGCCCGCGAGCAGCATCGGCTCGATCGCGATGACCATGCCGTGGCGGAGGGGGAGGCCCCGGCCGGGGCTGCCCTCGTTCGGGACGCCGGGGTCCTCGTGCATCTGGCGGCCGATGCCGTGGCCGCCGAAGTCCTCCATGATGCCGTAGCCCGCCGTGCGGCAGATCGTGCCGATCGCGTGGGCGATGTCGCCGATGCGGTTGCCGACGACGGCTGCCGCGATGCCCGCCGCGAGGGCGCGTTCGGCGGTGTCGATCAGGCGGACGTCGGCGGGGCGCGGCTCGCCGACGATGAAGCTGATCGCCGAGTCCCCGGCCCAGCCGCCCAGCTTCGCGCCGAAGTCGATCGAGACCAGGTCGGCGTCGCGCAGCCGGTAGCCGTCCGGGATGCCGTGCACCACGGCGTCGTTCACGGAGGCGCAGATGACCGCGGGGAACGGGGTGGGCGCGAAGGCGGGGCGGTAGCCGAGGAAGGGTGAGGTCGCGCCCGCCGCGCGCAGCACGTCGTGCGCCAACTCGTCCAGTTCCAGAAGGGATACGCCCACGTCGGCGGCCTCCCGCACGGCCGTGAGGGCGCGGGCCACGACCTGGCCCGTCTCGTACATCGCATCGATAGACGTGTCCGTCTTCAGTTCCACCATGCCAATTACTATACCGGTATTAGAATGACGGCATGGTACGCACCCCTCTCACCCCCGAAGAGCGCGAACGCGGCGAACGGCTCGGCCGGCTGCTCCGCGAGGCCCGGGCCGGCCGCAGCATGACGGACGTGGCCGCGCACGCGGGCATCTCCGCGGAGACCCTCCGGAAGATCGAGACCGGCCGGGCGCCGACACCCGCCTTCTTCACCGTCGCCGCCCTCGCCGACGCCCTCGGCCTCTCCATGGACCAACTCGTCGTCAGATGTGCGCCGTTGGCGGCCTGAATCGGACGCCTGATGTGGCGGATACGGCATGAACCCGGCGGGCGCACAGTGGGGAGGCGTAGGCTCCCAGATCTCTGCGCCCGGCTCGAAAAGCTTCCGTAGCCGCGTCGTAACACAAATGGTGTTTTCTACGGATCGGAGCATTCCGGTCTGGCGGGAGTTGGAGCATGGCTGTGGATCAACTCCCCGGACAGGTGCGGGAGTTCGCGAACTACCTCGACGGACTCCTGGCGCGCCTCGACCAGGGTGGCGGCTGGTGCGGAGTGTTCTGGCAGCGTGATCCCGATGGCATGCAAGCCTGTCTCGGCGGCCGTGAGATACCGCCCTGGGACGTGGTCGAGGCCCTCCTCCAGGACCTCGCGGCGGAGTACGGCCACGGTGTCGCGACCCAGGAGAAGGAGCGGGCCCGCGTCCTGCACGCGGCGGCGCTCGCCGCGTTCGACGCCCGTCCCGGCAGCCGCGACGCGCTCGGCGACCGGCTCGACGTGATGCTCCGCGAGCAGAAGTACGCGGCCGAACGGCAGGCGGAACTGGGCCGGTTGCTCAATGTCGCCGGTACCCGGGACGAGGCCGACGCCCTCCGTCTCGACCTCGCCTGGGCCCACGACGACCACGAACGCGCCACCGCCCGCTGTGCCGAACTCCGCGCCCGAATCGAGCAGTTGGACAACTACGCCCACTTCCGGGGCGGTCGGGGCGTCGTCCACCGCGACCGGCACGGCAACGTGTTCCGCGTCGACGACCTGCCCCAGGGCCAGAACAACTCCGCTTACGACCAGAACAACTCCGCCTACGACCGGAA
>NZ_JAENRY010000180.1 GCF_016612545.1 Streptomyces sp. MBT65 | reverse complement strand
AGCACGCTGGGCGGGGGCGAACGGGCCGAGTGGGTGGGCGGGTTCATCGCGGCGCAGGGGTTGTCCGAGGCGTTTCAGCTGCTCGGGGTGTGTGCGGTGCCGTGGGCTGCGCCGCTGGGGCGGGCTGTGGTGGACGCGCTCAACATCGCGCGGGACGCGGGGAGTTATCCATGGAGTTTCAGTGGGGTGATGGGGCTGGCCGAGCGGTGTCTCGATCCGGGCGAGGCGGGGCGGCTCGACGGGTTGCTGGCGGTGCCGGACGAGTCGGAGGATGCGGCGCCGGGGGCGGGGGGGTATTGGGCGGAGGCGTTTCAGCGGCTCGTGACGACGTTGCGGTTGCGCGCGGCGATGTCGGAGGAGTTGGAGTTGCCGTTGCCGTAGAAGCCGTGGGAGTTGGAGGCGCCGTAGAAGCTTGGGGGCTGTGCCCCCAAACCCCCCTTCGGCCTGAACGGCCTCGTCCTCAAACGCCGGACGGGCTGGCTGATGCCGGCCTGCACCAAAAAACGAAGCCCCTCTCGCCGAAGGGTCTATGCGCCCGCCGGCTGCCGCACGTTCGCCCGTACCCAGTCCACGATCGCCTGCGTCGTCGCCCCGGGCGTGAAGATCTCCGCGACGCCCTTCTCCTTGAGAGGGGTGATGTCCGCCTCGGGGATGATGCCGCCGCCGAAGACCAGGATGTCCGCGGCCTCGCGCTGTTCGAGGAGGTCGATCACCGCGGCGAAGAGGGTGTTGTGGGCGCCGGAGAGGATGGAGAGGCCGATCGCGTCGGCGTCCTCCTGGATCGCGGTGTCGACGATCTGCTCGGGGGTCTGGTGGAGGCCGGTGTAGATGACCTCCATACCGGCGTCGCGCAGCGCCCGCGCGATCACCTTGGCCCCGCGATCATGGCCGTCGAGCCCCGGCTTGGCCACCACCACGCGGATCGGACCGGCTGCCACACCCATCACTGCCTCCATGAAGCGACTGCGTTCATCCCTACCCACGGGTACCGCGGCACCCGCGTCAGTGCGGGAAGTGAACGAACGTTATCTCCAGCATCCCGCAACCGGCAGTTTCGCGGCGGATACCGAGGGGGAAATCACACGATGGGACACGTTCACCGCGCAGCGTTCCAGCGGGAACAAGCGCACCGGGAGCCGCAACGAGGTCGCCGTACCACCGCGCCGCAGGCCGCGCCGCGCGGTGGTACGGCGCATCGGCAGACGCACGAAGGGCACGCGGGGCTCACCCCGCGCACCTCTCGCGCACCGTCGATGGTCCTCGTGGTGGCCTCCCACGAGGGCACACGGGGGACGGAGCTGTCGTTCCGTGTGCCGACAGGAGGTCGACCATGAAGGTCTCCGGGGCACTGCCCTTTCTCCCCCTCTGTCAGCGACTCCTGCCCAGCAGGCTGGCCGGCCTCTCGATGACCTTCCTGAAAGCGACCGCCCTGGAGATCGTGATCCTCGCGGGCCACCTTCTCCTCTATCCCTCCGGCATGGCCCAGGAACGCCGGGCGCCGCTGCCCGAGATGCCCTCGCCCGAGGACGCGACACAGCTGCCGACCGAGGCGAAGCCCCCGGTGGTGCTGCTGCACGGGTTCATCGACAACCGCTCGGTCTTCGTGCTGCTGCGCCGCTCGCTGGCCCAGCACGGGCACCGGCAGGTCGAGTCGCTCAACTACTCCCCGCTGACCTGCGACATCCGCACCGCGGCCGAGCTGCTGGGCCGGCACATCGAGGAGATCTGCGAGCGCACGGGCAGCAGGGAGGTCGACATCGTCGGGCACAGTCTCGGCGGGCTGATCGCGCGGTACTACGTGCAGCGGCTCGGCGGCGACCTGCGGGTCCGCACACTCGTGACGCTCGGCACCCCGCACTCCGGTACGGCCGTGGTCCCGCTGGCCAGCGCCCACCCGATCGTCCGCCAGATGCGCCCGGGCTCCCCGGTGATCGAGGAACTGACCCGCCCCGCCCCCGGCTGCCGTACACACTTCGTCAGCTTCTGGAGCGACCTCGACAACCTGATGGACCCGCTGGAGACGGCCCGCATCGACCACCCCGACCTGCTCGCGGAGAACGTACAGGTCAGCGGCATCGGCCACCTCGCCCTGCCGGTCCACCCCACCATCGCGACCGGCATCCGCCAGGCCCTCGACACCCCACGGACGGAAACCCCGGCGGCGACCCACACGGGCGGCCTGACGGTGGCCTGACCGGCGTCGCGCTTCCGCGGTGCGCGACTCCTACTGGTAGCAGGGAGTCCCGCACCGGATGCTGACGGTGCCGGCGCCCCCGACCGAGAACACCGTCGCGCTCTGCGTCGGCGCGGGCCGGTGCGCCCGGCTGATGTCCCACGGCGCGGGCGCGGCCGATGCCGCCGGACTCACGATGCCGACGGTCGCCACGGCCAGCACGACCGCGATCCCCGCACGTTTCCACGCCCTCATCACGCTCTCCCTACGTCGGATGCCGTCGGATGCCCGTCGACCACCGCCAGTCAACGCGCGCCGCCTCCACCGCGGGAAGCATTTCCATGCCCTTCGAAGCGTGCCCTCGAAGCGTCTGCACAGCGCGCGGACAGCGACCGCACACCCCCCGACCTCGAACGTTATTCGAACGCAAGGCCAAACCCGTGCCCGCCGTCCCCCGAAACACGGCCGAATGCCCGTTTCCGGCGAGCGTGAAACCTGAGGAAGATTGTCGCGCCCGCATACCGCCGGGTACAGTCGCCGCACTGCTCTGGCAGCCCCTGTTGTCGAGGCGAATAGAGAAGTTGGTGAACGATCGTCACCCGTCGGGGACCATGACCACCCCGGCTCCGGCTTCCGATGCCACCTCGGCGCACTACGCGTCGTACGGCGGGCAGGATGCCCAGTTCGGTGACTTCACCACGTACGGCGACCACACCGCCACGGGTTTTCACCCGGGCGCGGACGGCGGCCAGGCCACCGCGAGCTTCGCCACCGACCCCCTCTTCGGCGACATGCCGGGCAACGGCCACAGTCACGACACCGGGTCGCACACCACCGGCGGCTACGACTCCTCGGCCTGGTCCACAGGTGCCCAACACACCCTGAACTACGACCCGTACGCGGCCCAGCACCACGCCGCCTACGACACGGGCGCCTACGAGACCACCGCCTGGTCCGCCGACTACCAGCAGCTCTCCGCCATCCCGCCGCAGACCGGCGCCCCCGACATCAGCGGGCAGTGGGACGCGAACACCTGGCTCCAGCCTGACCAGTCGGCCCACTCCGCCGCCCCTGCCGCCGACCAGACCCAGCACTGGGAATGGGGCACGCAGGCCTTCGACACCGGCGCCTACGACGCCACGCAGTGGAACGCCGACGGGAGCCCCGCCGACGCGACGACCACCTTCGAGCAGGCGTCGCACGAAGAGACGTACAGCGAGACATACGACGAGACGTACGACGACGCGTACGACGAAGTCGCCCCAGAAGACGGCGAGTTGACGGCGACCGGCGAGCTGCCCGCCCTCGACGAGGCCGAGCCGGAGCAGGACGGGTCCCAGCCCTACCCCGAACTCCTCGACGACCAGGAGGAGTTCACCCCGGCCCCGGCGACCGCCTCGCGCGCCGCGTCCCGGGGCGGGAGCCGTTCCCGGCGCCGTACGCCCCCGAAGCGCTCCGCGCTGATGACCATCGCCGTACCGTCCGCGTGTGTGATGGGGGTCGCCGGTATCGCCGCCGCGTCCGTCGGCACGCTGACCGGGAGCAGTGACTCGACGGCGTCCGCCTCCGACGCGACCACGGTGAAACCGTCCGTCGCGAACAACAAGCTGGACGCCCAGATCAAGAGCCTGTCGGCCGGTGCCGACGACTTCGCCGACCGGGCCAGCCGTACGCAGGAACGTATCGACCTCAAGGCCCAGCAGGAAGCCGAGAAGAAGAAGGCGGCGGCCGAGGCGGCCCGCAAGGAGCGGCTGCGCCCCAAGTACGCGCTGCCGGTGACGCAGCGGGGCCTCAGCGCCTACTTCGGACAGGCCGGCGTCAACTGGATGTCCGTGCACACCGGCATCGACTTCCCCGTCTCGTACGGCACGACGGTGATGGCCGCGACCGACGGCGTCGTCAGCACGAAGTGGAACAGCGCCTACGGCAACATGCTGATCCTCACCGAGAAGGACGGCACGGAGACGTGGTACTGCCACCTCTCCAGCTACCGCGTCGCCCCGGGGACGACGGTGAAGGCCGGCGACCCGATCGCGTACTCCGGGAACTCCGGCAACTCCACCGGTCCGCACCTGCACTTCGAGGTACGGCCGGCGGGCGGGGCGGCGATCGACCCGCTCCCGTGGCTTCGCAGCCACGGGCTCGACCCGACGTAACTCCCCTTCTTCCTACAGCTTTTCCACCGGCGCGTACCGCAGCAGCAGGCGCTTCGGCTTGGGCTCCCCGAAGTCGACCGTCGCCTCCGCGTTCGCCCCCGTGCCGCTCACGCCGACCACCGTGCCGAGCCCGAACTGGTCGTGCGTGACCCGGTCGCCGACCGCCAGCGCCACGACCGGCTTCTCCGACGTACGGCGGGTGGCGAAGCCCGACGCGCCCGAGGCCGACGAGCGCGAGCGGGTCGACGACAGCGAGGCCGCGATGCCCGAGGCCGGGCCCGTCGACGGCGGAGCCGCCATCGCGCCGGTCCGCTTCCACTCCACGTGCGCCGCCGGGATCTCCTCCAGGAAGCGGGAGGGCGGGTTGTACGACGGCTGCCCCCAGGCACTGCGCAGTGACGAGCGGGTGAGGTACAGGCGTTCCCGCGCGCGCGTGATGCCCACGTACGCGAGGCGCCGCTCCTCCTCCAGCTCCTTGGCCTGGCCGAGGGCGCGCATGTGCGGGAAGACGCCGTCCTCCATGCCGGTGAGGAAGACCACCGGGAACTCGAGTCCCTTGGCGGTGTGGAGAGTCATCAGCGTGATGACTCCGGAGCCGTCCTCGTCCTCGTCGGGGATCTGGTCGGAGTCGGCGACCAGCGCCACCCGCTCCAGGAAAGCGGCGAGCCCGACCGGAGTCTCGCTCTCGCCCTCCCCTGAACTGTTCTCCTGTTCGAACTCCAGGGCCACGGCGGCGAGTTCCTGGAGGTTCTCGATCCGGGTCTCGTCCTGCGGGTCGGTGGAGGCCTGCAACTCCGCGAGGTAGCCGGTGCGTTCGAGGATCGCCTCCAGGACCGTCGCCGGGCCCGCGCCGGAGTCGACGATCGTACGGAGGTCCTCCATCAGCGTGTTGAACTTCTTGACCGCGTTCGTCGACCGCGCGGCCATGCCGTACGCCTCGTCGACGCGCCGCAACGCCTGCGGGAAGCTGATCTTCTCGCGCTGCGAGAGGGCGTCGATCATCGCCTCGGCGCGCTCGCCGATGCCGCGCTTGGGGACGTTGAGGATGCGGCGCAGCGGCACCGAGTCCTCCGGGTTGGCCAGCACGCGCAGGTAGGCCAGGACGTCCCGGACCTCCTTGCGCTCGTAGAAGCGCACCCCGCCGACGACCTTGTACGGCAGGCCGACGCGGATGAAGATCTCCTCGAAGACGCGGGACTGGGCGTTCGTCCGGTAGAAGACGGCGACATCGCCGGCCTTCGCGTCGCCCGCGTCGGTGAGACGGTCTATCTCCTCGGCGACGAACTGCGCCTCGTCGTGCTCGGTGTCGGCGACATAGCCGGTGATCTGCGCACCCGCGCCCGCGTTGGTCCACAGGTTCTTGGGGCGGCGGGACTCGTTGCGCTCGATGACCGCGTTGGCGGCGGAGAGGATCGTCTGGGTGGAGCGGTAGTTCTGCTCAAGGAGGATCGTCGTCGCGTTCGGGTAGTCCTCCTCGAACTGGAGGATGTTGCGGATCGTCGCGCCCCGGAAGGCGTAGATCGACTGGTCGGCGTCACCCACGACGCACAACTCGGCGGGCGGCAGGTCGTGTTCGGCGGGTGGTACGTCCTCGTCGTGCGCGCCGGTACCGACCAGCTCGCGCACCAGCGCGTACTGCGCGTGGTTGGTGTCCTGGTACTCGTCGACCATGACGTGCCGGAAGCGGCGGCGGTAGTGCTCGGCGACGTCCGGGAAGGCGCGCAGCAGGTTGACCGTCGTCATGATCAGGTCGTCGAAGTCGAGGGCGTTGGCCTCGCGCAGCCGCGACTGGTACATCGCGTAGGCCTGGGCGACGGTCTTCTCGAAACCGTCGGCCGCCCGGGCGGCGAAGTCCTCCTCGTCGATCAGCTCGTTCTTCAGGTTGCTGATCTTGGCGCTGAAGGACTTCGGCGGGAACTTCTTGGGGTCGAGGTCCAGGTCGCGGCAGACCAGGGCCATGAGGCGCTTGGAGTCGGCGGCGTCGTAGATCGAGAAGGAGGACGTGAAGCCGAGCTTCTTGGACTCGCGGCGCAGGATGCGCACGCACGCGCTGTGGAAGGTCATCACCCACATCGCGTTGGCGCGCGGGCCGACGAGTTGCTCGACGCGCTCCTTCATCTCGCCCGCGGCCTTGTTGGTGAAGGTGATCGCGAGGATCTGGCCGGGGTGCACATGGCGCTCGCCGAGGAGGTAGGCGATGCGGTGGGTGAGGACGCGGGTCTTGCCGGAGCCGGCGCCGGCCACGATGAGCAGCGGGGTGTCGGAGTGGACGACGGCCGCGCGCTGGTTCTCGTTCAGCCCTTCCAGGAGTGCGGCCGGGTCCACCGCGGGGCGTGGGGCGCCGTCCCGGTAGTAGGCGTCCCTGCTCGCGGGCACGTCGAACCCGCCCGCGAACAGGTCGTCCGGAGCCTGCTCCGGTCCGTACTCGTCGTCGGGCGGTGGCGGGGGTTCTTCGTCATGGCCCCGAGGGGGCTGGAGGTCCGCCAGGAAGCTGTCGTCAAAGAGGCTGCTCATCGCTCTCCGAGTTTAGGGCGCCCCACTGACAACCGGCCGCCACCCCGAGAACTCGGGGAAATTCACGGTCGAGAACCGGTCGATCACGATCGGCGACGGCCAGGCGGACACATGACCGACGTCACGGAAACGTACCGGGCATATCGACCATCGACCTTCACACAAGCCACACATATTGGTTAGCGTTCGATCAGGCTCCGCGGCTACGCCGTCAAGCTCCACGGCCCCCACCGACCTCGGAAGGAGTCGCCGCCTTGGCGTCGTCGCACCGCAAGCCGCGTTCCACGGGCTCCCGCATCGCAGGCATATGGACCCCCGCCGACGACGGCGGCAACCAGAGCCTCGGAGAGGTCGAGCAGAAGATCGACGACCTCTACCGCCGGGCGGATTCAGCGACCGAGAGGCGCGGTTCGGCCAAGCGCACGCAGAAGATCAACTCCGTGCGGGAACAGCCGAGTTCGTTCGCCGCCACCCCGCACGACCACTACGACCAGGCCCAGTTGATGAGCCGACTGACCGCCCGCCGGAGGAACGCGACCGACGCGCACCTCACGGAGCGGTCCACCACGACGCGGAAGCCCCAGGAGGCGACCGAGAGCCTCCGCACCACCGACGAGACGCGAAGCGACCTCGGAACAGCCAAGGCCACCGTCCAGCGGAAACTCTCCACCGCACGCGCCCTGTTGTCCCAACTGGCCGCGCGGGAGCGGCGAAACGAAGCGGCGGCACTCGCGGGGCAGGCCATCGCCTTCGCCCGCGCCCAGGTCGGCAAGCCGTACGTCTGGGGCGCCGCAGGACCGGGCTCCTACGACTCCTCGGGCCTCGCCCAGGCCGCGTGGAAGGCGGCCGGAGTCACCCTCCCGCGCATCATCACCGACCAGATCGACGCCGGCACGACGGTCCCCCTGGCCGACGCACAACCCGGCGACCTTGTCTTCTTCCACTTCCACGACGAGGTCAGCCATGTCGGTGTCTACGTAGGCGACGGCATGATGATCCACGCCCCGAAGCCCGGCACCTACGTCCGCGAGGAATCGATCCACTACGACGGCACGGCGACCGTCCACGGCGTGGTGCGGCCGGCCTGAGCGGAGTCCGTACGCGCGCGTGAGGGTGTTTTCGAGCGCCACGCACGCGTGAGGGCGTTTTGACGTAGCGGCGCAGAGTGCCGGGGCGAGGCAGAGCGCCACGCACGCGTGAGGGCGTTTTGGGCCACCACGCACGCGTGCAGATGTTTTTGACGTTCCCGCACGCGTGCAGATGTTTTTGACGTCCCCGCGCGCGTGGCCCGTCGTCCCCGTGGGGGCCGCTCCCTAGCATCGGGCCATGCCCGATACCGGTTTCTCCCGCTTCCGCGCCTGGTGGGCGCAGCGTCCGCCGGCGGCCGGGGCCGTCGTGATGGCGACCGCGATCGTGTCGGTCGGCCTGCATGTCACGGGGTACGAGGTGCTGTCCCGTATCGCCTTCGCGGTGGCCTGCGCGTTCTGGCTGGGCCTGGCCGTGGACTTCGTCGTACGACTGCTGTCGGACCGGCCGAGGTGGCTCACGGAGGCGGGAACGCCCGGTGCGCTGACCGCCGTGGCAGCGACCGCCGTCCTGGGGACGCGGTTCTCGATCGCGGGCTGGCAGACGGTGGCCGAGGCACTGTTGGCGTCGGCCGTGGTGCTGTGGCCGGGGCTGCTCGTGCGGGTCGTGGGGAACTGGCGGGGGCGGATGCCCGGGACGGTCTTCCTGGGCTGTGTGGCCACGCAGTCGCTGGCCGTGCTGGGGGCGACGATCGCCGCGGCCGAGTCGGTGGCCTGGCTCGCGCACACGGCGCTGGTGCTGTTCTGGCTCGGGCTGGTGCTCTACGGGTTCGCGCTGGCCCGCTTCGAATGGCGGCAGGTGATCATCGGGACCGGTGACCACTGGATCGTCGGCGGCGCACTGGCCGTATCGGCGCTGGCCGGGTCGAAGCTGATCGCCGCCGACAACGCGCGCCTGTACCTGTGGAACTCCGACGACCGGGGCGTCCTGCGGGCCGTGACCGTGACGCTGCTGGTGCTCGATGTGGCCTGGTGCGTCGTCCTGTTGGCCGCCGAGGTCGCCTGGCCCCGGCTGCGCTACGACGTGCGCCGCTGGTCGACGGTGTTCCCGCTCGGGATGACGGCGGTGACCATGCTCTCCGTGGGAACCGCCGTGGACGTCGGGTGGCTGCGGACGCCCGGGGAGGTGGTGCTGTGGATCGCGGTGGCGGCGTGGCTGGTGGTCGCGGCGGGGACGGTCCGGTTCTATCGCGCGGGCACGTCCGGGGTCACGTCCACAGGACCGCGATGAAGACGTTCACCATGGTGAGCCCGCCCACCAGCGCGAACTGGCTCTTGTCGACGCTCTCCTCGTCCCGCTTCACATAGACGAGGCCGAGGATCACGATCAGCAGCGCGAGCTTGATGCCGATCTTGATGTTGTTGACGTGCTGGTCGTCGGCCTGGTTGAGGCCGACCAGGATCGCGCCGGTGACCAGCAT
The DNA here is from genome assembly GCF_016612545.1 of Streptomyces sp. MBT65. GTDB lineage: Bacteria > Actinomycetota > Actinomycetes > Streptomycetales > Streptomycetaceae > Streptomyces. The sequence goes on along the minus strand of NZ_JAENRY010000180.1, from coordinate 19,818 downwards.
GGTCAGCGCGCCGTGCAGCATGCCGGGGACGAAGCGGGCCGTGCCCTGGCCCATCGCCTTCATCTGGGTGAGGAAACCGCCGAGCAGCGCCGCGATGCCGATGATGTGCAGGCCGACGAAGAGATGGATGAGTACGTCCATGGGGCCGGAGCCTAATCAGGGGCCCTGAGGCCGGCCGACACCGCCCCTCCGTAGTGCCTCGTATCCGCACTCCCTGGTGCCTCGTATCCGTACTCCCTCGTAGCGCCCCGATGCCCGTGCATATATGCGGCCCATAGCATCGCGTCGGACCGTCCCGCGCCCGAACCGCCGCATCGGTCAGCGCGCCACGCGAAGGCGGCGGGCCCGGTCCGGGATCACAGTCACTGATGGTCAATTCCCGGTCACCTCACGTCAGTTCCGCGCATGCGTTACCGCGCCGCAACCATCAGGTTTAGCGTCCTCCACCAGGTGACCGGCTCCCCACCGCCGCCCGGACCAGGGGCGGCAGCCGGACACCACCGCCGAGAAGTCCGGCGGCGGCCCGCTCCCCCTGTGCAGGCCGCCGCCGGACGCTCAATCGCCCGCTCCCCCGGCGGTCGTACGAAAGGACGTGCAGTCCACGTGGCAGCGCACCGCAAGGCCCGACAGCGCCCGCTCAGCGGTCATACGGCCCGTACCGCGGCCACGATCGCCCTCGCGGGCGCGGCTACGGCGACGGGCTTCGACGGGACCTCGCACGCCGAGCCGCAGCTGACGCCGACACAGGTCAAGGCCAAGGTGGACACGCTGTACCAGGAGGCGGAGGTCGCGACCGAGAAGTACGACGGCGCGAAGGAGAAGGCGGACGCGGCCGAGAAGCAGTTGAACACCCTGCGGGACGAGGCGGCGCGCAGGACGGAGAAGCTCAACTCGGCGCGGGACTCGCTGGGTTACGTAGCGGCTGCCCAGTACCGCAGCGGCGGGATCGACCCCGCGGTGCAGCTCATGCTCTCCGACGACCCCGAACGGTATCTGGACGGCGCCGAGTTCGCCGACCGGGTGGGCCACCGGCAGACGGCGGCCGTCGCTCTCGTACGGCAACAGCTCCGGGAGATCGAGCAGTTGCGCGGTGCCGCGCACATCGAGCTGACCTCGCTGAAGTCCCGGCAGGCGGAGCTCGGCAGGCAGAAGAAGACCATCAACGGGAAGCTGGACCAGGCACGCCGACTGCTGGCGACGCTGCCTCCGCAGCAGCGGGCCCAGGTCGTGGGCGGTACCGCCGACGGCACCGGCCGCGCGTCACGGTCGTCGACCGCGGCACGCGGTGCGCTGGCCGCGCCCGTCTCCTCGGCCGCCGCGTCCGACGCCCCCAACTCCCGTGCGGCGGCGGCCGTCTCCTACGCCTACCAGAAGCTCGGCAGCCCCTACGTGTGGGGCGCGACGGGCCCGAACGCCTTCGATTGCTCGGGCCTCGTGCAGGCCGCCTACAACTCCGCCGGTGTCTCCCTGCCCCGCACGACCTACGCCCAGATCAACGCCGGACAGCGGGTCTCGCGGGACGAACTGCGCCCCGGCGACCTGGTGTTCTTCTACTCGGGCATCAGTCACGTCGGCATCTACGTCGGCGACGGCCAGATGATCCACGCCCCGAACCCGACCGCTCCGGTACGGCTGGCGCCGATCGACCAGATGCCGTTCGCGGGGGCGACACGCGTGGTGTGAACTCCCAGGGGATCCCTCAGGCTCAGGGGATTCCCCCGATGGCCCCCCGGTGAACTCCCTTACGGGTCACACCAGTCGGCGTGCCGTCGCCCACCGCGTCAGCTCGTGCCGGTTCGACAACTGGAGCTTGCGGAGCACCGCCGAGACATGGGACTCGACCGTCTTCACCGAGATGAACAGCTGCTTGGCGATCTCCTTGTAGGCGTAGCCGCGCGCGATGAGGCGGAGCACCTCGCGCTCGCGCTGGGTGAGGCGGTCGAGGTCCTCGTCGACCGGCGGGGCGTCGGTCGACGCGAAGGCGTCGAGGACGAAGCCGGCCAGCCGGGGCGAGAAGACCGCGTCGCCCTCCTGGACCCGGAAGACGGAGTTGACGAGGTCCGTGCCGGTGATCGTCTTGGTGACGTAGCCGCGCGCACCGCCGCGGATCACCCCGATCACGTCCTCCGCCGCGTCCGACACGGACAGCGCGAGGAAGCGGACGGGCTGCTCGGCGTCGCTCATCAACGGGGCGCAGCGGCGCAGGACTTCGACCCCGCCGCCGCCCGGGAGATGGACGTCGAGGAGGACCACCTCGGGGCGGGTCGCGGTGATGACCGTGACCGCCTGGTCGACGTCCGCGGCCTCGCCGACCACCTCGACACCGGTCTCCTCGGTGCGGCCGATCTCGGCCTGGACCCCCGTACGGAACATGCGGTGGTCGTCGACGAGGACCACGCGCACGTGACGCCCGCCCGCGCTCCCGCCGGTCGGCTCCGCCGGTTCGTTCGTCTCGGTCGCGTCGCTCATGACGTCTTCTCCGCCCTCTCCATCTCCAGCTCGACCTCGGTACCGCCGTCCGGCACGGCGCGCAGCCGTGCCGTGCCGCCGTGTCGCTCCATACGGCCGATGATCGATTCTCTGACGCCCATGCGGTCGGCGGGTATCGAGTCGAGGTCGAAGCCCGGTCCGCGGTCGCGGACGGACACGAAGACCTTCTTCCCTTCCACCTCGGCGTAGACCTGTACGGCGCCGCCCTCGCCACCGTACTTGGCCGCGTTCACCATCGCCTCGCGCGCGGCCTGCATCTGGGCGCCGATCCCGTCGTCGAGGGGGCAGTCGCCGACGACGACGACCTCGATGGGGACGCCGTGCTTGTCCTCGACCTCGGCCGCGCTGCGGCGCACGGCCTCGGCGAGGGTGTCGGGTTCGTCGGCCTCGTCCTTGCCGGTGCCCTCCGGTTTGTAGAGCCAGGCGCGCAGGTCGCGCTCCTGGGCGCGGGCCAGGCGGCGCACTTCGTTGGGACTCTCCGCGTTGCGCTGGATCAGGGTCAGGGTGTGCAGCACGGAGTCGTGGACATGGGCGGCGACCTCGGCGCGCTCCTGAGCGCGGATGCGCATCAGGCGCTCCTCGGAGAGGTCCTGGGTCATCCGCACCAGGTACGGGCCGGCGAGCAGCGTGATGCCGACGAGGACCGCGAGGGCGGCCTGGAGGACCGAGCCGAGGTGGGCGGCGGAGCCCTGGAGCACGAAGATCGCGGTGGCACCGGCGGTGACCAGCAGGACACCACCGCCCGCGCGCAGCAGGCTGAGCGTACGGCGACGGCTGCCGACCTCGGCCCAGCGGGCCCGGCGGGCGTTGTCCGCCTGGCGCCAGACGAGGGCGACGCCCGCGCCGACGAGGACGACCGGGAAGAGATAGGCCTTGGCTCCGCTGCCCAGGTTCACATTGCCGACGAAGACCAGCGCCACGACGACCATGAGGAGGAGGGCAACGATCTGGCCCTTGTCCGGCTTGCGGGCGACGAGTCTGCGGCGGCCGTCCGGCGAGGTCTCGGTGGAGACGAGGGACGGGGGTCGCTGACCGGCGACCCCGCCGACGCCGAGCGGCACGAAGAACCAGAACGAGGCGTACAACAACGCGCCCAGTCCGTCCGCGAGGAACAGCCCCACGAACACCAGCCGCACCCAGATCACCGGCAGCCCGAGATGCCCGGCGAGCCCCCGCGCCACCCCGCCGAGCCAGCNCGTCACTGCTGCGGTAGAGCTTGCGCGGCGGCCGCGGGTCCTCGACGGGCAGTGCTGCGGCTTCCGGCATGCCACCGATGTTCACACGCCCCGCCGTTGTGGGCATCAGGGTGGACCCCCGAGACTCCCCTGATCTTCGAATACGAGGCGCTGTGGGGGCCTTTCGCGGTGTCGGAGCGGGGTAAGAGCGGTGTCGGGGTCGTCGTCGAACACTCCCCCGGTCCGGGTCGGGGCCGATTTCAGGGTTCGGCCAGGGTCGTCCCGACTGCCATCGGCGCCTCGCGGCGGGCAGCATGGACGCATGACAGATCACGAGCACGCCGCGACGGGTCCGGGACCCGGCTCCGGCCCACGTCCGCCAGCGGGCGCCGGGCCGCGGGACGCCGTGCCCGGCGCGGGTGCCGCCTCCTCGCCGGGTGCGGTGCCCGGCGGCGGCAGCGCGGGCGCGGCTGTGCACCGGTTCCGGCGGGACCGGCGGTCGAAGGTGCTCGCGGGGGTGTGCGCGGGGCTGGGGCGGCAGTGCGACATGGACCCGGTGATCTTCCGGATCACCCTCGCCGTGCTCTCCGCGACGGGCGGCATCGGCCTCATCTTCTACGGCTTCGCGTGGCTCTTCGTCCCGTACGACGACGAGGAGGAGAACGAGGTCCGCAAGCTCTTCACCGGCCGCGTGGACGGCCAGGCCCTGGCCGCCGTGCTGTTCGCGCTGGTCGGCTGCGGTGTGTTCCTGTCGATGCTGAACAACGCGAGTGTGCTGACCTTCGCCGTCGTCCTCTCCCTCCTGCTGGCGGGCGCGGGGTACTGGTCGCAGCAGCGCGGCGCCCCCGACCCCGACCCGCTGGCCGCGCAGGCCGTCGCCGATGCCCCGCCGGAGGCCCAGGCGCCGCCGGTGGTCGCCTCCTACCCGTCCTGGTGGCGTGATCCGATCGTCAAGGACGGCACACACGTCGGTGGCACCGGTTATCTGTGGGGCCCCGGCGACTCCCGCGACCGGGACATCGCGGACGCGATCCACATCAGCCTCGGCCCCTCGTACCCGCACTGGCGCGAGGATCAGCGCAGCCCGCGCCCGGCACCTCCGAAACCGCGCGGCCCGCGCTGGATCGGCGGCTGGGTGTTCCTGCTCGCACTGTTCGCGGGGGGCCTGGGCGCGGCCGCGAAGTGGAACGACCAGGAGCTCGGCACCAGCCTGCAGGCGGGCCTGGCCGGTGCGCTCGTCGTCTTCGGTCTGGGGATCGCGATCAGCGCGTTCGCGGGGCGTACGGGGGCGGGCTCGGTGTTCCTCGCGATCGTCACGGCCGGCCTGCTCGCCGCCTCGGCGGCCCTGCCCAAGGACCTCACCACGCACTGGGAGCGCCTCACCTGGCAGCCCGCGGCGGTGGCCCAGATACAGCCGAAGTACGACCTCGGGAACGGCGTGGGCACGCTCGACCTGACCAGACTGAAGCTGACGAAGGGGCAGACGGTCTCGGCCGAAGCCGAGGTGGGCGTCGGGCAGTTGAAGGTGATCGTGCCCTCGGACGTGACGGTGGAGCTGACGGTGAGAGTGGGCGTGGGAGACATCCAGTTGCCCGGTGACGACAAGAAGGACGTGGACGTGGAGCCGGACAAGCGGCAGCAGATCACCCTGAGCCCGGCGGCGGGCGTCAAGAGCACGGGCACGCTGGACCTGGACCTCCATGTCGGCGTCGGACAGGCGGAGGTCAGCCGTGCTGCGTCATGAGTTCCAGCCCGGGAAGCTGGTGATCGGCCTCTTCCTCGTCGCCGCGGGCGTGGTCTACGCCGGGGACGCGGGCGGGCTGTGGGTGACCGAGTGGTTCGCGGTGATCCCGCTGGTGGTGATCGGCCTGCTGCTGGCCGGGGTGGTGGCGGGCGTCAACGGCGCGATCCGCCGACACCGAAGGGCCGGCCGTAGGAACACGGCCGACCCCGGTCCGGACATATCCGGCTGACGATCGTCTACGGACGGGGCCGAGGGCCCGCCCGGCGAGAACGCGGTGACCGAGTCCCAGGGGCCGGGCCCCAGGACTCCGTCACCGCCGGCTCCCCCTCAGGGGCTACCGGTAGCCTCCCGCCCGCTGCCTTCGCCTCGCTCGGATCGCCGCGTCGAAGGAGAACACCGAGGCGCCCGCGAGGACGAGGGGCAGCCAGGCCATCAGATAGGCGAGGTCGTTGCCGTAGTAGTAGGGGTCGTTGGCCCAGCTGATGGTGAGCCACAGGCTGAGCGAGATCAGCGCGCCGCCGAGTGCGGCGAGGCGGGCCAGCAGACCGATCAACGTGCCGATGCCGACGGCGAGTTCACCGAAGGCGATGGCGTAGCCGAAGCCGACGGGGCTCTTCAGGGACAGGTCGACCAGGGCCGGGATCGCCGACGAGTCGCGGACCGCGCGCATCGTCTCGCCGATCGAGCCCGCGCCGGAGGACTTCATGAAGGCGCTGTCGGTGAGTTTGTCCAGGCCCGCGTAGATGAAGGTGACGCCGAGGAAGACGCGCAGTGGGAGCAGGGCGTATCGGGTGGCGGTGTCGCGCCAGCTCCGGTCGCCGTCGAGGTACGGGGTTTGCGTATCCATTCGAGTGCTGTGAGTCATCGCCCTTAGCCGCCTCTCGCCGCCGTTGACCCCTCAACAGACCATACGTACGAAAAGGGGGACCCGCTCAACCATGCTTCGGACAGTTTTTCGGACTTTGGCAGAGCTCGGGCGCCGGTCGGCCCGCTTCTGTGGATATTCAGAAGTGGGCCCGCGTCGGTCGCTCGACGTCGCCCATGGGTGGCGTCAGTCCGTCACGTCGACCACGCAGGCGTTCGTCTCCACGCCCGCCGCGGTGACCACCTGGACCTCCACGCGTCCGGGCTCGACGTCGACCGGGACGGGGACGGTCAGGAGGGTGTCGGTGGGGTTGGAGAAGCCGCCGGTGACGGGGACCAGGGGGACGTGGACGTTGACCGGGCCGATGCGGACGACCATGCGGGAGAGGCGGTCGGCGGTCTGGGCACCCGGGGGGACGAAGCCGGCGCCGCGGATCTCGATGTCGTCGCCGGTGCGGATGGGGGCGTCGAGGTCGCCCGCCTCGCGGGAGCGCACCACCGAGAGGATGACCGGACGGCCGCCCTCCGCGTACTTACCGGCCAGGTACGTCGCGGCGGAGATGAGGACGACGACCGCCAACCCCCAGGGCAGGTCGGGCAGTTGGTCGGGGCGGCGGGCGAGGCGTACGGCGACGAAGACGAGGGCGACGGCGCTGATCGCGACGTACTGGATGTCGGCGAAGGTGCCGCGGCCCGCGTCGTCGGTGAGGAGGTCGGCGGCGCGGGGGCGGTCGGCGGGGATCTTCTGGAGGCGCTGGCCCAGGACCCGCAGACCGACGACCCGGCGGACGAGCACGGCGATCGCGCAGACCACGGCGAGGACGGTCACCACACCGGCGCCGCGGGCGAGTTCGAGGCCGGAGATGAGCGCGTCGCGTTCGGCGTGGTCGGAGGCGGCGGCGAGGCGGCCGGCCAGGACCAGCACCGCGTACGCCACGAACAGCACCCAGGACACGGCCACCGCGCGGGAGGTCGACAGCCGGTTGTCCTCACCGATGACCGGCGCCAGCGCCCCGCCGCGCGCCCGGTGGAACCAGGAGGCGGCGGTCACCGTGCCGGCGACCACGAGCGCGGCCAGCAGTCCGGCCGTGCGGGCCGCCGTCCAGCCCGCGCCGATCGCGGTGAGCGCCTGCACCAGGAGCAGCACGACGAAGGCGCTCCACACCGCGAAGGCCGTGCGGTGCCACAGGCGGGCCAGCCAGGCGCCGCCCTCGGCGCGACCGCGTTCGGCGACGACGTCGGCGGACTGGGTCAGCTCGTCCGAGACCCACTGCCGGGAGGCGGACGCCGAGTGCGCCACCGCCGCGGGCAGCCCCTCCCCGGCCGCGAAGCCGTCCCGCTTGACCAGGAACGCGGCGACCGCGCGCCGATGCCCCTCGCGTGCTCCGTGCGGGCAGTCCCCGCAGGTGCAGCCCCCTCCGTGGGCACCGATGTGCTCGCCGCCCTGTCTCGCCTCCTGCACCGCCACGCCCGACGCCTGCCTTCCCCACGACCCTCATGGTCCTCGGCCCTCGACCCCGGGCCCTCACGTTCGGCGACCGGCTCCGAAGCCTTTGGCCACCGCCTTGCAACTCCCCCACGACAACAGCGGATTGTGCCCTACGGAACGGGGTCCGCGTCCGGCAGGTCTGGTCAGCGCGGGTGAAGTGAGCGCCGCCGTGTTGACCCGGCTGCGAGAATTTCTCTATGGCCGAGATCATCCAGCGCGACGGGACCTGGGCCTTCGACGGCACAACGGTCCGTATCACGCCGGGACTTCACCGCTCCGTGCCGCTGTTCCGGCAGACGTACGGGGAGATCGCCGTGCCCCTCGAAGCCGTCGCGGGCGTCGTCTACGAACCCGAGCGCAAGCGTGGCCGACTGCGGCTGAGGCTGCGCGAGGGGGCCGACCCGCTGCTCCAGGCGACCGGTGGACGGCTGCCGGACGCGGCGGATCCGTACCGGCTGATCGTGGACATCGACCGGTCCGGGGTCGCCGAGTACGTGGCGGAGGAGATCCGGCACGGACTGCTCCTGGACCAGATCCCCAAGGAGCCCACCAAGGCCTATCTCCTGCCCGGCCCGCCGGTCCCGGTCTCCGTCCGCTCCTCCGACGGCACGGTGTCCTTCGACGGCGCCCAGGTGCGCATCGACTGGGCCGACACCTCCGAGCGCGTCAAGCGTGCCACCGGGCCGCGCATCGTCTCCGTGGGGGACCTCGTGCAGGTGGAGTGGCTGCCCAACTCCGGGTACGAGGACGGGTTCATGCGGTTCGTGACGCGCGAGACCGTGTTCTCCAAACTGCCGCCGGAGAAGGACCCGTACGCCCTCGATCTGTGGGGCAGCGCCCGTCGCGATCTGCTCACAGCGCTGGTGGCGACGGCGGTGACCGCGCGGCTGCCGCATCCGTCGGTCCGGGAACTCGACAACGGGGAGTTCCCGGACCGCCCTCGGCGTTTGGCCACGGTTCCGCCGCCGGCCGATCATCACGACGTACTCCTGCGCAGGCTGCGGGAGTTGGGCGAGCTGCACCGGGAAGGGGTGCTCACGGACGAGGAGTTCAGGATGACCAAGGCGGCCGTGCTGCGGGGGTTCAACTGAGTCGCGTCGGCCGGTCGGCGTCAGCTGAGGAGGTCCGGTTCGCTGCGGCTGATGTCCTGCCACAGGGGCTGGTAGTTGATCCAGGCGACGAGGTCGCCGCCGGTCTGTTCGCGGGTGGCGACGGCGAGTTTGTGGTCGATGAGGAGTGGGCGGCCGGCCGCCTTCGCGAGGAGCTGGACCTGGCAGGAGCGTTCCATGGACACGAACCACCAGGCCGCCGCGTCCACCGAGTCGCCCACGGTGAGCAGTCCGTGGTTGCGCAGGACGAGCGCCTTGCGGGAGCCCAGCCCGGCGGCGATCCGCTTGCCCTCCTCGGCGTCGACGGAGACCCCGCTGTAGGCGTCGTAGAGCGCGTGGTCCTCGTAGAAGGCGCAGCTCTCCTGGCTGATCGGGTCGAGGAAGTCGCCGAGGGCGGAGAGCGCGCGGCCGTGCACGGAGTGGCAATGGGCGACCGAGACGACGTCCGGGCGGGCGGCGTGGACCTGGGAGTGCACGGTGAACGCGGCCTGGTTGACGTGGTGGCGGCCCTGGAGGACCTGGCCGTCCGAGTTGGCCAGCACCAGATCGCTCACGGTGACGTGCCGGAAGGGCATCCCGAAGGGGTTGACCCAGAAGCAGTCGCTGAACTCGGGGTCGCGGGCGGTGATGTGCCCGGAGACCCCGTCCTCGAAGCCGAGCCGGCCGAACAGGCGCAGGGCGCCCGCGAGCCGTTCCTTGCGGTGCCGGCGTTCGTCCTCGACCGACTCGTGCATCGGCGGCATGGCGAACCGCAGCTGGTCGGTGGGCAGGGGGGAGGGCGGCGTCGGCCCGTGCATCGGTCCTCCAGCACTGGGTTTGTTGTAAGGGCGAGAAGTTACCGCCGGTCGGTCGAAAAGGGCAGTGCAGGTCGGTAAAGAGGACAGAGGATGTCGGTTATCGGCGGAACACTCGCCGTATGACAGCGAACTGGGCCACCTTCACCGCCGCCGAACCGGACCTCGCCGCGATCGTCGAGACACGCTTCGGGGCCTTCACGCACCACATCCTCGCGACCGTGCGCGCGGACGGTTCGCCACGCACGAGCGGGCTCGAAGTGCGGTTCCTGGACGGCGAGTTGTGGCTCGGGATGATGCCCGACTCGCTCAAGGCCTTGGATCTACGGCGGGACGCGCGCTTCGCGCTCCAGGCGAACCCGGGGCCGGGTACGGACACGCACGGCGGGGACGTACGGGTGAGCGGGCGGGCGGTGGAGGTGACGGATGCCGGGGTGAAGGGGGCGTACAGGAAAGAGGTGGAACCGCCGGAGCCGTTCCACCTCTTCCGCACCGAGCTGACGGAGGTCGTGCGGACCTACGTCGAGGACGAGACGTATCTCGTCGTGCAGGTCTGGAAGCCCGGAGGCCCGGTGCGGACCCTCAAGCGGACCTGAGCCTCGCAGACCAGCGGGACTACTCCCACTCGATGGTGCCCGGGGGCTTCGAGGTGATGTCGAGGACGACGCGGTTGACGTCGGCGACCTCGTTCGTGATGCGGGTGGAGATCTTCGCGAGGACGTCGTACGGCAGGCGCGACCAGTCGGCCGTCATGGCGTCCTCGGAGGAGACCGGGCGCAGGACGATCGGGTGGCCGTAGGTGCGGCCGTCGCCCTGGACGCCGACGCTGCGGACGTCGGCGAGGAGGACCACCGGGCACTGCCAGATGTCGCGGTCGAGGCCGGCCGCCGTCAGTTCCTCGCGGGCGATGGCGTCGGCGTCGCGGAGCAGGTCGAGGCGGTCCTTGGTGACCTCGCCGACGATGCGGATACCGAGGCCGGGGCCGGGGAAGGGCTGGCGCTGGACGATCTCGTCCGGGAGGCCCAGCTCCTGGCCGACCATCCGGACCTCGTCCTTGAACAGCTTGCGCAGCGGTTCGACCAGCTCGAACTCGAGGTCCTCGGGGAGGCCGCCGACGTTGTGGTGGGACTTGATGTTCGCGGTGCCGGTGCCGCCGCCGGACTCGACGACGTCCGGGTACAGGGTGCCCTGGACCAGGAAGGCGACCTCGGGGCCCTCGTCCGCGATGATCTCGGCCTGGGCCTGCTCGAAGACGCGGATGAACTCGCGGCCGATGATCTTCCGCTTCTGCTCGGGGTCGGAGACGCCCTTGAGCGCGGTGAGGAAGCGCTCCTCCGCGTCCACGACGACGAGCTTGACGCCGGTCGCGGCCACGAAGTCCTTCTCGACCTGCTCGGTCTCGCCCTTGCGCATCAGACCGTGGTCGACGTAGACGCAGGTCAGCTGGTCGCCGATGGCGCGCGCGACCAGGGCCGCCGCTACGGCGGAGTCGACGCCGCCGGACAAACCGCAGATGGCGCGCTTGTCGCCGACCTGTTCGCGGATCGCCGCGACCTGCTCGTCGATCACATTGCCGGTGGTCCAGGACGGGGTCAGGCCCGCGCCCCGGTACAGGAAGTGCTCCAGGACCTGCTGGCCGTGCGTGGAGTGCATGACCTCGGGGTGGTACTGGACGCCGTAGAGCTTCTTCTCGTCGTTCTCGAAGGCGGCGACCGGGACGACGTCCGTGGACGCGGTGACCGTGAAGCCCTCGGGGGCGGCCGAGCAGGCGTCGCCGTGGGACATCCACACGGACTGCTCGTCCGGGGTGCCTTCGAAGAGGGTGGAGGACGACCGGGAGACATGCAGTCCTGTACGGCCGTACTCGCGGGCGCCCGTGTTGTCGACGGTGCCGCCGAGAGCGGTGGCCATCAGCTGGAAGCCGTAGCACATGCCGAAGACGGGGACGCCGGCGTCGAAGAGTTCGCGGTCCAGGCGGGGGGCGCCCTCCGCGTACACCGAGGACGGGCCGCCGGAGAGGATGATCGCCGCCGGGTTCTTGGCGAGCATCTCGGCGACCGGCATGGTGCTCGGCACGATCTCGCTGTAGACCCGGGCCTCGCGGACGCGGCGGGCGATGAGCTGGGCGTACTGCGCGCCGAAGTCGACGACCAGGACGGTGTCGGGGGCGGGGGTCGCTGCTGACACGGGGGCCTTCCGGCGGTTGGGCGGGTCTTTGTGCTGGCGATTCTACCGAGGCGGGCATGGGGCAGGTCCCGTCCGCCAGGGGCTGCCGCCCCCAGACCCCCGCTTCGGCCCTGAAGGGGCCTCGTCCTCAAACTCCCCCAGAGGGGGACCCCCAACGGGCTGGATGTGACCGACGCCGCTTGGAAAGGCGCCCCCGGCCCGTGCATACTGACCCCATGCTCACGCACCCGACCTCCCTCTTTACCTATGGCAACCGGCTCGCCGGCTGCCGTGGTCGAGCTGCTTGAGTTACTGACAAGCGACTTTCCAGGCGCCCCGGGCCGACAAGGCCCGGGGCGCCTGTCGTTTCCCGGTCCGGTCGGTCCAGGCGTTCCGCCCACACGAGGAGCCCCGTATCACCATGACCACGACCACATCCGAGCAGACCATCGCCGACGCCCGTGAGCGGATCGACGCCCTCGACGACCGGATCATCGGGCTGATCCAGGAACGGGTGGCAGTCTCCGCCGTCGTCCAGGAGGCGCGGATCGCCTCCGGTGGGCGGCGGGTGAACCTGAGCCGGGAGAACGAGATCCTCAGTCACTACAGCGACGCGCTCGGCCGGCCCGGCACCTCCCTCGCGATGACGCTGCTCGAACTGTCCCGGGGGCGGATCTGAGTTCGAGCGCCGTCTCACCCGTACGGCGCGTGACCGCCCCTCGAACCCCTTCGTTGGGGGTGGTGTCCGTGCCAGCCAGGGGCGGGCCCGAAAGAACCACGCGTGGCTCGGCTGGGGCGATGAGACGTACGGATCGTGCCGTACGTCGTGGGACCTCGCTCCAGGGTCGTGACCGGACGGCAGGGGACAGCAGCCCGGTCACCCAAGAACGGACGGCTCCGGGGACGCCCGGGGCCGCCCGGCGGAAAATGCAAAAATGCACAAAGCCGGATCGAACGGTTGCGGAGGCCGCGTCCATCCAGCACGATGCGTAGAAAGCCTCCGGGTGTCCCGAGCACTCCCCGGGCGCTCCCGCCCCGGGTTCCCAAGTCTCCACCCACACAACCGCATTGACTGCCTCACGGCAGTGCACCGTCCTACCGCCAGAGGTCGAGACCAAGCGTGCGCCCCGCGCGCGCCGGGGCGCCGACCCAGGGCATTCGAGACAAGCGGCGCAACCCCCCGGCGCCGCTCCCAGGCACCGGCGCTGCCCTGACGTCGGTGCTGACGGAGAAGGGCCCCGCGGCTCCGTCCCGCGGGGCCCTTCGCTCGCCCGGAACCAACCGGAACCGACCGCGCCCGACCGGTGCTGATCGGGCCCGACCGGGTCTCAGGTCCGGCTGACCGTCCCGCAGGTCGCCTCGCCCTTGCCGATGTCCCGGCTCCGGTCGTACGGGTCCGTCGTCGGGCCCGTGGGCGGGGCGCCCGTGGGGGACGCGGAGTCGAACTCCGGGTTCAGGTAGCCGTTGTAGACCCCGCAGGCCGAGTTGCCGAAGTCCGCGTCGTACTTGGTGAGGGTCAGCAGGCCGGGGGTGACCTGGTAGCGGGCGGGATCGAGGATCTCGACGTCGATCACGCGGCGGACGATGGTGCGGGCGACCTCGGTGGAGCCGTCGGTCCGGACCAGCGGATAGACGAAGGTGTAGTCGGTGTGCACGGTGACGCCCCCGTGGACGTCCTTCGCGAAGGTGACGCGTCCGCGCGTCTTCACGACGGTGCCGACCAGCCGAACCTTCTTGGGGTCGAAGCGGCTGAAGAGCTGCGTGGGGTCGTTCCGTTCGGTCGGGGTGGCCAGGGACGTCTTCAACCGGCCGAGCGTCTCCGACTGCTTCGGATCGAGCACCGCGAGGGCGGCGGCCGGGCGGGCGCCGCGGATCGTCTTCGGGTCGAGGTTGGCGTTGACGAGCAGTATCTTCGCCTGCTGCAGGGCCAGTTCAACGCGGTCCCTGGAGATCGAACCCACGGCTGTCGCCTTCGGCAGGACGATGCCGGCCGTGCCGTCCGCCCAGTTCAGGGCGGGTGAACCGGCGAACGGCCGGTCCAGGGTGGGGACTTCGGGGTCCACGGCGGAGGGCGCGGCGGTCGGGGCGGCCGTCTCCGGCGCGAGCGGGGAGGCCGCGGCGGCGCCACCGGTGCCGTTCCCGTCGCCCTTGTGGAAGGGGTCGCCGGGTATGAGCGAGGGTTTCATCGCGACCACGGCGACGGCGATGGCGAGCGGAAGACCGAGGACGGCCCACACACGGCGCTTGCGTGCGGCCCGCCCGTTCATCTCCTGCCAGGCGGGGCCGGTCCGCCAGCCCTCGGGCTCATGCCCCTTTTTCTTACCCTTGCCCTTACCCTTCGCCTTGCTCTCGGCCTCGCTCCTCTTCAGGCGTTCGGTCACCTCGCGGGCGCGGGCGGACGGTTCCTTCGGGGCGGAGGCGCGGATGTCGCGCTCCGTGTCGCGGGCGAACTGTTCCCAGACATCGTCGGGGATCTCCGGGTGCGAGGACGGCTCCTCGGCAGGCTTGTCAGACACGTCCCCAAGTTCTAGACGTTCCGAAAGCCCGTTCACAAGGAGAACTTGGGTGTGACACAGCCCACATAAGAATCTGGTGAGAGTGGGCACAACCGTTCGCAGGCTTCCCGGGTCTCCTCTGCATAACCAAGGGTCACAGCCGCGCCCCACACGCGGAGCCCTCCGCTCAGGGTGCTGCGCTGCCGCAGTACACCGGACTTCTCGAGGACTTCATGAAGCTTCGCCGTGCCATGGCCGCGGCCGCCGCGACGGCCGTCATCGCTCCGCTCGCTCTGCTGTCCGCGCCGGCCGCGTTCGCGGAGGAGTCGCCGACGCCGACCGACAGCGTGAGCGAGTCGACGTCGCCGACACCGACGGACACGACCTCGGCGACGCCGTCCGACTCCACCTCGCCGACCGGCAGCACGCTGCCGAGCGACTCGGGCACGCCCTCGGCGAGCAACAGCGAGTCCACGTCGGCCACGCCCACCACCTCGGCCACGCCGACCGGGGAGCCGACGGACCCGGACGTGCCGTTCTGCGAGGACTTGGACGAGGACTTCTCCGACGCCAAGGTGTCCGCGGACATCAAGGGCCTGCCGGGCAAGATCGTCGCGGGCGACGGCTTCCACAACTTCAAGCTGACCGTCACCAACGAGTCGAAGACCACGGTCGAAGGCGTCGCCTTCTACGCCGAGGTCGAGAACTTCGAGTTCGACGAGTCGAAGTTCCTGAGCCCGTACGTGGACCTGGAGTTCAAGAACCCCGAGTCCGGCTCCTGGGACCGCATCGGCGACGACGACTGGGCCGGTGACTACTTCTTCTACGTCGACGCCCTGAAGTCCGGGAAGAGCGAGACCGTCGACCTGCGCGTCAGCATCAGCGCCAAGGCCCCGGCCGGCGACGCCTACTCCTTCGGTTCCGGCGCCTACCTCGACAACGTCAAGGGCCAAGACTGCATCGCCGAGGGCTGGGCCGAGTACGACTTCGAGGTCCTGAAGGCCGGCTCCAGCAACACCGACCCGGGCACCGCCACTCCGGGCGACGGCGGCAAGGACACCTCGGTGAAGAAGCCGCAGGGCGAGGTCTCCGACCTGCCGACCGGCAACCTCGCCGAGACCGGCTCCAGTTCCGCGCTCCCGGTGATCGGGCTCGTGGGCGGCGCGGCGGTCGTCGCGGGTGTCGGCACGGTCGTCATGGTGCGTCGGCGCAAGGCCGGAGAGAGCGCGTAACCCGTAGCTCGCTCGACGAAGAAGGACCTGCGCTCGGAGGGGGGCGCAGGTCCTTCTGTCTGTACGGCAACCAGGGCTTTCCGTCTACGACTTGGGCGGCACCGTCGGCATCCCCAGGAACGGCAGCCGCAGCGCGCCGAACGCGCCCTCGGGGACGGCGGGTCGATGCGGCTCCACCGCCTTGAGGCGTTCGTACGACAGCCCCTGCTCCGGACGCGGGTCCGACTCGCCCTTGTTGGGCCAGTACGACATCGCGCGCTCGGCCTGCGCGGTGATGGTGAGGGACGGGTTGACGCCGAGGTTCGCCGAGACCGCCGAGCCGTCGACGACCGAGATGCCCGCGTGGCCGTAGAGACGGTGGTACGGGTCGATCACGCCGGTCTCGCGGGAGGCGCCGATGGGGCAGCCGCCGAGGAAGTGGGCGGTGAGCGGGGTGCCCATGAGTTCGCCGACGTTGGAGCCCGCGAAACCGTTGATCTCGGCGGCGATGGCCACCGCGCCCTCCGAAGCCGCCTTGATCTGCTTGGGGTTGGGGGCGCCGTGGCCCTGACGTGCCGTCAGCAGGCCTTTGCCCACGCCGTCCTGTTTCAGGTACGTCGTCAGGGAGTTGTCCAGCGACTGCATCACCAGGCCGATGATGGTCCGCTCCGACCAGTGCCGGTTGGAGAGCGAGCGCAGGACCAGGAGCGGGTGGCGGGCCGCGTTCGCCAGCCAGGCCAGTGCCCTCGACGAGCCCTCGGCGTACGGGACTTGGAGGATGGAGAGGCCGCCCATCGAGTTGGAGCCCTTGCCGTAGCGGACCGGTTCGATGTGGGTGTTCTCGTCGGGGTGGATCGAGGACGTGATGGCGACTCCGCGCGTGAAGTCGACCTGCCGCTCGCCCGTCGCCTTGCGGTAGCGGCGGTTGTTGGTCTGCGCGCCGACCAGCGCCTCCGAGTTGGTGCGGGTCAGCTCGCCCAACTTCTCAGAGAGGTACGGCAGTTGCCCGCCCGCCTTCATACGGTGCAGCAGGGTCTGGGTGCCGTAGGTGCCGGCGGCGAGGACGACCCGGCGGGCCTTGAAGGTCCGCCCTTCCGAGGTGCGGCGCGCGTCTGTGGGCAGGGTCGCCACCGCGTAGCCGCCCTGCGAGTCGTCGGTGACCGACACGACCGTCGTCATCGGGTGCACCACCGCGCCCGCCTTCTCGGCGAGGTAGAGGTAGTTCTCGTTGAGGGTGTTCTTGGCGCCGTGCCGGCAGCCCGTCATGCACTCGCCGCACTCGGTGCAGGCCTTGCGGGCCGGACCCGCGCCGCCGAAGTACGGGTCTTCGACCTGCTCGCCGGGCCTGGCCTTCGTGGTGCCCTCGGCGTCCTCGCCGTCGCCGAAGAAGACGCCGACGGGGGCCATGTGGAAGGTGTCTCCGACGCCCATCCGCTGGGCCGCGGCCTTCAGATGGACGTCGGAGGGGGTCATCGTCGGGTTGAGCCGTACGCCGAGCATGCGGCGGGCCTGGTCGTAGTACGGGCCCAACTCCTCTTCCCAGTCGGTGATGTCGCGCCACTGGGGGTCTTCGAAGAACGGCTTCGGCGGGACGTACAGCGTGTTGGCGTAGTTCAGGGAGCCGCCGCCCACACCCGCGCCGGCCAGGACCATGACGTTGCCCAGCAGGTGGATGCGCTGGATGCCGTACAGGTTGAGCTTGGGGGCCCAGAGGTAGTTCTTGAGGTCCCAGGAGTTCTTGGGGAGGGTCGACGGGGTGAAGCGGCGGCCGGCTTCCAACACGCCTACGGTGTAGCCCTTTTCGGTCAGGCGGAGGGCGGTCACCGAGCCGCCGAAGCCGGAACCGACGACGAGGACGTCGTAGTCGTAGGTGTCCTGGGGCACGGGGTCTCCTCGTTGAGTTTCGCGTGCGGGTGCGGGTGCGGTGTGGTCTACCTGAGCCGGAACGCCTTCATCACCCGGAGGCTGCGGCTCATGAACTGCGCGTACGCCTCGTCGGTCATTCCCAGTGAGGGAGCCATGGGCAACAGCCGCTGCTGGGCCACCGTTTGGGCCTCGGTGTACTTGAGGATGCCCTCGGAGCCGTGACGGCGACCGAGGCCGGAGTCCTTCATGCCGCCCATGGGGGACTGGACGCTGCCGTAGGCGGAGGCGTAGCCCTCGTTGATGTTGACCGTGCCGGTGCGGAGGCGGGCGGCGATGGCGCGGCCTCGGCTGCCGTTCTTCGTCCAGACCGAGGAATTGAGGCCGTACGGCGTGGAGTTGGCCTCGTGCACGACCTCGTCGTCCGTCGTGAAGCGGTAGACGGAGACGACCGGGCCGAAGGTCTCCTCGGCGCAGACGGACATGGGGGCCTCGACGCCGTCGAGGATGGTGGGCTCGAAGAAGTACGGGCCGATGTCGGGGCGGGCCACGCCACCGGCGACGAGCCTGGCGCCCTTGGCGACCGCCTCGTCCACGTGCCGGGTGACCGCCTCCAACTGCCGCTCCCCCGCGAGCGATCCCATGTCGGCGCCGTACGCGAGGGCCGTGCCCAGGCGCATCGCCTTCGTGCGGGCGGCGAAGCGGTCCAGGAAAGTGTCGGCGATCGACTCGTGGACGTACAACCGCTCGATGGAGACGCAGAGTTGACCGGCGGAGGAGAAGCAGGCGCGGACCGCGCCGGCCGCCGCCTTCTCGATGTCGGCGTCCTCCAGGACCACCATCGCGTTCTTGCCGCCGAGTTCGAGGGAGACGCCGACCAGGCGGCCTGCTGCGCTGCGTGCGACCTCGCGGCCGGTGCGGGTGGAGCCGGTGAAGGAGACGTAGTCGGCGTGCTGGACGACCTCCGGGCCGACGACCGGGCCCTCGCCGAGGACGACCTGGAAGAGGTCGGCCGGCAGGCCCGCCTCGATGAGGAGGTCGCGGGCCCAGAGGGCGGTGAGGCAGGTCTCGGTGTCCGGCTTCATCACGACCGCGTTGCCCGCCGCGAAGGCGGGGAGCGCGTCGCCGACAGAGAGTTCGAGCGGGTAGTTCCAGGGGGCGATCTGGCCGACTACCCCGCGCGGGTGGCGGAGTTCGGTGACCTTGGTGAGGGTCGGGACGGCGCCGGTGTGCCGCTTCGGCTTGAGGTAGGCGGGGGCCTTACGGCCGTAGTGGCGGGCCGCGACGGCGACGGCCTGCACCTCCTCGTGCGCGTGCAACCGCGCCTTGCCGGTCTCCAGTTGGATCAGGTCGAGGACCTCGGCCTGGCGGGCGAGGACGAGGTCGTGGAAGCGGAGCAGGACCGCGGCGCGCTGCCGTACCGGCGTCTGCTCCCAGAGGGCCTGCGCGGCGCGGGCCGCGTCGAAGGCCTTCGCCACGTCCTCGGGTGTGGACTCGGGCAGGTCGGCGAGCTTCTCACCGGTGAACGGTGAGTGGTTGGCGGTCCGGCCGGAGCCGACCACACCCTTCGTGAGCTGGGCGACCAGCTCCGGGGTCACCACATCGGCGGCGGTACGGGCGCCTGTGGGGGCCGGCGCGAGGGGGTTCGTGCCGGTCGTCGTTTCCGTACCGGTCTTTTCCGGGGCCTGCGAGTCCGTCATGTGCGGCAGCGTATGCCGCCGCGGGGGCTTTGGGTACCCGTCGGTAATCGGGTTTCACCGGACACCCCCATCACGCCAGTGATCACTGGCAACAAACATGCTGATCAGGGCGTTGACCGGGGATGATCACCGGCGATTCGACGCCGGACCATTTTCCTGATCACTTTTCCGTGAGGGTGAGCCGGTCGCGGGCGCCCTTGAAGAGTGCGGTGCCCTTCCTCTCCGCCGGTGTGCCCTTGGGCATGTCCACACGCAGTTCGTACATACGGTGATCAGCGGTCCGGATGATCAGGGCCATGGCGCGGGTCGGGGTGCCCGACTGTTCGTAGACGGTGTCGGCGAGGACCGCGTCCTTGTTCCCGCGGAAGCTGGTGCGGGTGTACTGCGGGTTGGACGTGCCCCGGCCCAAGGTGCGGGCTTCGGCGAGCGGCGAGTCGGCGGCCTTGTCCCATTCGGTGAGGCGGACGCGCAGGGCGCCGGTGCCGTAGGTGACGGTACGGCTACCGGATGCCGACTGTGTCTCGAGAAGCCGGTACTGGGAGGGGAGGGAGAGGACCGCGTCCATGCCCTCCCGCCGGTGAGCGGTCCAGGAGTCCTTGCCGAGGCGGTTCTCCACGACGGTGCCGAGGACGAGGCCCGCCAGGAGGAACACCCCGAGGGCGATGAGAAGCGAACGGCGGCGGGGGCGGCGGGACTCGTCCTCGGCACCGTCGTGGAG
>NZ_JAENRY010000017.1 GCF_016612545.1 Streptomyces sp. MBT65 | reverse complement strand
CCTCTTCGCCCACCCCCACCTCTTCGGCCGACGCCGGCTCCTCCAAGGCCTCCGACCTGCTCGACGCCGTGCCGCAGGACAACGTCCCGCAGAACTACGTCCCGGCCGGCTGCAACAACCCGAGCCTCAAGGACGGCGTGGCCCAGTGCTTCGCCGATGTGCGCACCGGCTCCGACCACATCGTCCGGCCGCAGGCGGTCGCGCCCCCGTCCACGGCGCTGGGCCCGGCCGACATCCAGGCCGCCTACAGCCTTCCCGCCGGGGGCGAGGGCAGGACGGTGGCGATCGTCGACGCGTACGGCAACTCCCACGCCGAGGCCGACCTTGCCGCGTACCGCGAGCACTACGGGCTGCCCGAGTGCACCACCGCCAACGGCTGCTTCCGCAAGGTCGATCAGGACGGTGGCACGGACTACCCCGCCGACGATGCGGGTTGGGCACTGGAGACCGCGCTCGACCTCGACGCGGTCTCCGCCGCCTGTCCGGCGTGCAACATCCTTCTCGTGCAGGGTGATTCGGCGAGCCTTGACGACCTGGGCACTGCGGTCGACACCGCCGTACGCCTGGGCGCCAAGTACGTCTCCAACTCCTACGGTCTGCCCAGCGAGAGCGCCTCCCAGACCGCGTACGACCACCACTACGACCATCCCGGTGTGGCCGTGGTCGCGTCCACCGGCGACACCGGCCATGTCCAGAACTGGCCCGCCACCAACCCCAATGTCGTGGCCGCAGGCGGCACCCGGCTGACCCGCGCCGCGGACACCGAGCGCGGCTGGACGGAGTCCGCCTGGACCTCCGGCGGATCGGGCTGCTCGCTGTACGAGGCCCAGCCCGCCTATCAGCGGGGGCTCACCACCGGCTGCGACACCCGGGCGACGGCCGACGTCTCCGCGGTCGCCGACCCCGCGACCGGCCTTGCCGTGTACGACACCCTGAGCAAGGACGGCTGGCTGCAGGTCGGCGGCACCAGCCTCTCCGCACCGCTGATCACGGCGATGTACGCGCTGGCGGGCACCCCCGTCGAGGGCACCTACCCGGTGACCTACCCGTACATCAACGCCTCCGGGCTGAACGACGTCACCGAAGGGTCCAACGACGGCTGCGGCACGGTGACTTGCACCGCCGGCCCCGGCTGGGACGGCCCCACCGGTCTCGGCACCCCCGTCGGAGTGTCCGCGCTGGCCTTCGGCGTCCACGGAACGCTGTCCGGGCGAGTCACCGACAGCGCGTCCGGCGCCCCGCTCGCCGGTGCTGCGCTGGCCATCTCCGAGGAATCGGCGGACGGTCGGGAGTACCGCGTCACCACCGACGCCGATGGCGCGTACGACCTCCCCGTCGCGGTGGGCAACTACCGGATCACCGCCACCGACTTCGGCTACCAGGAGAAGACCAGCTCCGGAGTGGGCGTCGCCGAGAACCAGAGCACCACCGCCGACCTGGCCCTGGTGAAACTCCCCACCCGCACGGTGTCCGGCACGGTCAAGGACGGCAGCGGGCACGGCTGGCCCCTGTACTCGAAGATCACCATCGACGGTTATCCGAACGGCGCGGTCTACACCGACCCCTACACCGGCAAGTACAGCGTGGAGCTTCCGGAGAAGACCACCTATGCCCTCCATGTGGCCCCGGTCTACCCCGGCTACCGGAGCACGGACCTGAGTGTCCCGGTGGGCATGGCCGACGTACGTACCAACGTCGCGCCGGGCGTGGACCTGACGGCCTGCGTCGCACCCGGCCACGCCTATCCGGCCGAGACCGGCTTCGAGGGCTGGACCGGCACCACGCCGGAGCACGGCTGGACCGTCGTCAATCACGGGACGGACGGCGCCGGCTGGGACTTCGCCGATAAAACGGTGTGGAACTTCACGGGCGGAACCGGGAACTGGGCCTCCGCGTCCCCCTACACCCGGGGCGGTGTCCCGGAGGACACCGAACTCGTCTCACCCACCTTCAGCCTGGCAGGCCAGACCTCACCCGTCCTCGGCTTCGACGCCGCCTACGCCCCCAGCAAGGACTCGGTGGCCAACGTCGACCTCAGCCTCGATTCGGGCGCGACGTGGACCACTGTGTGGCACCAGGACACGGCCGAGTACCTGGGCCACGCCGAGGTTTCCCTGCCCCAGGCGGCAAACGCGAAGCACGTGAAGGTGCGCTTCCACTACTCCGGCAGCGGCCTGTCGCTCTGGCAGCTCGACACCGTCACCGTCGGCTCCTGCGCCGCCGTGAGCGGAGGTATCGTCGCCGGAAAGGTCGTCGACGGCAACACGGGCGACGCCATCACGCCTGCCACCATCACCGACACCGCCGACCGCTACGCGACGGCGACCACCATCGCGACCCCCGACGACCTGGCGTTGGCCGACGGCTACTACTGGCTGTTCAGCGCCCCCGCCGGACGTCACACCTACCGGACGGCCTCCGCCCGCTACACCACCTCGACCGGCACCCTCACCACGCGGCCGGACAAGGTCAACCGGTTCGACCGCACGCTCAAGGCGGGCCGCCTGGCGGTGAGTTCGGGCAGCCTCTCCGTCAGTGAGACGCTGGGCGGATCAAGCAGCAAGAAGGTCACCTTCACCAACAAGGGGCAGGCGCCGCTGCACGTCAACCTCGGTGAGCAGAGCACCGGTTACACCTCACCGGCCGGCACCTCCACGACTACGTCGGACTCCTCGGCAGGCACACCGACGCTGCGCGTCAAGGGCAACTACTCACCCGGACCGATGAGTTCCACCTCCTCGGCCTCGAAGAGCCCGTCGACCGATCCGCCGGCCACGGCCGCGACCGGGCCCTGGACCGGCATCGCCGACTACCCCGAGCCCGTCATGGACAACGCGGTGGGCACGTACCAGGGCAAGGTCTACTCCGTCGCCGGAATCTCCGCGCTCTTCGGCGGGGAGTTCCTCAGCCGCGGCTATGTGCACGACCCGTCCACCGACGCCTGGACGCCCATCGCCGACCTCCCCGAGGCCCTGGAGTCACCCGGCGGAGCGTTCGTCAACGGGACCATGTACGTCGCCGGCGGCTGGAGCCAGGGCGGCGCCCGCGCCACGCTCTACGCCTACCACCCCATCACCGACACCTGGACCCGCCGTGCCGATCTGCCCCAGGCGGTCGGTATGCCGAACGTGACCGTCCTCGACGGCAGCCTGTACGTCATCGGAGGCTGCGGCGGATCCGGCTGTAACGACATGGTCAGCACCGTCTACCGCTACACCCCGGCCACGGACACCTGGACCCGCCTCGCCGACTACCCGTTCCGCATGATGCGCGCGGCCTGCGCGGGCATCACCGGCGAACTGGTCTGCGCCGGAGGCTTCTCGAACAGTGCCGCCAGGGGAGAGACCTACCGCTACAGCCCCTCCGCCGACACCTGGACCCGCGCTGCCGACATGCCCGACCCGCGCTGGGGCGCCGTAGCCGGCGGGAACGACGGCAAACTCCAGGCCGTCGGCGGCATCGCCGGACAGGACGCGGTCAACACCGTCGTCGAGTACGACCCGGTGTCCAACACCTGGTCCGACCTGCCCAACGCCTCCTCCACCGTCTTCCGGGCCGGTGGCGGCTGCGGGATCTACCGCGTCGGCGGCATGATCTCGCTCTCCGAGACCGTCTCCTCGGCCGAGGTCCTGCCCGGGCACGACCAGTGCGACGGCGACGACGTCACCTGGCTGTCGGCGGACAAGACCTCGTTCGACCTCGCCCCCGGCCGCTCCACCACGGTCACCGTTCGGACGGACGCCTCCGCCGTCGCCACGGCCGGCACCTACACCGCCCGGCTCACCTACAGCACCGACGCCCCCTACGCCGGAGCATCGGTCAAGGTCAGCCTGAAGGTCACGATCCCGCGGACCTGGGGACACCTCTCCGGCACGATCACCGACAAGCGCACGGGGACACCGCTCGCCGGAGCCACTGTCCTGATCTGCCCGGTGGCGCACTCCAGAACGACCGGCTGCGACCGCCTCGCGCACACCGTCCGCACCGACGCCGACGGCCGCTACGACCTCTGGCTGGACGCCCGCCAGGGCCCGCTGCGGATCACGGCCTCGGCCGTCGGCCATCGCCCGGCGTCCAAGGAGGTGACCCTGCTGCCGGGCCGCGCCACGACGGCCGACCTGTCCCTGACAGCGACCTGACCCCACGACACCGGCTCACGTCGCGCCCACCCGGACACCTCTGTCCGGGTGGGCGCGACGTCGTGGAGCGCTTCCCCTGCCGTCGGTCTGTTGCCTTTTCGCGATAGTCCGGGCCACGTCCGATCACATTGCGGGCCCAGTCTGAACCACCGCGGCCTCCTGAGGCCTGTTCCGGTGAGCAGGTCCTGGCGCCGTACACGTGTACTCGATCTTTGGGAGCAACCATGCGACGACTCGGAAGCACACTGACGGTTCTCATACTGGCGGGAGCGGGGATCGCGGGAACGGTGGGGACAGCACAGGCCGGCACCAGCGCGTCGGCAGTGTGTGAGACCGGGTGGGGGAGCCTTGAGAAGCAGGTGTCGCCGACGGAGGACTACAAGCCCCCGCTGGCGGACATCACTACCGGTCAGCACGAGTGCTTCGACCGCATGGTCCTCGATTTCAAGGGGTCGGCGGCCGGGCCGATCGGCTACCGCGTCAAGTACGTCGACAAGCTGACCACGCCCGGTTCGGGGGAGATCCCCGTCGACGGCGGGGCGATCCTCCAGATCTCCGTGGGCCCGAACTTCGACCCGTCGACCGGCTCGCCGTCCTACCCGGGACAACATGGGCAACCGCTGCCCGGAGTGGACATCACGGGCTACCGGACGTTCAAGGACACTCGCTACGTCGATGCCCCTGAGGACGCTGCGCTGATCGGCGTCGGCGTGCGTGCGCGGCTGCCGTTCCGGGTGACGCAGCTCGATGATCGCGTGATCATCGACGTCGCACACTCCTGGAACGCCGTCTCCTGACCCACGATCCGCGTCCGTGCCGCACGCCCTTCGGCGCTCGCGCCCGAGGGCGTGCGGCACGCCTGCCTGCCTCCCTGTGAGCGGGCTGCCCTCTCACCGAGCCACCTGGAAGCGGCAGTTGAAGCGGGCCCTGACCCGTGGGCAGAGCGGCCGTCTGCTTGCTGCGGGCGCGTCACATCATCACCGTACGACTCGTGCGTCGCGGAGAGCGGCGATGCGTACTTCGTCGTGACCCAGCGCGCGCAGCAGGGCGTCGGTGTGCTGGCCCACGGTG
Source organism: Streptomyces sp. MBT65 (assembly GCF_016612545.1). GTDB lineage: Bacteria > Actinomycetota > Actinomycetes > Streptomycetales > Streptomycetaceae > Streptomyces. The sequence continues at coordinate 64,492 of NZ_JAENRY010000017.1, read as the reverse complement.
CAGCCCGCCTCCGGTTTCGTCGTCGAGCGGGAGAAGCGGTTGAGCGGTGCGAGCCTGCGGTGTGCGTCGAAGACGGGGCTGACCGCGTCGACCGCGTAGCCCGCGGTGTAGAACTCGTCGCCCTGCATGTGCCGTTCGGCCGGTTCCTGGGTCACGGCGACGCAGCCGACGTCCTTCGCCGTCAGGTCGGCCTCCCACTCGGCCTTCGTCCGGGTGGCGAAGATCTTGGTGAGTACGTCCGCGAGCGCGCCGTCGGCGGTGGCACGCGCCCGGCTCGTGGCGAACCGCTCGTCCGCGAGATCGCCGGGGTCGCCGAGGGCGGCTACCAGGGGAGCCCACTCCCTGTCTTTCGGCGCCGCGAGGAACAGCCAGCCGTCGGACGCGGGATACATCCGGTAGAGGGCACTGGTCCCCCGGAAGTCCGGGTCGACACCGGGGTGTTCGGGGCGCCCCTCGTAGCTGGTGTTGTGTGCGATCAGCGCCTGCGTGCTGGTGCCGAGCATTGTCGCGACGATGTCGGTCAGTTCGATCCCGCGCCGCTTCGCGTAGATCCCGAGGAGCAGGGCCGAGGCGACGCCGAGGGCCGCCATCCCGTCCGACTGGACCGCCGGGACCGTCCCGCCCGCGTACAACTTGCGCGCCTGGCCGAGCAGTTGGTCCCGTTCCTCCGCAGGGCGGCCCACCACCTGCGCGTCGGTCAGGGAGACCCCGGAGGCCGCGCCGATGGACGGCGCGTAGGCGGGCTTGGAACCGTACGGGCCGTCGATCCCGTAACCGGGAGCGTTGACGTAGACCAGATCCGGGTTGATCGACTTCAGCGAGGCCTCGTCCACACCGATCCGGGCCGCGACACCCGCCCGATAACACTGGAGCACCACGTCCACCCGCCCGACCAACTCCCCCAGGATCTCCAGGCCTTGGGGCGAGCGGAGGTCGACGGCGATGCTCTCCTTCCCTTGGAGCACCTTCGCGCCACCCGCCTCCGGGAACGCCATGATCGTGCGGATCAGATCACCGTCGAGCGGCTCGACCTTGATGACCCGCGCGCCGAGATCGGCGAGCAGGGTGGCGCCGTACGGACCGGCGTACATGGCACCGAGTTCGAGCACGGTCACGCCGGCGAGGGGTGGAGTGCAACGGCTCTGCTGGGCAACGGAGTTGGCGGGTTTCGCGCTGCGGGCGAAGGAGCGCAGCTCCCGGGTGTGCTCGCCGAGGCGGGGTGCGCGGCGGATTCTCGTGAGGGGACGGCCGGCCGCGTGGACCAGGGTCGAGGGCTGGCGCACCGGGCCGAGGTCGGGATCGTCCACCACCACCCGGCGTCCCTCGTGGGCGAGTTGGGGGTGGTCGAGCGCCTCGTCCGGCGTACGGAACTGCTCGCCGAAGACGTCCGGATTGCGGGCGAACGCCTCCTCCCACTCCTTCAGCGTCCGCTCCCCGACCTTCGAGATCATCTTGTTCCACCACTCGAAGCGCAGCTCGGGCGTCGGCAGCAGGGGAAAGCCGTCCCACTTCGGATCGGTGAGTTCGGCGCTCAGGTCCAGTTCGTCCAGCCAGGCCCGCATGAGCCGTGGCGCCGTCTGGGCGAACTGGAGCCACGTGCCGTCCGCCGTCGCGGCGATGAGCAGCGCGTACAGCAACTTGGTCTGGGGGCGGCCCTGTTGGTCGAAGGCGGCGCCCATCGGCTGGAACGCGTCCGGGAAACGGCCGAGGACCAGCTCGTAGAACCAGTTGTACGGGTCGTAGGCGCCGACGCCGGTCACCAGATCGGACTCCACGAGCTGGCCCAGGCCGCTCTCCTCCCGTTCGAGCAGTGCGGCGAGGATGCCGTGGACCGCTGCCTGTGCGGCGGCGAACGAGGCGTAAGGAGTGGTGACGTAGGCGGGGTCCGGGCCAGTGGTGAGCTGGTGCTTCGAGTGGAGGACACCGCTCTTGGCAAGGATCAGCGCCTCGTAGCCCTTCCGGTCGGACCAGGGGCTTTGGGTGCCCCAGCCGGTGATGAGCGCCGCGACCAGTCGCGGGTATCGGGCCGCCAACTCCTCGGCGGTGAAGCCGAGTCGGCGTGCGGCGGCCGGGCGCATCGTGGCGACGGCGACGTCCGCCCGCGCGAGCAGACCGTCCAGCGTCGCGCGATCCACGTCGTCGTGCAGGTCGAGAGTGATGCTGCGCTTGCCGCGCAGCAGGCCCGGCCAGCCGGGGTTCGCGCGGAGCCGGCTGCCCTCGGGCGGCTCGACGAGAATGACGTCCGCCCCCGCGTCCGCGAGGAACTGGGTGGCCTGGGCGCCGGGCAGAGTCGTCGAGAGATCGACGACGACGATGCCGTGGAGCGGGCCTTCGCCGAGGTCGTCGTCCTTGTCGATCCGGTCGGGCATGCTCGTCTCCCTTGGACGGTGCCGCTCCACGGCACGTTCAGTTGAACCGGGTCGTCGCGAGGATGCCGCCGTCGACCAGCAGATCGGTTCCGGTGATGTAGGAGGCCCGGTCGGACGCGAGGAACTCGATGGCGTCGGCGGTCTCGGTCATCGTGCCCTCGCGACCGAGGGGTGACCGGCGCAGCATGCCCAACTTGACCTCGCGGTGCGGGCCTTCGAACTCCAACGCGCCCATCGGGGTGGCGATCGGGCCCGGCGACATCGACACGATGCGGGCCCCCTTCGTCCCCCACTCCGCCGCACGCCTCCTGCACATGCGGAGCAACGCGAACTTGGTGAGCCGGTAGGCCTGGAGCGAGGTCTGCTCCGGCACCAGCTTCTCCAGGCGCTCGACGAAGTCCGGCACGAGCGGTTCGTCGAGTACGGCGGCGATCTCCGGGCCGGGTGGTTCGGCGAGGTGCCCGGCTGAGGAGGACACGAACACCGCGGCCGTGCCCGGTACCGCCCGCTCCAGGCTCATCCGCTCGACGAGCGTCGCCCCGACGAGGTTCACCTTCAGCAGGGTGTGCCAGTCACCCATCGACGGGGAGAGCGCCGCCACATGTGCGACCGTGCGCAACCGGCCCCGGGACGCGACCAGTTGACCGAGTTCCGCGACCGAGTCGGGGTCCGTGATGTCGCACCGGGTCACCACCGCGTCGATCCCGTCCGCGCGCAACGCGGCCTCCCGCGCCGGGTTCTTGCCGGCCGACAGGCTCGCCAGCACGAGCCGGTGGGACTGGCCCAGCCGACGCGCCGCCGACATGCCGATACCGCCACCGCCGATCACCAACGCGACGGGTAGATCGGGGCGTTCGCTCGTCCCGGTCCGCGACTCACCGTCAGACCGCATCCGTTGTCCCTTCTGGGTGCCGAGGGTCCATCACGTCAGCGCGAACTCGGCGGAACCGTCGACCACGAGCGCGCCGTCGTCCTTGCGCAACCGGATCGCGAGCTCCACTCGCCGCTCCTCGCCCTGCTCGAAGAGCCGGACGACCTCGGCCGAGGCGATGAGCCGGTCCCCGCGGTACACCACTTGCGTGAAGCGGGTGCGGAAGCGCCGCACGCTCTCCTCGCCGAAGTGGTCCGTGCAGTACGCGGCGAGCCAGCCCGCGCCGAGCATCCCCACGCTGAAAGCGGCGGGATACCCGGCGGAACGGGCGAGATCGTCGTCGTGGTGCATCGGGTTCAGGTCGCCGCTCGCGCCCTGGTAGCGCACGATGTCGGTCATCGTGACCGGCCCGAACACCCGTTCCGGAAGCCGGGCACCCGGGACGAGGCCGCTCACGACGCCTCCTTGCCCACATAGGCGGACGTGTACCGGCACTCGGCGCGCAGCAGTCCCTCGGCGTCGTGGAAGGACACCAGGAAACGGACCATCACCATCGGACCCCGCCTGCCCTGTGTGATCCGAACGTCCTGGAGGCGCTCGGAATTGTGCAGCGTTTCCCCCGCCCGAGGCACCGGACCGTGGAACACGTACTCCTGCTCCAGCGACAGCAGATTCCGTACGTCGGCCTCGATGCCGACCGACGCGCACGCCTCGGCGACCTCGGGTGCGCGGACCGTCTCGCCGATGGTGCTCCAGTGGACCACCGTGGCCAGGAAGGTCGGCGGGATCGGGGCGTTCGGGTCGTCGAGGTAGGCAGGACGGGCCGCCGCCGTCGCGGTGGCGTACTCCCGCACCTTGCCCCACTCGATCGGCATGACCGCCATCGTCCCTGCCCTTCTGCTTTCTAAGAAGTGTTCATTACCTTTTGCTTCCCGGTCAAGGCTGCCCGGGCTTGAGAACGATGAACAGTCCCTCCGCCTCCGCGCAGAGCACGCCGTCGTGACGGATCTCGGCGCGCAGGACGCGCTTGCGGCCCTCCTCGCTCACGAACCAGCCGTGCACGTCGAGTTGGGGCCCGATCGGGGTGATCGAGCGGTAGTCGGTGTGCAGATAGGCGGTACGGGCCCGGCTGCGGCCGCCCGAGCCGGACAGTCGGCCCAGGACCTCGTCGAAGAGCAGCGGTACGGCGCCGCCGTGGACCGCACCGTTGCCGCCGAGGAAGTACCGGCCGAAGCGGACCGTGCCCCGGACGCTGAACCGGTCGGCCTCGTGGACCCGCAGGGCCGGTGCCATCGTCTGGCCCCGGCCCGGCATGTCGTCCCGGTGCCCGAAGACCTGCTCACGCTCAGGAACGGCCGCGTCGGCGAGCCGCTCCGTCCAGGCGCCGAGGTCGTCCGACAGCGCGGCCATCGTGGCGGGGTCCAGTCGTGCGGCCGCGACATGGTCGAGGAAGCCGCGCAGGCGCGCGATCATCTCGCCGTATCCGTCTCCGGCCGAGCCGCCCGTGCCGTTAAGTCCAGCCGTCCGGGGCCACGGCTCGGCCTGCGGGGAACGCTCTGGCTCGGGGAGGTCCAGGCCGAGCGTCGGGTCGTCGTACGGGCTGCTGTTCCTCATGCTTCGCCCTTCGTTCGTGGGGTCTCCGTGTCGCGAGACCCGCGACGCTCCCTCCGTACCCGATCGACCTAATGAGTATCCCCATTACAGGGAATCGGGTGCGCGGTCACGAGACCGACTCCGATGCCCGCTCGCCGAGATAGGCGCGTTCCAACAGACCGGGGTCCGCCGCGAGTCGCGCGGCGGAGCCGGTCAACACCGTCTCGCCGTGCACCAGGACCACCGCCCGGTCCGCCACGTCGAGGGCCAGCCGGACGTGCTGCTCGACCAACACGACGGCTGTGCCGGTGTCTTCGGCGATCCGTCGGACGATCGGCAGCAACTCCTCGACGATCACCGGCGCCAGGCCCATGCTCAACTCGTCGACGAGCAGCACCCGAGGGTCCTGGATCAGCGCCCGGCCCAGGGCCAGCATCTGCTGCTCACCGCCGGAGAGCATCCCGGCCGCGACCTTCAGCCGCTTTCCCAGCGCCGGGAAGAAGTCGAGCACCTGGTCCAGGGTGCTGCCTCGACGCCGCCGGGCCAGGGTCAGGTTGTCCCGCACGGTGAGCTGGGTGAACAGGGACCGGTCGTCGGGCACCAGGACCAGTCCCCGCCGGGCCGCCTCACGCGCCCGGCCGCCACGGATCTCCCGTCCGTCGAGAGTGACCGACCCGCCCAGACGTGGCAGCAGACCGGCGAGGGTCATCAACAGGGTTGTCTTTCCTGCTCCGTTGGGCCCCAGCAGCGCCGTGACCTCGCCGGGCGGCAGCTTCAGGTCGAAGCCGCGCACCACCGGCCGTCCCTTGGCGTAGCCCGCGTCCACGCCCTCGCACGTCAGCAGTTCCTGCCCGGTCACTGGACGACCTCCCCGCGTACCTGGTCCGTATCGGCGTGCGTCGCACCGAGATAGGCGGTGGCGACCCGTGGATCGGCCTTGATCTCGGCGGGAGTTCCGTCCGCGATGACCTTTCCGATGTCCAGCACGACGATCCGGTCGCACACGTCGAGCACCAGCCCCATGTCGTGGTCGATGAGCAGGACCGTCACGCCGTCGGCCCGCACGGCCCGCAGCCGGTCGCCCAGCCATCGGCTCTCGGAGCTGTCCAGCCCGGCCGCGGGCTCGTCGAGCAGCAGCATCCGGGGGCGACCGGCCAGGGCCCGCGCGATGGACACCAACTGCCGTCTGCCCTGGGAGAGTTCACGCGCCGGCTGGGCGCGGAACCGGGTCAGGTGCAGCGTCTCGAACAGCCGGTTCCGCAGCTCAAGCCCCTGCATCGTGCCGACATGGTCGCCGCCGTGCCGGGCGGCCGCCTCGCCGACCAGGACGTTCTCCTCGACGCTGAGGTCCTCGTAGAGCTCGATGCCCTGGAAGGTGCGTCCGAGGCCCGCCCGGCCGCGTCGGTGCGGCTTCAGCGAGGAGATCGTCCGGCCGTCGAACTCGACCGTTCCCGTACTGCGGTTGTAGCCGCTGATCGCGTCGAGGAGGGTGGTCTTCCCGGCGCCGTTGGGGCCGATCACGCCCACGATCTCGCCCGAGCGCACGGTGAAGGAGACCGCGTCGACGGCCACCACACCGCCGTAGCGCACCCCGACCTCGCGGACAGAGAGGACCACTTCGCCCGGCTCGGGGACCGGTGGTCGGGAGGACACCGTCCCGGTGAGCACGTCGGTGTCCTGCTCGTCGGCGGAGTCGTCGGAGCCGGCGGTGGCCGGGCGGCGCAAACGCCTTAGCCGGGCCGTCAGTTCGTGGGCCGGGCCGACGACGCCTTCGGGGTTCGTGATCACGGTGAGGACGAGACCGATGCCCATGATGACGTCGTACCACTCGCCGATGGACAGGGCCCGGTCCAGGAGGACGGGCAGCAGGCCGCCGGCTCCCATCACCCCGGCGACAACGCCGCCGGACAGGGAGGTGATGCCGGCCAGGTAGGCGGTCGCGAACAGGCCGAGACCGCCGATCGCGGTGAACATCTCGGCGTCGGCGACGGTCTGTTGATAGCCCAGCAGGGCGCCGCCGAGCCCGGCGATGAACGCCCCGATCGCGAAGGCGACGATCTTCGTACGGGCGACGTCGATGCCCGCCGCCGCGGCCGACCGCTCGTTGGCGCGCACGGCGAGCATCGCGGCGCCGAGCCGACTGCGGCGCAGCCAGGCCACGCCCAGGCCGACCAGCAGCAGCACCACGAGACACAGCAGCGCGAACGGGATCCGCGGGTAGTCCTCACCGGCCCCGATGCCCAGGTCGATCCCGAACAGGTGGGGCGTGGGCACCTTCGAGCCGCCCAGGCCGCCGTTCAACTCGGTGTTGCGGAACCAGAACGCCTCCAACGCCACCGCCAGCGCGACCGTCACCACCGCCGCCGGCAGCCCGCGGATCCGCAGTGCGGGCAACCCGATCACGACGCCGATCACCATCGCCGCCAAGGCCGCCAGCAGCGGAGCGAACGGAAAGGGGATACCCCATTCGACGCTGAGCCTGCTCAGGCTGAACGCGCCGACGCCGGCCAGGGTCAGTTGCGCCAGCGAGATCTGCCCGGCGAACCCGGTGACGACCACCAGCGACAGCGAGATCACCGCCAGGGTCAGCGAGGTGATCACCGCCGCGCGGATGCTTCCGGTGGTCGCGAAGAGCACGACGACACCCAGGACCGTACTCACCAGGGCCGGGACCAGGATGCTGTCGGGCCGTGGTGCCCGGCCCAACGCCTGCTGGATCAGCGAGCCGCGCGTGGGCAGCGGTCGGCCGCGGACCACCAGATAGGCCAGGATGACGGCCAGCGGCACGAGTTGGGCCAGACCGGTCTGCGGCAGCCATGACCATTTCCCTTGCAGGAACTGGAGTTCCGACTGCAGCATCCCGATGACCAGGCCCGCTCCCACGGCCGGGATCAAGGCCGTGAAGTTGCCGACCAGCGCCGCCGCCAGGGCCGGCACGATGAACAGCGTGTAGGAGACCGGGACGAGCGGCACGATGGGCGCGATGAGGATGCCGGACAGGCCGGCGATGGCCGAGCTGAGCGCCCAGTTCGCCACCGCGATCCGCTCCGGCGACAGCCCGCTGACCAGCGCGCCCTTCTCCGACTCCGCGGCGGCCCGGGCCGTAAGACCGAAGCGGGTGAGCCGGAACAGCAGCGCCAGGAGGACGGTCAGCACGACGATCACCGCCGCGAACCACAGTCGGTCGCCGGGGATGAGCGAACCGCCCCAGGACACCGGGTCGTTGGGCAGGATCGCCTTGACCGACACCGCCCCCGTGCCCACCGCCGCGGCGAGCACGGCCTGGATCACCAGCATCACCCCGATCGAGGCGACGGCCTTCGCCACCGGCGGCGCGGTGCGCAGCGGCCGGAAGACCAGCCCGTACAGCGCGACCCCCAACAGGGCAGTGAGGACAAGGGAGATGACCACCGCCGGGAAGAGCCCGAGCGGGCCGCCGAGGTCGACCTTCTTCGGTACGCCCGGCAGCGGCACCAGCAACTCGCCCTGGCGCAGGAACGCGTAGGTGTACGCGCTGTACAACGCGATCGCCCCGGTGGCGAAGTTCACCACCCCGGAACTGCGGAAGGTGAGCACGAGGGCCAGCGCGAGCGCGCCGAACACCGCACCGCTTCCCAGCCCCAGCAACAGAAACACGACGTACTGGCTCATCGGCGAGACCGTCCCTTCCGGCTGCTGCGACTACCGTGCGAACAACGAACTGGGGTCGACGACCCGCATCTGCCCCAACTTGCCGTCGGAGACCGTGCCGGTGACCTCCTTCGCCGAGCAGGCCGCGGGCAGCCCCGGTACCGCCTTGGAGTCACAGGTGAACGTGATGCCGTGACCGGCGGGCAGGACGACGTTCTTCGCCGAGTGCAGCGCGGCGGTGATCGTCTTCGGGGTGACCGTGCCCGTCAGGCCGTGCAGCGCGCGCACCAGCGCGAGCACGCCCTGGTAGCCGATCGCCGCGTATCCCGTGGCCGAGGTGTCGGGGCTGTACTCCTTCATCACCTGTCGGTAGAGCTGCGCCTCGAGGTCGTCGCTGGCCACGTCGAAACTGCTGAAGACCTGTACGCCGTCCATGCCCGCGCCCACAGCCTCGACGACCTCGGGGGACACACACGACTGGACGGTCATCCGGGCGATGCCGGCACCGAGCGTGCCCATCGCCTGGAGCACCGAGGTGCAGACCGTCGGATCCGCCACGACGGCGACGGCATCGGGCTTCTTCCGCAACGCGGCGCTCACCTGCGGCGACGCGTCCGGTGTACCCGCGGCCACCGTCACGATCTGGAGCCCGACCCCTGCCCTGGCGAAGACCGGCTTGCCGATGGCCTCGATACCGGCCACCGCGGCCGGCGAGTCGATCACGAACGCCGCGACCTTCTTGTAGCCCTTGTCCTTCGCGTACGCGGCCATCGACGTCATGGTCGTCGGGAAACCACCCGTCCAGGAGAAGGCGTTGGCGGTGGTGCCCTCGGAGTTGCTCGCGGCGATGGCGGTCGTCCAGGGAATGCCGGCCTGGGTGACGATCGGCACCATGGAGTCGCCGAGGCCGCTGCTGGTCAGGACGACCGCGTCGACCTTCTGCTCGACCATCTGGTTCGCGCAGTCCCGTGCCGTCGCCGGTTCCTCCTTGGTCTTGCAGATCACGAACTCGATCGGCCTGCCCGCGATACCGCCGAGGTTGGCGTTGGCGTACTTCATGGCCGCCTGGGCGGCTTCCCTGGTCTCGGGCTGGCTGATCGCGGCGCCGCCCTCGTTGGTGATGAGGCCGATCTTGACGGGTGCGCCGGTGGCCTTCTTCCCGGGGAAGGCGCTCGCCAGTGCGGCCGGGACTTTCGTGCTGTCCGTGGCGGTGGTGGCGTCGTCACCGCCGCTGCCGCAGCCCGCGAGCAGGGCCGCGGCCGACACCAGCGCGAGCGACGCGCGTGACCTGGGTGAGGAGATGGCTCGTCCGACCGACTCGATCATGTCTGCGTCCCAACGTGTCGGCGAGTGCCCGGCACTCGCTGCGATCAGCGACCGGCGGCGCCGTGCGGCGGCGCTGCCGTCCGAGAAAGTGAAGAGAGAGCCGCGAGTGGAGGTCGAACGGCACGAGGGCCGGGCGCCGCGGCAGACCATGCCGGCCGGCGTGCCGAGGGCTTGCCGAGGTTCCACGACCGGCGACGAGACGGACCCTGCTCCGAAGCGGGGAGAGGGACGACCGATCCCCGCAAGGAGCGGCCGCAAGCAAGAAGAGTATACGTAATTGAGTCACCCTGGAATGGGTCGTGCGGGAATTGTCCATGCAGTCGGCCCCTCCTCCGGCGTGACGCCTGGAATGAGGGGCCGAAATATGCGCGTGGGCTGGTCAGTGACCGCGGTGCGCCCAGCCCGCGTCGTGCCAGTACGTCTCGAGGTTCGCCATCGGCTCGGGCCAGGTCTCGACATAGGTGACGCCCTCGGGTCCGGCCGTCATCAGATAGGGAGTTCCGGCCTCGCTGATCCAGAACTCGCCCGGACCGATGGTCCGGCTGCCCTCTTCCCCGTCCTTGCCCCAGGCGACATGGAACTCGCCGCCGAAGACGATGATCAGCTCGTCGAGGTTGTGATGGTGGCGCGGGACCGCGAAGTCCGGTGCGCACCGCAGGCCGTTCAGGTTGAACGACGGGTCGACCTTCGTCGACCACCACATGTTCCCTTTGAAGGTCTGCTCCATGTCGACCGGCGCATCGGCCAGGAGCCCGCCCTCGCTCCACAGATACGTGGGCTCGGACTGGTCGACCGGCAGCTCGATCCAGCCCTCGTCCGACAGCAGATTGAAGAACTCGATTCCCATGCCCCGATAGTGGGGACCGGGGTGGGAGGTGTCATGCCCGAATCCCGTTGGCCGGGACCGGGCAGCTCTCGCCTGACGGGTCTCGATGAGCGGAACCTCCCGACGACACCCTGTCGGGCCGTGCGTACGGTCGCCGCGTGACTCTTACATTCGGTGACTTGGTGGAAGACGCGGACTGGGTTCCCATGGGCCTGGAGCAGCAGGGCCATCCCCAGTACTTCTGGAACGACGGAGGTCTGCTGAGGGACGCGCCGGTGGACTTCGCGGCGACGTTCGACGGGGCGATGTGGGTGACCACGAAGCCGATCGACGTGGCCCGCTTCAACCGCAACCCGCTGCGTGTGCGGCCGAACTTCACGGTGCCCCGGCACCACCACAACGTCGACGAGATGCTCTTCGTCTTCGCCGGCGAGTACCACATCGAGCACTACGAGCAGGGCGAGCCGCAGACCGTGCGGGTCGGCCCGGGGGACGTCTTCCTCAGCCGGGCCGGCACGCCGTACACGATGACGGCGGGATCCGAGGGGGTCACGTACATCGAGACCTGGCCCAAGCCGGTGCGGGAGTTGGAGACCTACTGGCACGACGTCGGCTGGGTCCGGCGGTAGCACCCCGACACGATCGTGTCCCGGCTCCTGGGAGCCGGGACCACGGATCGGGCGTCGGGCGGGTCAGTCCGTCCAGAGGAACCGGTCGGCCACCCGGTGGTGGTTGTAGATGGTCATCTCCTGGTCCTCGCTCAGCCGGTGTCCGTCGAAGCTGGGGGAGTGCATGCCCACGGTCACCTCCTTGGCGTTCATCAGATCCTGCGTGAAGATCTCGCCGAGGTCGGCCTCACGGAAGTCCTCGAAGAACTGGGGCTGGAAGTCCCGCTTCTTGTCGTAGTCGGCGACGGGCACCTGGTCCAGGCTGAAGATCTCGAAGACGCAGCTGTCCGGGTCGAGTCCGACGGGGCGCGCGCGGTAGCCGAACACCGAACCCTGGTTGGGCAGCAGGATCGTGTTCGGGAACACGTTCCACGCCGTACCGGCCTCCGCCCACTGCTGGGGCGTGATGTCCGGCCAGTCGTAGCCCTCGGCGAGCGACAGCTCCTTGTACAGCTGGAGGTAGTACTGACCGGCGGTCATCCCCTCCGGCACCTCCGCCGTCTTCAGCGCCTCGGCGGCCCGCCAGCTCCGCTCGTTCTCCAGGCCGCGCATGTCGTCGGCGATGTACTGCACGCTCAGCGCGACGCTGAGCCGCTCGTCGGTCACGCCCCCCGTGCCCCGGTTGGCCGGGTCCTTTGCGGTGTCCTTCTTCTTCGGGCCGACACTCGAATAGTGCGCGTGCCGCTCGTACACGGTCGTCGGCGCCCACATCCGGTTCTCGAGTTCCTTCATCGAGGCGATGTTGGTGTTCGACTTGTCGAAGCGGTACAGCTGCGGATGCGTTCCCGCCACGTGATAGGCCTCGAGGAATCCGTCCAGCGCGGTCTTCCAATTGCACGGCAGCAGCACGCTCTTGTGCCACCGGTAGCGCATGTTCTCGAACTGGAACGGCGCGAAGATCCGCGGGATCGGGTCGAGGTATTCGAGGAGCGGTTTCGCTTCCGGGTCCATGTTGATGAACACGAACCCGCCCCACTGCTCCGCCCGTACCTGCACCAGACCCAGGTCGTCGTCCGAGCGCGGCACGAACTCCTCACGGTCGAGGACCAGTCTGATGGAACCGTCCAGGTTCCAACGCCAGCCGTGGAAGGGGCAGATGAGCGAACCGACCCGACCCCGGCCTCGCGCCAGCCGTGTACCGCGATGCCGGCACGCGTTGAAATAGGCGCGGATCGAGTCCCTGCCCTCCCGCACGACCAGGATCGAATGACCACCGATCTCGTACTCGACGAAACACCCGACACCCGGCAGTTCCTCCAGCCGGCAGGCCAGCAACCACGCCTTCGTGAACACCTTTTCCAGTTCCAGCTTGAGGAACTCGGGGTCCAGATAACGGGCCTTGGGCACGAACGCGCGCGCGAGCCGGTACTTCTCCGGGACCTTCTCGGCGGGCACATCGCCCTCGAACCACGGGACGCGACGGTCCACTTGGGGCTCAACCACTGCAGACACCTCTGACCACTCCTCCACTCGACATGCGTGTACGGCTCCGGGCCCGGCCGCAAGGTGATGTCAGCCGGCGTCGGGCCCGGCGACCTCGGTCCCGTCGGCGCGCCGCACCACGTGGATGCAGTTGCCCGGGCACTCGTCGGCGGCGTCGATCACATCGAGCCGCAGCCGCTCCGACACATCGGCCTGCGCGCCCTCGGGCGTCAGCAGTTCGCCGTCGGCGGCGTTCTTGACGTAGGCCAGTCCGTCGCCGCCGAACTCGAAGACATCCGGGGCGTATTGGGTGCACAGACCGTCACCCGTGCAGAGTTTCTGATCGATCCACACCCGCACCTCATCGCTCACGAGTGTCGCCCTCCTTGTCCCTGTGGACGCCGTGCCGTCGTCGCGGTGGCGGTGCAAACGACTCTCCACTCGGCGTCCGGGGCCGTCCACCGGCCGTCCCATCAGCCGGGACCGGAGCCGACGGCCCTGTTCACGGCCGCCCTACACTCGCCCGGCCGACGACCTTCGAGGTCTCCTGTCGGCCCAGCCCTCCTCCCAGCGCGGGAGTCCGCCGTCGACGGGGCGCCCCCATCCACTCTCTCCAGGAGGTCGGCCCGTGGCCGAGACCGTGACCACAGACATCCTCATCGTCGGCGCCGGCCCGATCGGGCTCTACGGCGCCTACTGCGCGGGCTTCCGCGGACTGCGGACCGTCCTGGTCGACGCGTTGCCGCAGTGCGGCGGCCAGATCACCGCGCTCTACCCGGAGAAGGAGATCCGCGACATCGCCGCCGTCCCCGGCACCCGCGGCCGCGATGTCGTCACCGCCCTCAAGGACCAGGCCGACGCCTTCGACCCGACCTACCTGCTCGGCCGCCAGGCCGTCGACCTCACCCACACCCCCGAGGGGCGCCCCCAGGTCACCCTCTCCGACGGCACCACGGTCGACGCCGGAGCGGTCGTACTGACCGCCGGGATCGGCACGTTCACCCCGCGCACCCTCCCGGCCGGGGAGGAGTTCCTCGGCCGCGGACTGACCTACTTCGTCCCGGACCCGGCCGAGCACACCGACCGTGACGTCCTCGTCGTCGGCGGCGGGGACAGCGCCGTCGACTGGGCCCTCGCCCTGCACCCGATCGCCCGCTCGGTGACCCTCGTGCACCGGCGCGGCGCGTTCCGGGCCCACGCGGCGAGCGTCCGCGAACTGCACGAATGCGGCGTCGACATCGTCACCAACGCCCAGGTGGAGACCCTCGCCGGCGACGAGCTGCTGCGCCAGGCGCACCTGAAGGTCGACGGCGAGGAGGAGCCCCGGGTGCTGAAGGTCGACGCGGTCGTGGCCGCCCTCGGCTTCATCAGCAACCTCGGACCGCTCGCCGACTGGGGCGTCGAGCTGGAGCGGCGCACGATCGTCGTCGACACCCGGATGCGCACCACGGTCGACCGGGTCTACGCCGCCGGAGACGTCACCGCGTACCCCGGCAAGGTCCGGCTCATGTCCGTCGGCTTCGGCGAGGTGGCGACCGCCGTCAACAACGCGGCCGTCGCCCTGGACCCCGCGCTGTCCCTGTTCCCCGGCCACTCGACCGAGTCCGCCTGAGCACGCCACTCCCTCTCGAAGAGACCGCCTCCGAGGGGGAGTTGAGCGTTCGACGTGTGACTACCGGTCCGCGCCCGCCATGTCGACGGCGGCGATGTAGGAGAACGCCATCGACGAACCCACGGGACCGCCCGCGCCCGGGTAGATCCGGCCGGACATCGGGGCCATCGTGTTCCCCGACGCGTACAGACCGTTGATCACAGAACCGTCGGGCCGCAGCACGCGCGCGTGCTCGTCCGTCTTGAGGCCCCCCTTGGTCCCCAGGTCGGACAGCACGATCGTGGCCGCGTAGAACGGCGGCTTGTCGATCACGCCCAGGCAGGGGTTGGGCCCGTCCGTGTGCGCCCCCGCCATGTGCGTGATCATCAGGTCCCAGGGATCCTCACCGCGACCGAACTGCTCGTCCTTTCCGTTGCGGGCAAACCCGTTGAACTGCTCGACGCTCTCGGTGAGTGCGCCCTCGGGCAGGCCGATCAACTCCGCCAGTTCCTCCAGCGTTTCGGCCCGCTTCAGCACACCGGCGGCGAGGAACTTCTCGACGTCGAACCAGCCGGGCACCTGCGGCGCGACCGGCAGCCCGGCGAGCGCCCGCCTGTTGTCGAGCTGGCGCTGGTCGAACACCCAGTGCGTGGGCAGGTGCGACACGTGCGAGGACCGGTGCGCCTTGAGCATCTCGTGCCCGGCACGGTCGTACGGCAGACGCTCGTTGAGGTAGCGCTGTCCGGCGGAGTTGACCCAGATGCCGCTCCAGACCGAGGTGTAGAACACCGGGCGGGTGTCGGGTACGACGAGGCCCGGTGCGAACCACGACTCGTCGAGGAGGTCGGTCGCCGCGCCGATGTCGATGCCCGCGGTGAGGGCGTCGCCGGTGTTGCCCTCGCAGCCCTGGGTCCACTCGTCGGTGAGTCCGGGCTGGTAGCGCTCACGCAGCGGGCCGTTCCGCTCGTAACCGCCGGCGGCGAGCAGGACGCCCCGCTCGGCGCGGAAGGTCACCAACTCGCCCTCGCTCAGGGCCTCTACTCCTACGACCGTGCCGTCCTCGACGATCAGGCGCTCCAGCGCGGTGTTCGTGCGCACGGTTCCGTTGCCGGTCTCCATCAACGCGAGCAGCGCGCGGCCGATGAGGGCCTGGCCGCCGATCATCTCCGACGGGACCTCCACTCCCCAGCGCTCCGTCCACAGCGGCCTGCGCACCAGCGGTTCCAGCTCCCCGAGTTCGGAGCGGTCGAGGTTCTCGGGGAAGATCGTGCGGCCCTGGGGCAGGCTGCCGGGACGTCCGGCGAAGTAGTCGGGCACGCCCTGCCAGAAGAACCGGCCGAACCGCGGGTTCTTCTCCAACTCGTCGATCAGGGTGGCCCCCACCTGAAGGAAGGCCTCCCGCAGCGCTGCCGGTGAGTCGTCGCCGACGATCGCGTCCAGGTAGGGGCGGGCAACGTCGGGGCCGTCCTCGACACCGGCCCGCTGCTCGGCCGCGTTGCCGGGGAGCCAGATCCCGGCGCCCGAATAGGCCGTGGTCCCGCCGACGTACTCCGTCTTCTCGATGACCAGCGTGCGCAGCCCGCGCGAGGCCGCGGCGTACGCGCCGACCAGCCCCGCGCCCGAGCCGACGACGATGACATCGTAGGAATCAGCTGTGCCTGCGCCGCTCATGACGGTTCCTCTCACCAGGTGTCGAGCATGGATGGACACGGGCCGACTCACGCGGAGGTGGGCCGTGCCGAACGATTCAGTGCACTCAGTTCCGGCCCGCGTTCGATGCCGCCTCAAGGTGTGCGAACCCTTGCGCGGCCTCCTCGTCGAGCTCCATGACCTCGACGAAGTGCCCCAACTCGGCCGTCATGTCGAGATATCCGAAGCGGATGGCGCCGCTGTCCCCGTACTGCTTCCACGACCTGCCGCTCGCGGCGACGATCGCGGACGCCTCGTCGAAGTCGTCGACGCGGAAGCCCAGATGATGCAGCGTCGCCGGTTCGCCGGGCCGGACGGCACCGCGATAGAGGTCGACCTTGCCGCCGACCGGGCGGATGATCTCCAGGTTGGTCGGACCGGCGTTGACCAGGGCGACATCGATGACCCACTCGTCGGCGGGTACCCCGTCCACCACGACGTAGGTGCCGCGCGGGTCGTCGGCACCGGAGGGCGGCAGACCGCCGCCCAGCGAGGACTTGAAGTGCTTGACGCACTGGACCGTGCCCAGCCTCGACTCCAGGAACGCCGCAGCGGCGTCGATGTCGTCGGTCACGTATCCAAGCTGCATGAAATTACGGAAGAGGTCACTCAACTGCCGCATTCCGTACCCACCTTGCCCTGGTTGTCCCGGTTGACCACGGGGCACGACTGTCCCCCCGACGGCAGCGGCCGTCCATCGCCTGTCCCACCAGACGGAATCGGGGGCCGGGCGCGCGATCCGGGCGTGGCACGCTGCGGCGATGACCACAACGAGGGCAGAGGCGGCGCCGGTGACCGTCGACCGCGCGGCGATCGAGCACCGGCTCATCACCATGCGCAAGTCGGTCGTCCAACTCGACTCGCTCGGACGGCTGGACGGCGCGCGCCTGGAGAACGACCCGGGCACCGGACTGGCCCTCGAACGCGTCCTGGCGCTCCTGCACGACCTAGCCCTCGCCATCAACCGGCATGTGTCCGCCGGGGTGTTGGGCGAGGCGCCGCCGCAGACACCCACCACCTCGTTCGGTGCGGCCGCGCGGGCCGGACTGATCGATGCCGAACTGGCGGCGGCCCTCGCACCGGCGGACGGGCCGCACCATGTCCTGCTGCAACTCTGTCTGGACGCGGAACCCGAGCAGGTCGCCGGAGTCGTCTCCGCCGCGCGGAACGGATACCGGGACTACGTGCGACAGGTCACCGACTGGATCACCGCGAGCACGCCCGGCCCGGTGGTGTGAAGGTTCAAACGGTGGCGGCTACAGTGCGACCATGACCGAGACACCGCGCTGGCTGGATGCCGAGGAGATGCGGGCCTGGCTCGCCTACGTCGAGTTCTCCACGCTCCTGTCCGACCATCTCAGCCGCCAGTTGCGGCGCGACGCGGGGATGACGCACGCCGACTACATCCTGCTGGCCCACCTGTCCTCGGTCCCGAAGGCCACCCTCACCATGTCGGAGCTGGCCGAGCGCCTCAAGATCACCCGCAGCCGACTGACCCACGCGGTGACCCGCCTCCAGGAGGCCGGCTATCTGGACCGCTACGAGGACCCCGCGAACCGGCGCAGCCAACTCGCCGAACTCACCGCGCAGGGACGCGAATTCCTGGAGCGCGCGGCCCCCGGCCACGTCGCGGCCGTACGCCGAGCCGTCTTCGACGCGCTGACGCCCGAGCAGGTACGCCAGTTCGCGGAGATCGGCGAGGCGATCAACGCCGCGCTCCATCGCGAGGAGGACGCCGGGGACGACCAGGAGGCACTGCCCTGGCGTCGGCGCTAAGGGATCACCACGGAGCGGCTGATCACGGCCGCGACATCTCGTAGGCCTCGCGGATGGACGCGGGGACACGCCCACGATCATTGACCGCGTAGCCGTTGGCGCGCGCCCAACGGCGTATCGGCTCGTCCTCCGGGCGGGGTTCGAGACTCCGGGTCCGATCGGACCGGCCGGGGCCGCTCCAGTCTCCCGAGGACACCCCTTCCAGCCGGTCCGCCGTCTCCTGGAAGAAGGCGGACAGCGAGGCGTACACGCCCTCCTCGGGACCCTCCGCCTCCGCCCAGGTTCCGACGGTTCCGGTGAGCGCGTCCAGGAACGTCCCGTAGAGACCGTCGGTCTCCGCGGCGATGGGCACCCACTCACGACGCCAGAACGGATGGTCTGGGTCAGGGGACGGCTGCATCTCCTCCAGGCCCATCCGGCTGAGGTAGACCCGCTGAATGTCCGTCAGTCCCAGAAGGATGTGGCCGCCGGGAATGTCCAAAGCGCACCCCAGCGCCACCAGACAGGAGTGGGCGGCGGGTTGCCTGCCGGCATCGCTGTCGTTCGCCAGCAGCCACTCCCGCAGCTCCGCCGGCAGAGCCAGACCCATGCGCGACTCGGCTTCCCTGATGGCCGCATCGCTCCCCGGGCCGCCGAGCGCGGCGAGCGTCTCAGGGTCGTTGCGTTCGAGCCACGCGGTGACCCGGCCCCACGCCTCGCGCACTTCTCCGCTCGAGTGCATCGAAGTTCCGCTCATGTCTGAACTCCACCCCCACGGGCGGAGCAGGCCCACCCAAGTCGCCGACGCGCAGGGAGCGTTGTCTGATCTCCCGGACGTACGGTACACAGCGCGCCGTCAGGAACGCTCCCTAGCCCACGAGTTCGCGCACCAGCGCGCCGACCTGCTCCGTCTCGATCAGGAACCCGTCGTGGCCGTACGGCGACTCGACCACCCGGAGCCGGTCCGCCCCCGGGATTCCCGCCGCCAACTCGGCCTGCTGGGACGGCGGATAGAGCCGGTCGGAGTCGACCCCGGCGACCAGCGTCCGCGCGGTCACCCGGCGCAGCGCCGCGCGCGTGCCCCCGCGATCGCGACCGATGTCGTGGCTGTTCATCGCCTCGGAGAGGGTGACATAGCTGCCCGCGTCGAAACGGCGCACCAACTTGGCGGCGTGATGGTCGAGATACGACTCGACCTGGTACCGGCCGCCGTTCCACGGGTCCTCCGCCCCCTGTGCCGTACGGCCGAAGCGGACCGCCAACTCCGGTTCGCTGCGGTAGGTGACATGGGCGAGGCGCCGGGCGAGGCCGAGTCCCGCGAGCGGTCCTCGGCCGGTGTCGTGGTAGTCGCCGCCGTGCCAGTGCGGATCCGAACGGATCGCGTGCAGCTGGATGTTGGCCCACGCGATCTGCTCGGCGCTCGCCGCCGCCGTGGTGGCGAGCAGCAGAAGCGCGTCCGTCCGCTCCGGATACGACACCGCCCACTCCAGCGCGCGCATCCCACCCATGGAACCGCCGATCACCAACGCCCAACGTTCGACGCCCAGTTCGTCCGCCAGTCCGGCTTCTACGGCGACCTGGTCGCGCTGGGTCAGGAACGGGAAGTCTCCGCCCCAACTCCGCCCGCCGGGGCCGGGCGAGGACGGCCCGGTGCTGCCCTGACAGCCGCCGAGAACGTTCGGCGCGACGACGAACCACCGTTCGGTGTCCAGGACTTGACCAGGTCCGACCAGTGCGTCCCACCAACCGGCGGTGGGGTGACCGGGCTCGACGGGCCCGGCGACATGACTGTCGCCGGTGAGCGCGTGCAGCACGAGCACGGCGTTCGAGCGGTCCGGTGCGAGCCGTCCCCAGGTCTCGAACGCCAGCCGTACGCCGGGCAGTTCACCGCCCGCCTCCAGCGCGAGGGGCTTCTCCCGGGCGTGCCACTGACGGCGCCCGGGCGGATCCCCCTCCCGCCAGGCCCCGGAGGCCGGCGGAAGGGGGACCGCTGACGGAGTCGGTACGGTGTTCAGGACGCGCCCTTGGCCGCGCGGAACCCGGCCTCCAGGTCGGCCTTCAGATCGGCGAGGTTCTCGATGCCGACGGACAGCCGCACCAGCCCCGGCGAGGTGCCGGTCGCGGCCAACTGGGCGTCGTCCAGCTGACTGTGGGTCGTGGACGCCGGGTGAATGATGAGACTGCGGACGTCCCCGATGTTGGCGAGATGACTGAACAGCTCGACCGCGTCCACGAAACGCTTTCCGGCCTCGACCCCGTCCCGCAGTTCGAAGGCCAGCACCGCCCCGGCACCGCGCGGAAGGTAGCGCTGTCCCGCCTCGTACCACCTGTTGGACTCGAGGCCCGGATAGTGGACGGCGGCCACCTCGTCGCGCTGCTCCAGCCACTCCGCGAGGGCCTGGGCGTTGGACGAGTGGCGTTCGATGCGCAGGCTGAGCGTCTCCACGCCCTGGAGCAGCAGGAACGCGGAGTGCGGCGAGATCGCCGGGCCGAGGTCGCGCAGCAGCTGCACGCGCAGCTTGATGGCGAAGGCGCCCGGGCCGAGCGCCGGCCAGTACCGCAGGCCGTGGTAGCTGGGGTCCGGCTCGCTGAAGTCGGGGAAGCGCTCGGCGTGCGCGCCGAAGTCGAAGGTGCCGCCGTCGACCACGACACCGGCGATGGTGGTGCCGTGTCCGCCGAGGAACTTCGTCGCGGAGTGGACGACGATGTCGGCGCCGTGCTCGATCGGCCGCAGCAGGTACGGGGTCGGCACGGTGTTGTCGACGATCAGCGGGACGCCGGCCTCGTGCGCGACGTCCGCCACGCCCCGTACGTCGAGGACGTTGCCGCGCGGGTTGCCGAGGGTCTCGGCGAACAGGGCCTTCGTGTTCGGGCGGATCGCCGCGCGCCAGGCGTCGAGGTCGTCCGGGTCGTCGACGAAGGACACCTCGATGCCGAACTTCGGCAGCGTGTGGCGGAACAGGTTGTACGTACCGCCGTACAGGGACGTGCTGGAGACCAGGTGGTCGCCCGCGGACGCCAGGGTGAGGATAGCGAGGGTCTCGGCGGCCTGGCCGGAGGCGAGAGCGACGGCGGCGACCCCGCCCTCGAGGGCTGCGACGCGCTGCTCGAAGACGTCCTGGGTGGGGTTGTGGATCCGGGTGTAGATGTTGCCGGGCTCGGCCAGCGAGAACAGGTCGGCGGCGTGCTGGGTGTCACGGAAGACGAACGAGCTGGTCTGGTAGATCGGCGTCGCCCGCGCCCCGGTCGTCGGGTCCGGCGCGGCACCGGCGTGGATCTGCTTGGTCTCGAACGACCAGGCCGAGGTGTCCGGACCTGCGGGTTCGTCCTCGGGTGTGTGACCCCCGGTGACGGAGTCGATGGGCTGGCTCATTGTTCTCCCTTGTGCGGCGTGCGGGTGCGGGGTCGGACAGGGACCGCAGGGCTGTGCGCGGTGCCTGGGCAGGCGGCGGACAGCGGGGTGCGGTCGAGGAGGGGAAGGGGAGCGGGGCGTCAGCTCACGGCGGAACAGGCCATGGTGGTGACACGCACGTAGTCGACGTGGCGGCGGGTCACGAGCACGGTCATGCGGTGAGCGAACCACAGCCGGTCCCGGAGAACCAGTCTGACGTGGGGAGTTGACACACGACTGCCATATCCGACCCCGAGGCCGGCCTCGTTCACCCGGTGGACGCGAGCACCGCCGTACGCCCTCCCAGCGCCCGGGAGAAGTGGTCCGTGACCTGCTCCAGCGCCGTGGCCGTCGCGGATGCGACGGTCAGCGAGCCGTCCTCGCCGACCGTGATGTCCTTGTCGAGCGTGAACCACCCCGGCACGATGTGCGAGGGCCCCATGGAACTCAGCACCGGACGCAACGCGTAGTCGATCGCCAGGACATGGGCCGTGCTGCCGCCCGTGGCCAGCGGCAGCACCGTCTTCCCGGTCAGGGCGTACTGCGGGAGCAGATCGAGGAGCGACTTCAACAGGCCCGAGTAGGCGGCCTTGTAGATCGGCGTACCGATCACCACCCCGTCCGCCTGCTCGAACAGCGCCGTGGCGGCGGCGATCGCCGGATGCCCGAAGTCGGCGCCCAGCAAGGCCTGCGCGGGCAGCGTGCGTACCTCCAGCGGAGTCACGTCATGGCCCTGGCGGCGGAGCCGGTCGTCCAGGTGACGCAGGAGTCGGGTGGTGCGGGAGGTGGGGGAGGGGCTTCCGGAGACGGACAGGATCGAGGCCATGACGGGACCTTTCGAGGTCGGGGTTCAGACGGTGTACCGGGTCGGCGGAAGGACACTCACCAGGCGCTCGACCGCACCGTGACCAGCGGCCTCAGCTCGTTGCGCAGCGTCTCCAGGAAGGTGACGACCTCGGCGGCCACCGAGCGGTGCTGGAGGTCGTTGAGCACGTCGTGGTGCGCGCCGTGCACGACCGAAAGCCGGGCCCGCGCAAGGGACTTGGCGGTGTGCGCGAGCGCCTCGTGGTCCGCGAGCGGGTCCGCGTCGCCGACGAGGAGCAGGACGGGGACGGCGGTCTCACCGTCGTGGGCGGCGGCGAGCACGGCTTCCGGTACGGCGTCGTCGAGCGAGCCGCGGCGTACCTCGGGGTCCTGGGTGAGATTGCCCCGGTGGGCGGGGCAGGAGGTGCGGACGTCGAGTTCCTCGTCCCAGGTGCCGGCGGTCGCGGTGGTACCGGGGGCCCGGCCGGGCAGCCCCGCGAGGACCACGGCGTCGGGCTGCGTGTCGAGTGCCCGACCGAGGAGCGCGGCTACGGCGGCTGCGCCCGAGTCGGCTCCGACGAGGACGAGGGGCCGTACGACACCGTTCTCGGCGGCCGTGTCCTCGGCGGCTTCGGAGAGGCGGGCGGCGAGCGTGGTCAGGTCCTCGGTGTCGAGGTCGGGGGCGTCGACGACGCGGACGCGGTAGGCGTCGGCGGCGAGTCGCCTGCCGAAGCGGGTGTAGGTGGCCCGGGTCTCGCCACGGCCGGGGACGACGATGACCGTGCCCCGGACGAGGAGGCCCTCGGGGCCGAAGTAGTCGGTGTACTGGGTCATTTCACACTCCTGCTGATGCGGGTTCGGCCACCCGTGCGGGCTGCCAGCCCAACGCGGGCGCCACTTCGGTGGCGATGAGTTCGAGGGCGCGGACGGCCGCGTCGTGGTCGGGGACGGCCGGGTTGAACTGGGTGATCAGGTCAGTCGCGACGGGCAGCACCCGCTCCTGCCCGAGCGCCGCGACGATCTCCTCGGGATGGCCGTAGAAGGAGTGGAAGCGGCGCAACGCCCCGTCCTGGTCAAGGCCCTTGGGGAAGGCGCCGTGCTCCGCCATGCGCAGCGCCGCCCGGTGGACGTCGTCACCGATCGCCGCGAGCGCCGTGCGCCGGTCCTTGGCCGGGAACACGAAACGCGAGAGGCCGATGCGCGGTGCGTGCGGCTGGTTCCAGGCGGCCAAGTAGGCGTCGGCCCAAGGACGTTGGACCTCGTCGGTGGGCGCGTCGAAGCCGTAGGCCGCCCGGTTGAGCAGCAGATTCGAACCGCTCCGGGCGGCGTACTCGGCGCCCTGCGCGCTGAACACCCCTTGCCAGACACGGTCGTTGAAGTCGCCCGGCCGGGGCTGGATGCGGAAACCGGGCGTGCCCACCTCGCGGCGGTCGAGGGCCCGGCGCACGATGTCGAGGTTCTCACTGGTCAGTTCGCGCTTGCGGGCCACGTCCTTGCCGAACGCCGCGTACTCCACCTCGCTCGATCCGCTGCCCGCGCCGAACTCCACGCGGCCCCCGCTGAGCGTATCGACGGTCGCGATGTCCTCGGCGAGCCGGACCGGATCCTCCAGCGGAAGGACGGTGATCGCGGTGCCGAGCCGGATCCGGGTCGTACGGGCCGCCGCGTGGGCGAGGAAGGTCCACGGGGAGGACAGCCCGCCGCCCCCGAGGGGCACGTGGTGCTGAGCGACCCAGCCGACGTCGAAGCCCAACTCGTCGGCCACGACGAAGAGTTCCTGCGCGTTGCGGTAGGTGCGGGCGATGTCGTCGTCGCGGCCCTGGACGTGGGTGAGGAAACCGAGCCGGAAGCGTGGTCTCTCGCTCGTCATGGGGTGATGGCCTTTCGGTGTCAGGCTGCGGTGGAGACCGGGGTGGGTGTGCGTACGGCCGTCGCCGCGACCAGTCCCAGCACCTGGTCGAGTACGGCGGCGGCGCCCGCGTCGGGCAAATGGGTACCGCGCCAGACGACGTGCTGATCGGGGCGGATCAGGACGTTGGTCGTGCCGTAGACGGCCCGCGCCGCGGGGTCCGTGAGGTGGACGACCGTGAACGGCAGCCCACGCGCGGCGACTTCCGCGACGAAGGCCCGCTCGACGGTTCGGTCCTCGGTGAGGACGAGCAGGCCGAAGGAGGTGCCGAGGCGGTCGTAGAGGGTGCCGCTGCCAGGGTCGACGGGGCCGTCCGGCGCACGGTGACCCGGGCGCGGATCGTCCTCGTACACGTCGGCGCGCCAGGGCTGTTCGGTGTCGAGCTGGCCGGGTTCGTACCAGACGACCGCCGAGGCGTCGTACCGCTCGTCGAAGGCGACCCCGTCACTGCCGAAACGGTCCCGGCGCAGGCGAGCACCGATCTCCGCCCGCCGCCGTACGGCGTCCTCCCCGAGGTCGATGTCGTCGGGAATGCCGCCGGCCCGGATCTCGGCCAGCGTGACCTCCGAGCGGCGCGCCCGCTCCAACGAGTGCTCTGCGACACGCCAGTTGTGCGGGCGGCGCTCCTGGTCGTAGGAGTCCAGCAGGCTCGGCGGGGCATGTCCGTCGAGCACCGCCGCCAACTTCCATCCCAGGTTGACGACATCGCCGATGCCCTCGCCCAAGTTGCCGCCGGGCGTGCGGACATGGGCGGCGTCACCGGCCAGCAGGACCCGCCCCCGACGGAACGTCTCCGCGATCCGGGTGGCGTGGTAGAAGGTCGTCGCGGACACCAGCTCCAGATCGATGTCCAGGCCGAACGCGGCCCGGCCGACCTCCAGCAACTCGCCCTCGCTGGGCTCGTGTTCGAGTGGATACGGGCCGGCGTACACCCGCCACTCCCGCGCGCTCACGGCGGCGAGGAAGCCGGAGGCGCGGGCGTTGACGACGATGTTCGTCGCACTCGGTGCGGGCCCCACCCGGTCCGCGATGTCACCGGTGCGAACGATGAGCCGCAGCCGCTTCTCGGTGGCGTGCTCGCCTGCGCGGTCGATGCCGGCCAGGCGGCGGGTGGTGCTGCTGCCTCCGTCGGTGCCGAGGACGTAGGCGGCCCGAACGGTGCGCGAGCGGCCGGAGTCGGCCTCCACCACCTCCGCGTAGACGCCGTCGTCGTCCTCGCGCAGACCGGTCAACTCCCAACCGCCGGACACGCTGACGCCCTGTTCCGTCAGGTGGTCGAGGAACACCCGCTGGAACACGGTCTGCGGGCGGCGCAGTGCCTCGTCGGCGGAGTGCCCGGCGGTGCTCGCCCGGTCGGTGAACGACGGGGCGGGCACCGGCACCAGCTCGTGCCCGGCGAGGGAGGTGACCAGCCGGGTCCCCCGGTGCCATTCCGGCGGGTACGTCCACGCGTCCCGGACCCGCTGGAGCAGTCCCCAGCGCCGCAGATGCTCAACTACCCGCGGGGTGTGGCCCATCGCGCCGGCCCGCACGAGTGTCGCGGCCGGGGCGCGGTCGACGACGGCGACCTCGACACCCCGCGAGGTCAGTTCGACGGCCGCCGCGAGGCCGACCGGACCGGCGCCGACGACGAGGACGTCGACGGTCGCCGGGGGAGTGGCGGCGGGGAAGCGGACGGTGTGGACGTCACGGCCCCCCGTTGCCGACAGTTCGGTCATCGCGTGGCCTCGGTCGGTTCGGACATCGCCCGGCCTCAGTCGTTCACGAGCTGGCGCTCGCGGGAGTGACGGTTGGCCGGGATGGGCAGGCCGAGATTGCCGCGCAGGGTGTCGGACGTGTACTCGGTGCGGAACAGGCCGCGCTTCTGGAGGAGCGGGACGACGCTGTCGACGAAGTAGTTCAGCTCCTCCTCGGTGCGGAAGGCGAGGTTGAAGCCGTCGAGGGCGCGCGCGTCGAACCACTGCTGGATGGTGTCGGCCACGGTCCGCGGGTCTCCGACGAACGGCGACTGGCGGAACTGATTGACGGATTTCGCCACTTGACGCAGCGTCAGTCCCTCGGCCCTGGCCCGCGCGATGAGCTGCGAGGCGCCGGTGCGCCCGCCCTTCTCGGCGAGGTGGGCGACATCGGGGAAGGGCGCGTCCAGGTCGTGCACGCTGAAGTCGTACGCCCCGAAGGAGCGGCCCAGCAGAGCGAGGTTGCGGCTGAAGTCGTCGTCCTCCTCGAAGATCTCCCGCTCGCGACGGCGGGCCGCCTCGTCGGTGGCGGCGACGACCGGGCCGCCGTGGATGAGGATCTTGACGTGCTCCGGGTCGCGGCCGTAGGCGGTCGCGCGCTTCTTGACGTCGGCGTAGTAGTCGCGCGACGACTCCAGGGTGCCCCCGGGCGCGAAGATGCCCTCGGCGACCTGCGCGGCGAGATCACGGCCCTCCTCGGACACCCCGGCCTGGAAGATCACCGGCTGGCCCTGCGGGGAGCGGGAGAGGTTCAGCGGGCCCGCGATCTTGAAGTGCGCGCCCTCGTGGTTGAGTTCGTGCAGCTTGGCCGGGTCGAGGAACACGCCCCGCTCGACGTCGGCGGGGAACGCGTCGTCCTCGTACGAGTCCCACAGCCCCCGTGCGGCCTGCACGAACTCCAGGGCACGGCCGTAGCGGGTGGCGTAGTCGAGGTGTTCGTCGAGCCCGAAGTTCCGCGCGGTGCCGGTGTCGAAGCTGGTCACCACGTTCCAGCCGGCCCGGCCGCCGCTGATGTGGTCGAGCGAGGCGAAGCGGCGGGCGAGGTTGAAGGGCGAGTTGTACGTCGAACTCGCCGTGCCCACCAGGCCGAGGTGCTTGGTGTGGGTGGCCACGGCCGACAACAGGGTCAGCGGTTCGAGGCGGTTGAGATAGTGCGCCGGGTAAGTGGAGTTGATGAACTGGCTGTCGACGATGAACAGGGCGTCGAACAGGGCGTGTTCGGCCGCCTGCGCCAGCCGGATGTAGTAGTTGATGTCGATGCTGGCGTTCTTCGCGACGCGCGGGTCCTTCCACAGGCCGTGCTGGCCGGGGCCGCCCACGCCGTAGGGGTGCAGTGCGAGGTGGAGCGTGCGGGACATGGCTGTTCCTGTTCTGTCAGGGGGAGTTCGGGGGAGGGCGGGTCAGGCGTGCAGAAGGGCGCGCAGGGCCTCTCGTTCGGCCCGGTCCGCCGCCGCGCTGTGCAGGGTGGGCGCGGAGCGGACGAGCAGGCGCGTGTAAGGGTGCTGCGGCTGGTTGATGACGTCGGCGGTGGCGCCGACCTCGACCAACTCGCCCTGGTACAGCACGGCGATACGGTCGGCGACCCCGGCGACGGACCCGAGGTCGTGCGAGATGAAGACGAGGGCGACGCCGTCGGCGCGGAGTTCCTTGAGGATCTGGAGGATCTGCACGCGGTTGGCGGAGTCGAGGGCGCTCACCGGTTCGTCGAGGATGACGAGCCGCGGCTCGGTCACCAATGCCCTTGCCACCGCGACGCGTTGACGCTGACCGCCGGACAACTCGCCCGGCAGCCGGTCGAGCAGTTCCTCGGAGAGCCGGACACGGTCGAGGAACGCGCGCACCCGAGTCGCGGCCTCCTGCTTGGACACGCCCTGGATGAGCAGCGGTTCGGCCAGGGACGTCTCGACCGTCACGTCCGGGTCGAGGCTGCGCAGCGGGTCCTGGAAGACGTACTGGATCACACCCCGGCGCCGCAGCGCGCGCCACTGGCGATGGCCGTACGCGCCGACCTCCTCGCCGTCGATCACGATCGATCCGGCCGAGGCGCGCACCAGGCCGAGCGCGGCCCGCGCGAGCGTCGACTTGCCGGAGCCGGTCTCACCGATGATTCCGACGGTCTCGCCCGCCGCGATGCTCAGCGAGACACCGCGCAGGGCCTGACGGCGGCGCCTGCGCAGGCCGTAGTGCACGTCCAGGTCGGTGACCTCAAGGACGGGGGCGGCGTGCTCGGTGCTCATGCTTTCTCCTCCGCGTCCTCTGTGACCTCTGCCGCGAGGAACTTGTCCAGGCCGTACTGCTCGTGCTCGGCGATCAGCAGCCGGGTGTATTCGTGTCGCGGGTGGTGCAACACCTCGTGCGTCGGGCCCTGTTCGACCACCTCGCCCTGCCGCATGACGAGGACCTCGTCGCAGAGCTGGGCGACGACGGCCAGGTCGTGGGAGACCAGGACCAGCGCCAGGCCGGTGCGCTCGCGCAGATCGGCCAGCAGGTCGAGGATCTCTGCCTGGACGGTGACGTCGAGCGCGGTGGTGGCCTCGTCGGCGATGAGGATGCGCGGGTCGGCGGCGATCGCGGCCGCGATGAGGACGCGTTGGAGCATGCCGCCGGAGAGCTCGAAGGTGTACTGGCTGTAGACCAGCTCCGGGTCGCGCAGATGCACCGCGTGGAGCAGTTCGATCGCCTGGCGGCGCGCGTCGCGGCGCTTGAGGCCCTTCTTGACCCGGAGGACCTCGGCGATCTGCGCGCCCACGCGGATCGAGGGGTTGAGATACGACGCCGGGTCCTGGAAGACCGCGCTGATCGTGGCGCCGCGCAGGGCCGTCCACCGGTCCGACGAGAAGCCGGAGATGTCCTGGCCGTCGATCTCGATCGAGCCCGAAGTGACCTCGAAGTGGGCGGGTAGGATGCCCAGCGTGGCCCGGCAGGTGAGGGTCTTGCCGCTGCCGGACTCGCCGACGATACCGACCGAACTGCCGGGCGTGAGCGTGAAGTTGACGCCGTGGACGATCTCCTGTCCGGCGGCCCGGTCGCTGATGCGTACATCGCGTACGGACAGCACGGGCGTCGAGGGAGCGGCCGGCGGGCGGACGGGTTCCGCGGCACCCGGCGTCACGGGCTGTGTCAGGACCTTCGTGGAGGGACTGGCCATCACGCACCTCCGGCGTGAACGTGAGCGAGGTCGGCGTCGGAGTCGGTCCCGGCGAGCCGATGGGCGCGTGCCTTGCGGTTGTTGACCAGGGCGCGGCCCGCCTCGCCGGAGACGTCACGGATCGCGTCGGCGAGGAGGTTGCAGGCCCAGACGGTGATCATGATCAGCAGGGCGGGGACCAGCGGCGCCCACGGCTTCTGGGTGAGATAGCCGAGGTCCGAGGCGAGCAGCCCGCCCCAGGTGGGCGCGGGCGGCTGGACGCCGATCCCCAGGAAGGTCAGGGACGAGACGATGACGAAACCGACGCCGATGGTCTGCGCGAGCGCGACCGCGATCGGCGGCAGCACCTTGACCCAGACGTGCCGCCGCACGACCCACCCGATGGAGGCGCCGGAGATGAGCGCCGCCTCCACGTACGGCGAGCGGGCCACGGCCAGGGTGGCGGCGCGGGCCACCCGGTAGAACAGCGGGGACACGAGCACCCCGGTGACCAGCATCGCCTGCGTGATGCCGTTGCCGAGCAGCGCGACCACGGCGACGGCGAACAGCAGGAAGGGCAGCGCGACCAGCGTGTCGGTCAGCCGGAGGGTCATCCACTCGAAGACCCGCCCGAGGTAGACGGACAGGATGCCGGGAATCGCGCCGACCCCCAGCGCCGTGAGGGCGACCTCGAGTGCGCCGAGCACGCTGACCCGGGAGCCGTCGAGCAGCCGGCTCAGCACATCGCGGCCGAGATAGTCCGTCCCCAGCCAGTGGCCGCCCGAGGAGCCGGCGAGAGTGTCGGAACTGGTGGCCAGCGGGTCGTGCGGGGCGATCACCGGGCCGAGGAGGGCGAGCAGGGCGATCACGGTCAGGATCACCAGGGCGATCCGGCCGGACGTCAGGGAGAGCACACGGCGCCCCATGGTCACACCCCCCGCTGCGAGGCCGGCGTCACGCGTGCCAGCACCAGGTTGACGATCAGGTTGAAGACGACGACCAGGACGATCGACACCACGAGGACCCCCTGGACGGCCGGTACGTCACCGGCCTGCGCGGAGTCGTTCGCGAACCGGCCGAAGCCCTGGAGTCCGAAGATCCACTCCGTGACGACGGAGGCGCCGACCAGCGTGGGGAACTTCAGACCGAGTGTGGCGAGCGCCGGGCCGAGGCCGTTGCGCAGCACATGCCCGAAGAAGATCCGCCGCGGACTCAGCCCCCGTACCACCGCGCCCGTCACGTAGTTCTCGCGATAGGCGGCGATGAGACTGGACCGCAGTTGGCGGGCGACGTCGGCGACGACGTCGAAGCTCAACGCGACGGCGGGCAGGGTGATATGGGCGAGCCAGGGACCGAACCCCTGCGCCGCCGGGACGTATCCGGCGGACGGGAACACATGCAGTCCCACCGCGAACACCGCGACCAGCACGATGCCGACGACGAAGGCCGGCATCACCGAGATCACCGTGACGAAGCCCGTGATCGCGCGGTCGATCCAGGTGGTGCGACGCAGCGCGGCGAGCGTGCCGAGACCGAAGCCCGCGACCACGCCGATGAGCAGCGCGAAGATCGCCACCGACAGGCTCACGCCCAGGCCGAGGCCGATGAGGGTGGAGATGTCCGCGCCGTTGGTCCAACTGGTGCCGAGCTGTCCGTGCAGGACGCCGCCCAGCCAGTCCACGTACTGCACGAGGAAGGGCCGGTTGAGGCCCCACTGCGCTTCGACTCTGGCTACCGCCTCGGGAGTTGCTTCCTCGCCCAGCTGGATCCGCGCCGGGCTGAGCCCGCTCAGCGACCGCAGCGCGAACGTCACGAACGTCGCGACCAGGAACACGGGCACGAAGATCGCGATCGACCGGGCGAGGGTGACCAGGACGCGGCCCAGCGTGCGCCGCGCCCCGGTCGTGGCGCCCCGATGACGGACGTCGGGTGAAGTGGCCGGTGCCTCCGTCGTCGTCATGGCTTGCCCCCTCTCTGTAGAGACTCTGCTTGGGAGTTGACGGAGTGTCAGTTGCTGCCGGAGATGGTCACGCCGGTCCAGTCGATGTGGGCCGGGTTCTTGGGCAGGGCGGAGATGGACTTGCTCTTGGCGATCAGGTTGGGCGAGGAGTAGGTGAAGACCAGCGCCTTGCTCTGCAGGCCGGCCCGGGTCGCCGCCTGGAGGACCTTCGCGTAGTCGGGCGAGTCCAGCGGGGTCTGGCGGACCTTGGCGATGGCCGCCTCGAAGCCCGAAGGCTCGTACGGCGAGCTGAGGTTGAGCGGACCGTTCGGACCGAAGTGCGCGGTCAGGGTCTGCGCCGCGGAGTCACGGCCCGTCGTCCCGTACAGCGAGAACGTCAGGTCCTTGGCGAAGAACGGGGTGGCCCAGTTCTTGTCGACCTTGATGGTCACGGTGATGCCGACCTTCGCCAACTGCGCCTGGACGATCTCCGCTTGGGGATCCTCGGCCGGGATGACGAGGTTCAGCTTGATCTGGCCCGCCTTGTAACCGGCCTCCGAGAGCAGCTGCTTGGACTTGGCCGGGTCGTAGGCGTAGTCGTTCGCGGACTGCGGGTCGTAGGCCACATAGCCCTTGGGGAAGGGCTGGTTGGTCGCCGAGCCGTAGCCGAAGGTCAGCTTGTCGACGAACTCCTGGCGGTTGATCGCGTAGCGGACCGCGTCGACGACCTTGGCGTTGTCGAACGGCGCCTTGTTGACGTTGAGGCTGAGGTTGTTGGCGTTGAAACCGGGCTGGACGAAGACGTCGAGACCCGCCTTCTTCGCGGCCTCGGCCTGACTGGGCGCGATGTCGGCGAAGTTGTAGACACCGGTCTGGAGTCCGGAGACGACCGTCGCCGCGTCGGGGGCCGAGGTCAGCTCCACGTTGTCGATGTGGATGTCCTTGGCGTCCCAGTAGTCCGGGTTCTTCTTCAGGAGGACCTTGGTGCCCGGGACGAGCTGCGTGACGATGAACGGACCCGCGCCGACCGGGCTCTGGTCCAGCTTGGTCGGGGACGCGGCCGCCTTGGGGCTGGCGATCTGGAGCACGCGCTCGCCGAGGAGTTGGGGGATCTGGTAGTCGACCTGGCTGAGGTGGAGCACCGCGTCCAGTCCGTTGGCGTCCACCGACTTGATGGAGGTGAGGTCGCCGAAGAGCGCGGAGTTCTTCTGCTTCTGGGCCCGGACGATCGCAGCCTTCACTGCGGCGGCGTCGACCGGCGTACCGTCGCTGAACTTGAGGCCGGAGCGCAGATGGAACGTGATCTGGTCGCCCTTGGCGTTGTACTCCCAGCTCTTGGCCAGGTCGGGCACGGCCTTGCCGGTCGCGTCAGTGCGGGTCAACGAGGCGTAGACCAGGGCGAGTTCGCGGAACTGGGCGCCGCTGCCGCTGACGACCGGGTCCCAGTGGGTGGGGAAGTAGGAGGAGGCCCACTTCAGCGTGGCGCTGCCGCCGGCCGTCGAGGCGTCGCCGCCGCAGGCGCTGAGGGCGGGGACGAGCACGGTGGCGAGGGCGGTCCCCAGGGCGGCGGCACGCAGCCGGCCGGAGCGGAGGGCCGACCGGGGTCTGCGGGGCGTGAGTCGTCCGGACATCGTGATTTCTTTCTTCGAGGGCTCCCGGCCGCGCCGCGGCGGCGGAAGGGGAGCGAGGGCGGCTGACCCGAGGGGCCGGACACCGCTGACCGGGACGGCGGACATGCCGATGCGGCTTCGAGGCGCACGGAGGCATGCCGCGCCCAGGGCATGAGGCGTCGGCGGAGCACGGGGGAGAACCGGGATACGGAGGCGGAGAGACGGCGACGAAGCGCGAAGGGAGCGGCGCGGGAAGACGGGCGCCGGTCGGCGAGGCGGTGGGGCGCCGATGCCTACGGGAGCGGGGTCAGGCGCCTGTGGGCCGGGGGCGGCGGGTCAGCGACAGAGAGCGCTACAGGTGCGCCGCAGGTCCACGTAGCGGCACACCACACCGGGGTGCGTCGTGAGCATGCTGCACATCCTGGGGCCGGCCGTCCGGGACTGTCAATGGACACCAATTGGTGTCTCATTGGGCGGGACGGTCTCTGACCGCTGATCAGAGCCCTGTCAGGGCCCGGAGGGAGGGGCGGGGGCTACGGCGGGACGCGCCGCGGCCTCCTCCGGGTGCAGCCACAACGGCCCGTTGCCGGTGTCGACCCGGACGGCGCCCGCCGGAGGCCACGAGCCGCCGTCGGTCAGCAGCGCGCGCTCCGGATCGGTCAGGGTCCGGTACCGCGCGAGCGCCTCCGCCGGGGCCGGCGGCTTGTGTGCGGGCAGCGGCCCGGGGCTGAGTTCGGTGACGGCGCGGACGTACTCCTCGTACGGCCGCCAGCCGGGTACGACACGGTGTTCGGTGGCGGTGCGCAGGAGCAACGTCGGTAGCGCGTACCGGTGTTGGCCGTCCGGGGTCTCCTTGGCGGTACCCGGATGCGGCGAGGTGCCGGCGCGCACCGACAGCACCTCCTCGACCGGCCTGCGCGCCTCGGCACGGTCGGCCCGCACCCCCTCGAGTACGTCGGCCGACGCCGCGTCGGCCGCGAGCCGGCCGACATCGAGGCCGGGTACGCCGGACACCGCCGACAACGCCGACTCGGCGGTGTCCGCGGGCTCCCCGAGCACGAACACGCTCTCCCGCAGCCGCCGTAGCACCCGGTCGGCCACCTCCGTGCCCTGGGCCTCGGCGGCCTTCGCGACCAGGGAGGCCGGCCAGGAACTCGCGGCGACGCGGCTCAGGCGATGTGCTCGTGGTGCGTGGGTGTGGGCGCTGATGTCCTCGACGTAGCGCGCGTACCAGGCGGTCTCCGCGGCGGGGTCGGGCGCGGGGTCGTCGTCGTGGTCGAAGAGGATGCAGTACGCGCGACGCCACTGGACCTGTCCGGCGAGGGCCGCGCGCAGCAGGCGGAACACCGGCTCGGATCCCCAGGCCCAGGGACACAGGGGGTCGGTGTACTCGACGACTTCGAGGAGTGGGGCGGGGTGCGGGTCCGGGACCGTCATGCGGCTCCCCGGCGGCTCAACTGCCCCTCCACAGCGTGGTGTTCGTCGGTCGTGGCGGGCAGCAGCGTGGCCAGGGTCGTGCCGCCCAGGACGGCGGCGGCGTCCGCCTCGATCTGGCGCCACACCCCGGGCAGACCGCCCGCGGGGCCGGGGTAGTCGAGCCCGGCCAGCGGTTCGCCGCGCAGGGTGATCAACTCACCGTCCACGGCGCGGGCGACGTCGAGGAGCGTGATCTCGTGGGCGGGCCGGCCGAGCCAGTAGCCGCCCTCGCAGCCGCGCTGGCTGCGCACCAGGCCGGCTCTGCGCAACTCGCCCACCACGGACTTCAGGAACCGGAACGGGATCTGCTGCGAGGAGGCGATCGCCTCGCACGTGAGCGGACGGGCAGGTTCGCAGGCGAGCTCCAACAGGGCCCGCGTGGCGTAGTCCGCCTTCGCGGAGATATGCATGCGCACATAATGCCCGACGAGGCCGCGGTCAGGAGCGCTTCCGTCGCTTCTCCACGCACGCTCCCCTCGTACATTGCGGGAACATTGCCGCAGGTGAAGGACAATGGACACCTCTTGACATCCTTTTCGGGGCGGCTCTAGCGTCCCCAATCATGAGCGAGCCGTTGACCACCCCCGGCGAAGGTTTCCACCCCCATCTCCACGACGCCGCAGGGCAGTCGACATCCCCCCTGCGCAGCCGCCTGCACCACATCCGCGCCGACGCCCTCGACGGTGACACGGCGCAGAGCGGCGGCATGCGCAGGTTCGCCGCGGTGAGCGGCAGAACGGTCGGCTCCGAGAAACTGTGGATGGGCCAGACCCACGTGGCTCCCTCCACCGCCTCCTCCGACCATCACCACGGTGAGTCCGAGACCGCCATCTACGTGGTGAGCGGACACCCCGAGTTCGTCTTCCTCGACGACACGGGCGCACAACCGGAGGAAGTACGCCTGCGCACCTCGCCCGGCGACTACATCTTCGTCCCGCCGTTCGTGCCCCACCGCGAGGAGAACCCGGACCCCGCCGACGAGGCCGTGGTCGTGATCGCGCGCAGCACACAGGAGGCGATCGTGGTGAACCTCCCGGGGCTGTACGTGCTGGGGGCCGAGGAGCACTGACGGGTGTCGGGGCCGCGGAAAATCGCTCGCGGTACGGGCGGAACGGGCCGAGACTCGTGCCATGACAGACATGGCGGCGTTCCGCGACGCGGTCACCGCGTGGGCCACGGGCGGATCCGGCGACTCCGCGCACGAGTTGGCCGCGCGCCTGCCCGTCCGGACGGCCGTCCTGCTCGAAGGCCCCAGCGACGTGGCGGCAGTTGACGCGCTGGCGGAGCGCCGAGGCCGGAACCTGGCCGCCGAGGGAGTCTGCGTCCTGTCGATCGGCGGCGCTATGAGCGTCGGCCACTACGCCCGCCTCCTCGGCGCACCCGGCCTGGGCCTCCGCCTGACAGGACTCTGCGACGAGGGCGAACGCGCCTACTACGCCCGGGGCTTCGAGCGGGCCGGGGCACCGCAGGACAGCTTCTTCGTCTGCGCGGCGGACCTGGAGGACGAACTCATCCGCGAACTGGGCGTGCCCCGGGTGGAGGAACTCGTCGACGCGGAAGGCGACTCGCGCGCCCTGAAGACCTTCCTGCGCCAGCCCGCCCAGCAAGGCCGCGCCCCGCAACAGCAGTTCAGACGCTTCCTCGGCACGAAGAAGGGCCGCAAGATCCGCTACGGCCGCGTACTCACCGAGGCTCTCGACCCGGCGCGCGTGCCAGCACCGCTCGACGGTCTGCTGGCGAGCCTGTGACGACTGACGGGCGCCGGACTCCGTACTGGGACGCGGTCGCGGCAACGAAGACGTTCACCCATCCCCTCCATCTGCCCTGGCTGGAGGGGATCGACAGGCACGCGGCGATTCTCGACTACGGCTGCGGCTACGGCCGGATCATGAAGGAACTCGAACAGCACGGCTTCGCCGACCTGACAGGCGTCGACATCTCACCGGCGATGATCGAACGGGCCCAACACCTGTACCCCGCCCTGCACTTCGCCACCCTGGACACACCACCGGCGCTGCCCTCCCCGCCTGCCGCCTTCGACGCGGTACTGCTCTTCGCCGTGCTCACCTGCATCCCCGCCGACGATGCCCAACGCCGTCTGATCACCGAGCTGAACCGCCTCCTCAAGCCCGGCGGAATCCTCTACATCAGCGACCTTCTCCTCCAGGACGACGACCGCAACCGCCGCCGCTACGACCGCTGTATGGCCCTCCGCGACACCTCCGGCCGCTACGGCGTGCTCGAGACCGACGACGGCGCTGTCTGCCGCCACCATTCCCGTGACTGGCTCACCACTCTGCTCGGCGCTTTCGAAGCCGTCGCCACCCGAACCATCACCGTGCCCACGATGAACGGCCATGAGGCGACGGGGATTCAGCTCCTCGTCCGGAAACCCGTCGCGCCATGAACGCGGTTCCTACCGTGCACGAGGGCATGGCGTCAGGGGACCGCCGCGGGCGAGGGCGATACACGCTGACGGAGACGGAGCACGACCGTGTCTGGGGCGTGTGCGACGCCGTGGACGGGATCTTCGGGGAACCTTGGCGGGGGACCTACGAGCTGTTCGGCTGGATTGCAGAGGCAGTTGAGGTCGGGGACCGGGTCGGCAGCAGGGTGTGGCTCGTCCCGGACGACGCGTCGCTCGAACCCTGGCTGCTGGAGGACGTGCAGAGGACGGCGGGCCAAGTCCGGGGGAGGGACAGCCTCGTACTCACCGGCCTGGACGACTACGAAGCTCCGCCCGAGGGACACCGAGGCCGGGTCCGAGTGCACGACGGACGCCAATGGCTGGGCTCCTGCCGGGAGTTCGCCCGCATCCTGCCGGCGGCACGGGTGGCGCCCCCACTCGTCCTGCGGGGACTCGCTCCGAGTGACCGACTGCGGGCCGCCCTCGCGAAGGGCACCCGACGGTCACTGAACCTGGAGGAAGCCGCCCTGGAACTTCGGGACGACGCGGGCGAGTTGCTCATCGATCGACTCGTGTGGGCCACGGTCAGCGGCTGGCGCCCGTCCTCCTACGGGCCGGATCTCATCGACCTCGAACTCGACGGGGAGTTCTTCGACCCCGTTCCCGCATACGCCAGGCCGATCTGGGAGCGCTGGCTCGCCGGGCCGCCGAACCGTCCGGGTGCCTGGGCCGGCCTCGACACCCGTGGCCGCGAGGTCTGGCTCGAACTCGTCCGGGAGCGGGGATGCCGCCGGGCCCACCGCGACCGGCCCGCCGGCCACATCTACGAACTCGACGGCCGGCACATCACCGACGTCCCGGGCCTCTATCTGGCCCTCGGTGAGGCGGTGAACGGCCCCGGCGGGTATTTCGGAGGCTGCCTGCCAGCCCTCGACGACTGCCTGCGCGGTACCTTCGGCTACACCGCCCCGGCGACCCTGCACTGGCGGAACGCCGCGACCGCGCACGAGCACCTGTCCCACGTCCTGACCCCGGACGGTCGGCCGTACGACCTGATCGCCGAGACGCTGGAGGCCCTTGCCGCAGGCGGGATGCGGGTAACCGTCATGTGAACCGGCGTTCCCCGACCTGCCCGACGAGTATGGTCACCCGCACATCACCTCCTCGGTGAACGCCTCGTCCGCGGGGAGCGGGCAGTTCGTCACGGCATGCGACGCCAACTCCCTCACACCGCGGCCCGATGCGCCTCCGTACACCTCGGCCGGTCATCCCTTTCCGGCGCGGGCGAGCGCGGCTTCCGCCTGCGCGGCGAGGCTGTGAACGAGATCCGCTGCGGACGGCAGGTCATCGATGAGGTCGACGGCTTCGCCGGCCCATACGGGCAGGGGCGGTATGTCGCCCTGAGACAGGGCGAGTTGGTAGTCCTGCCTGGCGTGGGGGTCGGTGGCGAGTCCGGTCTCGCGGTCGCGCCATGCGTCGAGGAAGGGGTGGCCGAGGGTGCGGGCGGTGTACTTCGAGGGCCAGTTGGAGCCCCGGACGATGTCGAGAATGCTGTTCCGCTCGGTGTCTGCGCCGTGCCCCTCCACGATGGCCGTGGCGGTCGAGGGGGTGACCAGAGCTTCGGTGGTGGCCTGGAAGCGGGTACCGATGAGCGCTCCGGCGGCCCCGAGGGCGAGTGCGGCGGCCAGGCCGCGGCCGTCGGCGATGCCTCCGGCGGCCAGTACGGGTACGGGTGCGGCCAGATCCACGACGACCGGCACGAACGGCAGCGTGGAGCGGCCGTGCCGGGCTCCGTGCCCGCCGCTCTCGGAGCCCTGGGCCACGATGACATCGGCGCCCAGGTCCACCGCCCGCCTCGCCTCCTCCAGATCGGTG
Source organism: Streptomyces sp. MBT65 (assembly GCF_016612545.1). Classification (GTDB taxonomy): domain Bacteria; phylum Actinomycetota; class Actinomycetes; order Streptomycetales; family Streptomycetaceae; genus Streptomyces. The sequence goes on along the minus strand of NZ_JAENRY010000017.1, from coordinate 26,478 downwards.
ACCTGAATGATCAGTGGCGTACCGGCCCGGCGGATCCGTTCGGCGAACGGGCTCGGGTCCCCGAAGGACAGCATCACCGCCGCGGGGTGGTGTTCCAGCGCGAGCTCGACCGCGGCGACATCGATCTGCCAGGTGAGGAAGCCGATTCCCCAGGGCTTCGTCGTGTTCCCGGCGACGATGGCCAACTCGCGTGCCAGCCAGCCGCGTTCACCGTTGGCACTCCCCAGCAGCCCCAGCCCGCCACCCCGCGAGACGGCCGCGGTCAGCGCGCCGCCGGCCGACCCACCCATCGGCGCCAAAGCGACCGGGTGCTGGACACCGAACAACTTCGTGAACGCCGTCGACAATGCCATGGCCACCATCATCGCCCTGTGCGGCAACGGGAGTTGAGGTGCCGCGGATATGAGTGGCCTCGACCGCACCCCAACCCTATTCTCGGCCCATGAACCGGCGGCGGCAGAAGAAGCTCTCCAGACGCCTCTTCGGAGCGATTCAGGGTGGTGACACCGCCGTTGTGACCGCGGTACTGAGATCCGGAGCCGACCCTGAGCGAGCCGACGGCGAGGGCACCACGCCTCTCTACGCGGCCGCGGTGAACGGAGAGGCCGCGATCGCGGGTCTGCTTCTGGCGGCCGGTGCCTCGTCCGACACCGAGAGCAGCGGAATCGGCGCGGAGGGAACGCCGTTGTGCGCGGCGGCGTGTTGGGGGCACACCGACACGGTGCGCGAACTGCTGGCCCACGGCGCCGATCCGAACGTACGGGAAGATCACGGCACCGGCTGGTCGCCGTTGGACTGGGCGGGCAACGGTCCCCATCCCGAGACGGTCGCCCTCCTCACCGCAGCGGGCGCTAGTTGTATTGATCACGAGCGTTGTTGACGCGGGTCGGACTTGATCGTGACGAAGGCCCCCGTGTGTGGTGGAGGTGTCGAATCTTCACCGCACGGAGGCCTTCGTGTCCCACCGTAATGCCCGGCTGACCGTTCAGGCAGGCGGCTGCTCGTCGAGCGTGTCCGCTCCGGCCGTCCCGTCGCCCATGTCGCCGCCGAGATGGGCATCTCCCGTCCCACAGCCCACAAGTGGATCCGGCGCTGGCGGTCCGAGGGCGAGAGTGGACTCATCGACCGTTCCAGCCGCCCCCGCAGGACACCGCACCGGACCGCAGCCGCCACCGAGGCCCGTGTTTGCAGGCTGCGCCAGGACCGCAAACTCGGCCCGGCACGCATCGGACCGATCCTGGGCCTGCCCGCCTCGACCGTGCACCGCATCCTCACCCGGCACGGCCTCAACCGCCTGGCCTTCCTGGACCGGCCCACCGGCCAGGTCATCCGCCGCTACGAACGCGACCGGCCCGGCGAGATGGTCCACGTGGACGTCAAGAAACTCGGCCGGATCCCCGACGGCGGCGGCCACAAGGTGCTGGGCCGCCAGGCCGGCCGCGCCACCCGCAGCTCCGTGGGCTTCGACTACGTCCACTCCGCCGTCGACGACCACAGCCGCCTGGCCTACAGCGAAATCCACGGCGACGAGAAGGCCGACACCTGCGCAGGCTTCCTGCGGCGGGCCGCAGCGTTCTTCGCCGCATCGGGTATTGACCGCATCTAACGGGTCCTGACCGACAACGCCTGGCCCTACCGCAAGAGCTTCGCCTGGCAAGGGGCGCTGGCTGACCTCGGCGCGACCGGAAAGCTGACGCGCGCCTACCGTCCCCAGACCAACGGCAAGGTCGAACGCCTCAACCGCACCCTGCTCGAGGAGTGGGCCTACCTGCGGCCCTACACCAGCAACACCGAACGCACCGAAGCCCTGGCAGACTTCCTGCACACCTACAACCACCATCGCTGCCACACGGCACTCGGCGGCCAGCCACCCATCAGCCGCGTGAACAACCCTGCGGGTCAATACAGCTAGTGCGCGCTCGGGACGACGATCGACACGTACTGGGTGAGTGGGTGGGACGGAGCGGGGGTTGCGCAACTGGCCCACAGCGTCGGCTTGTTGACCGTCAGGTCTACCGGGACCTTGACCTGGTCTCGAAGGAACCGGACGCGAGTGCGGCGACCGAGGGCAGCTCGTACGTACCGGCGGTCGGTCCTTGGTCCTGTCATCGGCGGCCGCCTTCGGTTTCGCGGCCTCCTTGGCCACGGTCCGCGCGTGCTCGACGGCCTGCGGCGCGGTTCCGTGGTCGGACGAGGCGAGCGCCGTCGTGGCCAACACGGCGTACAGGCCCGCGGCGGCGACGCCGACGGCGGCGAATCCCGACGTGCGGTGCTGCATGGTCCATCCTCGTGGTCGTAGGGGAGTCCATGGGAGAGAGAAGGTCCGAGGGGGCCGACTCGTCGTGGCGAGCCCGACCGCCGTTCCACCACCCCCACGCCCCGGACCTCCACATGGCGCACACTCCACGGCGCTGCGTCATCGAACCGTGACCGAACCCGGCCCGGTCCCGATCCGGTGCGACGGCGCGGTGTGCGGGGCCCGTGCATGGCGGATACTCGTGAGCGGTGGGGTACCTGGGCGTTGTGCCGACAGGAGGTGCGCGTGCGCATGCGGACACCTTTGCGCGTCCTGGCCGGGCTGATCCCCACCTGGTTGCGCGACCACGACCCGGGACTCGTGGCGACCCGTCGGGCCGCGCGCACCGCGCTGGTGATGCCCGCGCTGTTCGCCCTGTGCAGCCAGGTGCTGCACTCCACGACGATGGCGACCTACGCGGCGTTCGGTTCGTTCTCGATGCTCCTGCTGGTGGAGTTCACCGGCCCGATGGTGCAGCGCCTGCGGGCGCACGTGGGGCTGGCCGTGGCCTGGGCGGTGCTCATCTGTCTCGGCACGCTGGTGGCCCGGACGACGTGGCTCGCGGTCGCCGTCATGGTCCTGGTGGGCTTCCTGATCCTCTTCTCCGGTGTGGTCAGCTCCGTCCTCGCCGGCGCGACGACCGCCCTGCTGCTGGCCTTCATCCTCCCGGTCACCTCGCCCGCCCCGCTGTCCCAACTGCCCGACCGGCTGGCCGGAGCGGGCCTCGCGGCGGTCGCCGCCATGCTCGCGATCTCCCTGCTGTGGCCCCGGCCCGCCGCGGACCCGCTCAGCGCGCCTGCCGCCCGGGTCTGCCGCGCGGCCGCCGAACAGCTGCGTACGGACGCCTCGTGGCTGGCCGGCGGGCCGGACGCGGCCACCACCCGGCAGTGCGAGGTCACCGCCGGTCAGGCCGCCGCAGCGGCGGCCGACCTGCGCACCGCCTTCGACGCCACGCTCTACCGGCCCACCGGACTGTCCGCCGGCTCCCGCGCACTGGTCCGGCTGGTCGACGAACTGACCTGGTTGAGCGCCATCGTCGCCGACAGCGGCCCGCCGAAGGAGGACCCCGCGGCCTGCGACGCCGACGCCCACGCCGTACGACGAGCAGCGGCTACGGCCCTGGACGCGGCGGCCGACATCCTCGACGCCCCGCGCGGCGCGCCCGACGCCCTCCGCGCCGCCCTCGCGAACCTCCGTACGGCCATGGACGGCATGGAACTCCGCGCCACCCACCGGCTGCCCGTGCACCGGCCGAAACCCGGCACGGAGGCGGAGGTCCGCGCCTTCATCGAGACCCTCGACCTGTCGTTCCGCGCCCAGGAGCTGGGGTTCGCCACCCTCCAGATCGCCGGCAACGTCGACCTGGCCGCCGCTGCCGAGCGCCGCAGCTGGCCGGAGCGGCTGCTGGGCACGGAACCCGGCGCGCTGACACAGCCGCTGGCCTCCGCCGTCGAGCGCGCCGCCGCCCACCTGGAACCGCGCTCGGTGTGGCTGCACAACAGCCTCCGGGGTGCGCTCGGCCTCGGCATCGCGGTGGCCCTGGCGAACGCGACCAGCGTCCAGCACTCGTTCTGGGTGCTGCTGGGAACCCTGTCGGTGCTGCGGTCCAACGCGCTCAACACCGGGCAGAACGCGCTCCGAGCCCTGGGCGGCACCCTTGCGGGTTCACTCATCGGGACCGGGCTGCTCCAGCTCATCGGGCACCACAGCACCGTGCTCTGGTTCCTGCTCCCAGTCGCCGTGCTCGTGGCCGGCATCGCGCCCGCCGCCATCTCGTTCGCCGCGGGCCAGGCGGCCTTCACCGTCACGCTGGTCATCCTGTTCAACATCGGACAGGACCCCGACTGGCACATCGTGCTGCTGCGGATCGAGGACATCGCCCTCGGCTGCGGGGTGAGCGTCCTGGTCGGCCTGTTCTTCTGGCCGCGCGGCGCTGCGGCGGCCGTCGACCGGGCACTGGCGGCGGCGTACACCGAAAGCGCACGCTACCTGGCCGACACGGTGGAGTACGCGGCCAGCCGGTGCAGCATCGGCTGCATCCCGACCGACGCCCCGCTGGAGGCCGGTCGGCAGGCGGCCGCCGCGTCCCGCCGACTCGACGACGCCTTCCGCAGCTACCTCGCCGAACGCGGCGCCAAACCGGTACGGCTGTCCGACATGACCACCCTGGTCACCGGGATCGTAGGACTGCGCCTCGCCTCGGACGCCGTACTGGAACTGTGGCAGCGCAACGGCGGCGAGGAACGGATCGAACCCGACCGTTCCGAGGCCCGGCTCACCCTGCTCGAGAACGCCGTCCGGGTGGCCGACTGGTACCGCGACCTGGCCGACGGCCTCGGCCGGCACACCGCCGTCCCCGACCCGCTGTCACCCGACCCCGGGGAGGAGGCACGCCTCGTCCACTCCCTGCGCCGTGACCTGCGCGGCGACGACGGACACGCCACCGCGACCGCCGTCCGCATCATCTGGACCGCCGACCACCTCAACGTGGCCCGCCGCCTGCAACCCGGCCTGGCAGCGGCGGCGAAACCGAGCGATCCGGCCTGACGGCGCGGGAAGACGAGCGGGGATCAGAGCCGAGCCGCCGTACGGACCAGCCCGGCGAGGGCGACGGAGCGGCTGTGCGCGGGCCAGGCGATGTGGGTGACGACCGGCGGTGCGTCGGTCACGGGGACGGCGGTGTGCTCGGCCCACAACCAGGCACGGGCGGAGTCGGGGAAGACCGTCATGGTGCGTCCGAGGGCGATCAACTGGGCCAGCTGCGTCTGGTCGTGGATCTCGGGGCCAGGCCCGGGCGCGTACCTGCCGTGGCGGGGCCAGCGGGCGAGCGGAAGATCGGGAACGTCGGTGATGTCGGCCAGGGTGAGGCTCTTCCGCGCGGCGAGGGGGTGCCCGGCGGGCAGGACGGCTACTTGCCCCTCGGTCATGAGCACCTCGCTGTCGAACCCGGCCAGGGAGTTGAACGGCGCGTGCATGAGGGCCACGTCGGCACGGCCGTCGCGCAGCATCTCTTCCTGCTCGCACATGCCGCTCGGCAGTACCTCGATCTCGGCGGCGTCCGGCTCGGCCGCGTAGGCGTCGAGGATCTTCTGCAGCAACTCGTGGGCCGCGGCGGCCTTCACCGCCAGCACCAGACGGTTGCGGGAGCCGCCCGGAGTGTCGGCGCCACCGGCGCGACGCGTACGGCGAGCGGCGGCGGTGGCCGCGTCGAGGGCCGCGCGCCCCTCGTACAGCAGTACTTCCCCGGCGTCCGTCAGAGAGACACCCCGGCGGTTGCGTTCCAACAGACAGACGCCGAGGCGCCGTTCGAGCTGTTGGATCGCCCGGGACAGCGGTGGCTGGGCCATGCCGAGACGCTCGGCGGCGCGGCCGAAGTGCAACTCCTCCGCGACGGCCATGAAGTACCTCAGCTCGCGGTTCTCCAGGGTGTCCATGGGGACAACCTACCTCTGTGATACCCACCGGGTATGACAGGGCACCGTATCGGTGTTGGATGCCCCCGGTGTCCGCGGGCGAACATCAACGGCATGAGTGAAACGAAGATCGCGCTGGTGACCGGCGCGAACAAGGGAATCGGGTATGAGATCGCCAACGGGCTGGGCGCCCTCGGATATCGCGTGGGTGTGGGAGCCCGCGACGAGGTCCGGTGCGAGACCGCGGTCGAGAAGCTGCGTGCCGCCGGGGTGGACGCGTTCGCGGTGCCGCTGGACGTGACCGGTGACGGCAGCGTCACCGATGCGGCGGAACTGATCGAACGGCGGGCCGGGCGCCTGGACGTCCTGGTCAACAACGCCGGTATCTCGGGGGAGGTGGGCCCGGGGTGGGTGCAGGACCCGACCGCTCTCGACCTCGACCTGGTCCGCACGGTCGTGGAGACCAACGTCATCGGTGTCATCCGGGTGACCAACGCGATGCTGCCGCTGTTGCGGCGCTCGACGGAGCCACGCATCGTCAACGTCTCCAGTTCCGTCGCCTCCCTGACCCGGCAGGCCGACCCGGACATCCAGGTCGGCCCCGTCATGGCGGCCTACGCGCCGTCGAAGTCGTTCCTCAACGCCGTCACCGTGCAGTACGCCCGGCAGCTCGCCGATACGGACATCCTGATCAACGCCGCCTGCCCGGGCCTGGTCGCGACGGACTTCAACGGCTTCCACGGGCCTCGCACTCCGCAGCAGGGAGCGGCCACGGCGATCCGGCTCGCCACGCTGCCGGACGGCGGCCCGACCGGTTCGTTCTTCGAGGACGCCGGCGTTGTCCCCTGGTGACCCCGAACCTGCCGTCCCCTCCCCGGGGTGAGCGTGGATCCGGCGTTCCGGTGCCGCGCTCACCCCGGGTAGGGGACGGCGTCGCGCGCCGACCTCAGCGCGACCGCCCACCAGGCCAACTGGTCGAGCACCGTCCGGGCGTGCACGGGGGATCGGGGATCGAGCGGCCGACCGTCCTGCCATGCCGTGAAGTAGTTCGGGAAGGTCAGACCGTCCCGGATCGTCACCGCGTGCAGTTCGGTCAGCACGTTCTCCAGATGCAGCACCGCGTGCCGGCCGCCCGCGGCGCCGCCGTAGCTGACGAAGGCGACCGGCTTGGCCGCCCACTGGGTGAAGTGCCAGTCGATGGCCGCCTTCAGCGACGCGGGATAGCTGTGGTTGTACTCCGGCGTGACGACGATGAACGCGTCCGCTTTCGTCAGGGCCGATGTCAGCGCCGCCATCCCGGTCGGGCGTGGGTAGTCGTCGCGAGCGAGTTTCGGGGATGCCGCGGGCAGTGCCAACGGGATGTCGATCTCGGCCAGATCGACGACTTCCACATCGAAATCACCGTGCAGATCGGCCTGTTGGGCCACCCACGAGGCCACGACCGGGCCGAACCGCCCTTCCCGCACGCTACCGACGATGATCACCAGCTGAGGTCTGTTCTCCATGCCCACCACGATCGGACGGCACCGCGCCCCCAGCCAGACCGCGCTCAGGCTGGCCCCCGCAGGGCCACGCTGAGCACTCCGCCGGGAGTGGGCACCGCCGTAGACTCACGCCATGGGTTCGCCGTTGGGGGATTTCGTCCGGACCGCGCGAGACAGCATCCAGCCACAGACGCTGGGCCTGCCCGAGCACGGCCGCCGCCGGTCACCGGGACTGCGGCGCTCGGATCTCGCCGCGCGGGCCGGCATCAGCGTCGAGTACCTGACGCGCATCGAACAGGGCCGTGACCGCAATCCCTCGGTGGCCGTGGTGAACGCGCTCGCCGACGCACTGAGCCTCAACGCGTCGGAGCGCGACCATCTGCGCTACCTCACGAAGATCACCGGCGGCGAGTGCTCCGCCCACACGCGACCCGAGCCACCGGGCCGCGAGGTCCGCCCGACCGTCCTGGAGACGCTCCGCCTGCTCGAACCGGGCATCGCGCTGGTCACCAACCGGCTGGGCGACGTCCTCGCCCATACCGGTGGCTACGAGTCGGTGACGCGCGGCACCGGACTGCTCGACGCCGAAACACCGAACCTCACTCGCTACGTCTTCACCGACCCCCGCGCACGGACGTTCTTCACGGACTGGGAGGACATCGCGGACGAGCAGGCCTTCGACCTGTGGCTCGCACCGTCCGCGGGCAACTCCGAGTGGTTCACGACGGAACTTGCCCGCGCCGCCGGGCCCGACTTCACGCGCCGCCTGAACCGGCACGTGGTACCCCGACGCGGGGTACTCCGCCTCAGCCACCCGTCCGGGTGCGAGCTCCGACTGCTCCGCGAGACCCTCGAACTCTCCACGGACGCCGAGCAGTTGATCGTCCTCCTGCCTGCGGACGACGGCACGGCCGAGGCTCTCGATCAACTCCGTCGCAGCTCGCACGGCCGGCTGCGGGTCATCTCCTGAGGGTCCTTCCCTTGGCAGGGCTCGTGCGTGAGTGCCCAAGTGGAGGTTTCTGATCACATAACCTCTCCTGGCACGCACACGACAAGGGGAGGAACATGAGAGGCAGAACGGCCTGGGCCGCGGCCGGTGGGGCTGCGGCTCTGGTGCTGATGACGGCGACCGGGGCGCACGCGGAGGGGCGGGGCGATGTCCGGGTGGTGAAGACCGTCGTCAACGGTGGCGGCAACGTCATCGTGGGCACGGCGAAGACGATCCGCTACCCGGTCGACATCACCGTCAAGGACAACTCGGGGGCGAAGGGGCTCACACACGTCAGCACCTTCAACAAGACGAGCGCCTACACCTTCGCGACCTGGAACGACGACTCGTCCTGCACGAAGAAGAGCGCGACGACCTCGGTGTGCCGGGCCACGCTGACGATCGACCCCGCCTGGATCGCCGACAGCGACGACATCGACTCCAACAAGGTCGCCGGCGTCTGGCAGGTCAACGCCACCGTCAAGGCGAACGACGGCGACTACTGGATCTCCGACCACATCGCCGAGTACAAGGTCAAGCGGGCCGCCCAGCTCACCACGGTGATCGCGCCCGAGAAGGTCGCCAGGAACGCCAAGGTGACCGTCACCGGCAAGCTGTCACGGGCCAACTGGGAGGACCGCAAGTACCACGGGTTCCCCGGGCAGCAGGTCAAGCTCCAGTTCCGGAAGAAGGGCGCCGCCCACTACACCACGGTCAAGACCGTGACGACGGGCAACATCGGTCAACTGACCACCAAGGTGACCGTCACCTCGGCGGGCAGCTGGCGCTGGTACTTCGCCGGCACCACGACGACCTCGCTCAAGGCGTCTACCGGGGACACGCTCGATCTGAAGTAGCCGACGGGGCGCAGAGGCTTCTCTGCCCACCGGACATCCACCTCGTTGTCGTCGGCGTGACCACGGCGAGGTGGACGTCGGCCAGGCGGCGGCCGCCGTCACGGGGTGCGTCGACCGGTGGCTGTGCGGTGCCCGGTCTCCGTCGCACCGGCTGGGAGCGGTCAGGAGGAGCGGAAACGTCCGTACGGAGAAGGCGAATCCGTGAGCCGCCTTCCGCAGGATCTCCTTCTCGAGTTCGCGCACCCGCTTGCGCACTCTTCCAGCGCCGACGCAATCACCTACCTACGTCAGGGCGGCGACACGGAATAGCACTGGGCCGGATCTCCCGCCCCGGGGCTCGTCAAGCAGGCTTTCAACCGTGTTGCCTTGCCACTCGTGGCAATCAGATCGGTGTAGATGAACGGGTCGCGCTTGCCCAGGTCGGCGACGGTGACGCTCTGGGCGGGACGGCCGGGTGTCGCCAGCGTGAGCCTGTCGCCGGCGGCGGCGTTCCACACCCTGGCCCAGGCGGCGCGGCACAGCGGGTTGTAGCGGATCTCCATGCCCACCCCGGTCGGGGTCTGGATGTGGAGGAGCGTCTGTGGCTGTACCCCACACAGCTCTTGCCCCGGGTCGTGCCCGTCGCACGCGACTCCCGAGCAGCCGACGCGGAAACCGCGCGTTGAGGGGGCCGTGCCTTCGGCACCCTGGCCGGTTGACCCCCACCCGTTGGCCGTGAGGGTGATCAGCACCACGAGCAAGGTCACGGCCGCGCTCGCCGCTGCTCCGGTACGCCACTTTCGGCCGTGGCGTGGGGTCGGATCGCGTGTCTCCGTATCGGTCGTTGCCTCGGCAGGTGGAGTGATGGCCCTGCCGTCATGCGTCCTCACCCGTGGGGAACTCCCTGCCACGGGTGCGGGTACCGGCGCTCGGGAAGTGGCCGGCGCGACCGCACCCCGCCCGGCCCAGGAGGATTCGGCGAGTTCCCACAGGGCACGCAGCCGTGGTTCTGGCTCGTTCGCGAGCCGACACAGCGTGCGGACTGCCGGCCATGGAGCCAGGGTGCGGGCCGTGAGATAGCGCTGCCAGGACGACTTGCTGTACGTCGACTCGGCGGCGAGCACGGACAGGGTCAGCCTGTGACGGTCGCGGAGCGTGCGCAGTTCGGCGGCAAGGCGGGCGCACTCGCGTGGTATCTCCGTCACCCTCGCAGTGCCGTCCAGGTCCGCGGTCCGACCTGGCCGTCGATGCCGAGGCGGTACGTCTTCTGGGCCTGTATCACGGCGGACTCGGTGAGCGGTCCGAAATTGCCGTCGACACCGCCCGGTGAGATTCCCGCACGCCGCAGCAGGCACTGCAGCTCGGCCACCTCTGGTCCCGACATGTCGACTTCGAGGTGATCCTTCCGCGTGGTGCTGTTACCGGCGTACCACCCGCCCGCCTTGTGGACGTAGTCGCACGTGTACGGGACGGGCCGTGCGACCGCCGCTGGACGAGTGGCCGTTCCGGAGAGTTGAGGATGTCCCAACTCGACGGCCAGCAAAGCGATCGCCGCACCCGCCGCGGCCGAGACCCCGACGGTGACAAGCAGTCGAAGGTGTGACGTGAGAGGTGCGGCACCCACCGAACCGCCTACCGACAACCCTCCATCGGCAAGCCGACCGCCCGCGGCCTCCGGCACGCCCGGTGCGCTGTCCCGCTCCACCACATCGGATCCGCTGCCCTCCTCGGCGGAACCTGGTGCACCAACAGCCGGTTCGAAACCCCAGGCCCCCTGCGCCGTCTCGTGCCGTGCCAGCAACCGTGTCGGGTCCGCCCCCACCGTCGCGGCCAGCGCTTCGACCGCCTCGCGCGGAGGAAGCAAGCGGCCGCCGAGGTACCGATTCCACGACGAGGCGCTGTAGCCGGTGCGGGCGGCCAGCTGCCGTAAGCTCAGCCCACTCGCGTCCTTGAACCGGCGTAACTGCGCCACGAATTCCACGACTGCGGGGTCGAGCCCCGAAGGCAGCGCCTTCCAACGCCCCATGTCCTACCCCCGGTTCTTCCTCCCGGCACGCCCCCAGGTGCGGTGCCTCAGTTCGATGCTAGCGGCCCACCCGTCCCCGCTTCCAAGCGGCACGACTGTGTTGCGGCGACCCGGGCCACCGCGACACGGCGCCGAATCACCGCAGGTGGGAAGCCATGTCAGCCCTTCCCGTCGACATATCGTGTCCGTCCGCCGGGGAGCGGACCCGGTGTGTCCCGTCCGCCGGCCGCTCGACCCGGACGACGGGCACCCCGTCGAGGCCGAACAGCACCGTCGTACACCGAGCATGACCCCGCGTCAGCAAGCCGGCACCCACCCAGCCGTCCTGTTCGGCGGCCGCGCCGAAACCGTCCCGCTCAACCGTCACGCCGCAGCAGATCCCTGCAGGTCAGTGGCAGTGCCGTCCCGCAATCCCATCACATCCCGACGCGCTGTGGACGCGGGCCGGACCGGGGCCCAAAGATCACCTGCAGCGCTGCTTTCGACCGGCACCGCCCCACCGCTGGACAGGCGGCGCCGGTAGGACTCGAGCGCCGTGTCGCTCAGCGGCTCCCGCGTTGATCACTGCAACCAGACGTCAAGGATTGGAATATGTCATGAACCTGTTTGACCCCAGCCAACGATTGTCTCGACGCAGGCTGCTGACACTCGCCGGCGGCGCCGCGGTCGCGACCGCGGCCGGTATCGGATTCGCCCAGTCGGCATCCGCGTCGTCCACGGTGTCCGCGGCGACCGGCTACGGGATCGACTACTCCGACGCGTCGCTCACCGCCGGTTCGGTCGCCGGGGCGGGCTACGGCTTCGTGTGCCGCTACCTCAGTTGGCTGCCGAACCCGAAGGTCCTCACCCTGTCCGAGGCCCAGGCACTGACCGCCGCGGATCTGGGCATCGTCTCCAACTGGGAGTCCGACGGGTTGCAGGACTGGCAGAGCGGCGTCCCCTCCGACCCCTACGCCCAGGGTGCCGGGCATGCCACCGAGGCGGAGCGGCAAGCGCTGGCCAACGGGATGCCGTCGTCGCGGCCGATCTACTTCAGCGTCGACTTCGACCTTCAGTCCTCGATGTATTCCGCGCTCAACTCCTACTTCGACGGCGTCGCCTCGGTGATCGGCCGGTCCCGGACCGGTGCGTACGGCGGCTACCACGTGATCAAGGAACTCTTCGACAGCGGGAAAATATCCTGGGGTTGGCAGACGTACGCGTGGTCCAGCGGGAACTGGGACAGCCGCGCGCAGTTGCGGCAGGTCCAGAACGGCATCTCGGTGGCCGGGCACGACGCGGACCTCGACCAGGCGATGGCCGCCGACTACGGGCAGTGGGGCGGATCGGGCGGCGGCGGAACCGGCGTCATCCTGCCGTCCTGGCCGAACATCACCGACGGTATGACGGGCCCCAGCGTGCAGGCGGCGCAGTACCTGCTGCGCTACCACGGCGCCTCGATCACCGCCGACGGCCAGTTCGGGGCGGCCACCCTCGCCGCGACGAAGAGCTTCCAGTCCGCGAACGGGCTGGGTGTGGACGGGCAGATAGGGCCGCAGACGTGGTCGGCGCTGATCGTCCAGGTCCAGTCGGGTTCCAGCGGCGATGCCGTCCGGGCCGCCCAGGTGGAGCTCAACCGGTTCGGCTACGGCCTTGCTGTCGACGGCAGTTTCGGCTCCGGCACGGACAGCGCCGCCCGGGCTTTCCAGTCGGCGCACGGACTGGGCGTGGACGGTCAGGTGGGACCGCAGACCTGGCAGATGCTCGTGGGTACCGGGAGCGGCGCCTCCGGCGGCGGCACCGTCGCGCCGCCCTGGCCGAACGTCATCGACGGCGACACCGGGAACAATGTGCTGGCCGCGCAGTACCTGCTGCGCTACCACGGTGCGTCGATCACCGCCGACGGCCAGTTCGGACCGGCGACCCTCGCCGCGACGAAGAGCTTCCAGTCCGCGAACGGGCTGGGGGTGGACGGTGAGATAGGCCCGCAGACCTGGTCGGCGCTGATCGTCCAGGTCCAGACGGGCTCCAGCGGCGACGCCGTCCGGGCCGCCCAGGTGGAACTGAACAAGTTCGGCTACGGCCTTACTGTCGACGGCAGTTTCGGCTCCGGCACCAACAGCGCTGCCCGGGCCTTCCAGTCGGCACACGGACTGGGCGTGGACGGCCAAGTGGGGCCGCAGACCTGGCAGATGCTCGTCGGCAGCTGACCACCGAGCAGCTCCGGCGGCGAGTGTGCGGGGCGGTCTCCGGCGAAGGCGCCACCGCCCACGGCAGACTCCTACGACCCGACACCGTCAAGATCGTCTTCGGCGAGCAGGTCCGCGGGTCGGATCTCGTCAACGGCCTGCACCTCAGGTGGGGCATCGGATACGCGCTGCCCCACCGGCGCACCCTGCCCTGGATCCCCGACGGACGCATCGCGTTCTGGGGCGGCTGGGGAGGTTCCATGGTCGTCATGGACCTCGACCGGCGCATGACGATCAGCTACGTCATGAACTCCATGGGGCCCGACATCCTGGGCTCCCCACGAGCCGCCGCCTACGTCACCGCCGTCTACAAGGCCCTCGGAATCGACACGTCATCCTGACGACCGCCTCCTGTCCGTCTCCGGGTGAGCGCAAGCAGCCGAGGGTGGTACAGGAACAGCCGCACGCCCTGTCCGGCTGGAGGGCGACGGCGTGTCGGGGTCGGGCAACGAGCGGACCGCGGGCCGGAGTTGGCCATGCGGGGTCCAGTCTGACGTTCAGGTCCGCCGATCGGACCGCGAGTGTGGCCGGTCGGCCGACGCGGTGGCGCGGAGGGCGCGTCTAGCGTCGTTCGGACCAGCCACCGTGATCGAGGGGAATGTTCGATGGACCAGCGAGGGACGACAGAAGTGAACGTCGGCGCAACGGACTTGGTCGGAGCGACCACGGAGTTCGAGCCGGACGTCATGGACCTGCTCGTGGAGACACTGCGTCGTGCGGTCAAGAGCGAGCTGCCGGTCGTGGGGACGGACACCCTGCTGGGCGCGCTCGTGATGGGGGGGACGGACGCCGGTGCGGCCATCGCCACGGGCATACGGGCGGCCGGTGCGCTCAGCGGGGTGATCTCCGGCCGGGCGGGCCTTGGTTGGGTGAGCGACGACGAGGCGCGCAATGTCCCGGTAGACGTTGACGCGGAGGCCGATCAGGCGGAGGTCGATGCCGCCTGGCGTGAGGCACACTGGCGGTTCGGCCTCCGTCCGCGCGGATCGGCTTCGGAGAGCCGCCCGGTGCTGCCCGGGATGAGCGGGGCCCTGCGCGCGTGCCTGCTGTTCGCGCTCAGGTCGGCCCGCGCCGAGGGGACGATCTCGGTGCGCTGCCGGCACGTGGCCCGTGCCCTGCTGGACCTGCCGGACACCAGGGCACGCGAAGCTCTGCTGCTGCGGAGGCTCGATGCGGCGACCGCGCTCGCGGATTTGGACGCGAGCACCCCGGCAGAGGCCGAGGGGGTGGAATCCCGCGGCGTCACCCTTCTCCGCCGGGCCGGAACCCTGGGCAGGAGCGGCAACCGCCTGACGCGCGCGCTGACTTCATGGACCTCCGGGACTGCCGTGAACGGCTCCCCGGTGCTGTTCGCGGTGAACGTCGAGGCCGTACGACAGGCCGTACGGTGCGGGCGTACGGCGGCGGAACCGGTCGATCTTCTGCTGGGGACACTGGCCCTGGAGCGGGCGCTGTCCGTGGCGGGGCGCTCGCTTCCCGCCAGTCTGTCGGACGTCAACACTGCTTCTGCCCTGCTGCGCCGGCACGGCGTACGCCAGGTGTCCCTGGTCGCCTCGGCTTCGGCGATCCCCTCCACCTCTGCCCCCGACGGTGACCGCGTGCGGCTGTCCGCCGCCGCCGACCGGATCACGGCGGTCGCGCAACTGTCCGCGGCCCAGCACGGTTCGCCCACGGTCGGTACGGTCCACCTGCTGACCGCGCTGCTCGACGAGTCGGCGACGGATGCGGACGCCGGGGTCGGTGGCGCGGTCGTACGACTGCTGACCGCCGGGCAGGTGGACGTGGCCGCGTTGCGGACAGAGCTGCGTCTCCGGCTGGGCGCATGACAAGCGGGGCCCGCCGTGCGGCGATCGGCACTGCCGCGGCTACCGTGCCCCCTGGGAGATCCACGGTGGCGGGGCAGGGGCGATCATGAGTCAAGTGTCCGAGGACGCAACGTCGTTGGGCCCGTTCGCACGGCTGGGACACCTGCTGACCGGTGTGCCCGGGCGGGTGCGCCGCGAGGTGGCCGAGAGCTGGGCTGCGGTGCGTGCCGCCGAGCGCCGTACGGTCGTCGTCGAGGCGCTGCTCTGTGCCCTGGCGGCTGCCTGGTGTCTGCTGCCCTTGCTGACAGCGCACCCGGAACGGCCGGTGTCGGCGGTGCTGGAGGGCGTGTGGGCGGCGTTGATCGTCCCCGCTCGGCGCGGTCGGCCGAGCGCGGCCGTCGTGGGCGCTTCTCTGCTGCTCGTGGGGGCCAACGTGTGGACGGCCGCGGTGGTGCCGCTGGTCGTGCTGTCCGCCACCCGTCGTATCGCACCGCCCCGGCGTGCGTGGCGGGCCGCCGGGGTGGCCTGCGCCGCCGTCGGTGTTCTGACCGCCGTCCACGCGCTGGTCCGCTCCGACGCCCTGCCGGTGGAACTGGCGGGCAACGCGGTCTCCGCCGTGCTGCTGGTGCTGCTCCCCACCCTGGCCGGAACCCTGTTGGGGCGGCGGCGGCCCCTGGTCAGCCTGCTTCGGGAGCGCAACGCCTACCTGGAACAGACCCGTGCGCTGACCGCCGCGGCGGCGCGAACGCAGGAACGGACCCGGATCGCGGGGGAGATGCACGATCTCCTGGGCCATCGGCTGAGCCTGATCTCCGTGCACGCGGGAGCACTTGAACTCGCCACCGCGCGCCAGGCGCCCGCCCTCGTCCAACAGGCCGAACTGCTGCGCACGACCGCCGGTACGGCCATGGGGGAACTGCGCGACATCCTCGGCGTCCTGCGACATGTGGACACTGCTGCACACCCCGGCAGCAGCGGTGACGAGCGGGGAACACGTGCGGACATCACCGCGCTGGTGACGGAATCCCGGCAGACAGGCAGCACCGTCGAGCTGGACTGGTCCGTTCCCGACACGGTCGAGGTGGACCTCCGGACACGGCACGCGATCCACCGGGTGATCCGCGAAGGGCTGACGAACGTGCTGAAGCACGCGTCCGGCGCGCCCACCAAGGTGGAGGTCAAAGGCGCCGCCAAGGGGATCGAGGTGTCCGTCACCAACGACGCACCGCTCACTGCGGACCACTCGCAGGGAGGAACCCGCAGCGGACTGGCCGGCTGTCAGGAACGGATCTCGCTGCTCGGCGGAACGTTCGCAGCGGGCGCCTTGGCGAACGGCGGTTTCCGCATGGCGGCTTGGCTGCCCAACTACGGGAAACCCCCTCAATTCGCCGCGCTCGAAGGGGACTTCACTCCTACGGACATGGCGGCTCGCCCTCCCTGCGGCGGCACCGGAGAGGAAGGGGCCCGTGCCCCGCTGTCGGACGAGATCCTGACCTGGCCGCGCGTCCTGGGTTCCGGCTGCGTGGCACTGCTCGTGATCCTGCCGACGATCGGCTTCCTCGTCGTTCTGCTGACAACGGCAGCCCTAAGATGAGGCGATGATCCGAGTCCTGATCGCCGACGACGAGGCACTGATGCGTGCGGGAATCCGGCTGATCCTGGAGAACGCCGAGGACATCGAGGTGGTCGCCGAGGCGGGCAACGGTCAGGAAGCCGCCGCGGCCTGTCGCACCCAGGACATCGACGTCGCCCTCCTCGACATCCAGATGCCGACCAGGGACGGAATCGCGGCGGCCGAGGACATCGCCCGGCTCTCGCCCCGCACCTGTGTCGTGATGCTCACGGCGTTCGGCGAGGAAGCGAGCGTGACGCGCGCCCTGCGGGCCGGGGCGAGCGGATTCCTCCTCAAGGACACCGGTCCCGCCCAGCTGATCCACGCCGTCCGACTCGCCGCGAAGGGCGAACCGGTCCTGGCCCCCGCGATCACCCGCCAACTGCTGGAACGGCACGTAGAGTCCGGTCGGGACACCGAAGCCGCTCGTCGCAGGACCGAGGAACTGACCCCGGCCGAACGGGATGTCCTGCGTCTGCTCGCCACGGGCCTGTCCAACACGGAGATCGCCGACCAGCTCTATCTGAGCGCCGGTACGGTCAAGGCCCACATCAGCCGGATCCTCACCCGCACCGGCTGCGCCAACCGCGTACAGGCCGCCGTCCTCGCACACGACGCCGGGATGCTCACCGACCGTTGAACCCTGTTCCAGCGGTCCACCACCTCGTGCACCGGTCGGCAATCCAGCAAGTTGCGCTCCGACGGCCGGACTTGGTCACAGGGCGCTGCGCGGGACCGTCACCACGTGCTTGCCTACGACGCCGCCGCGCTCGAAGGCCTGGTGTGCGGCGGCGATGTCCGCGAGCGGGTACACGCTGTCGACGACCGGGCGCAGCGCGCCCGAGGCGACATGGCCGGCCAGATCGCGCAGCACGGGGGTCTCGGGGTTGGCGCTGAAGGTGCGGATGCGGCGGGAGCCGTGCACGCTCGACGCGGCGATCGCGGCGATGGCGGACGGGGACAGCCCGACGGTGACCATCCGGCCGCCCTTGGCCAACCGGCTGCGGTAGCAGTGCAGTTCCGTGCCGACGGTGTCGACGATGACGTCGAACGGCCCGATCTGCTCCGAGGTGACGGAGCCGTAGTCCAGGACCTCGTCGGCGCCGAGGTCGGTGAGGATCTCGGCATGCCGGTCACGGGCGAGCGCGGTCACGTGGCCGCCCATGGCGTGCGCCAACTGCACGGCGGCGGTGCCGACTCCACCGGCCGCGCCCCGGACCAGGACGCGTTCCCCGGCCGCGAGGTGCACGCTGTCGCGCAGTGCGATCAGCGCCGTGGAACCCGCGACCACCAGGGAGGCCGACTCGACCGAGGAGAGGTCCGCCGGGGCGTGAGAGAGACGGTCCGCGGACACCACGACGTACTCCGCCGCCCCGGCGACCGCGTGCCGCTGCCTAGGGTGAACCATGCCCCACACCCGGTCCCCGACCCGGTATCCGTCGGCACCGGCGCCGGTCGCGGCTACGACGCCGGCGAAGTCCAGCCCCGTTCCGATCGGGAAGCGGCGCCCCGACACCATCTTCAACTGCCCTGTCCGGACGATCACATCGTGCCCGTTGACGCTCGACGCCTCGACCGCCACCAGTACCTCGCCCGCGCCGGGAGCGGGACGGTCCACGTCGTTGATCCGCAGCACGTCCGCAGTGCCGAAGCTCGTGATCTGAACGGCCTTCATGTCGCTGTCCTTCCGTGGCCCGCTGTGTGGTTGATCCGATGTTGGACCCCGCACGCGGCATCACGGTCGTTCTCCTTTTCCTGGGTCCGGCAGACCCACCCTCGCGGGCCGCACGGGCGGCATACTGGCGCGGTGACCGACACCTCCCACGCCATGAGCGACGATCCCCGACGTGAACTCGCGGAGTTCCTTCGCACCCGCCGAACTCGGCTGCGGCCGGAGGACGTTGGACTGGTCCCCGGCGGGAGGCGGCGCGTCGCCGGGCTGCGGCGCGAGGAGTTGGCCCTGTTGGCGGGGGTGAGTTCGGACTACTACCAGCGCATGGAGCAGGGTCGCGACGTGCGTCCCTCCGAGCAGGTGCTGGACGCCCTCGCGCGCGCCCTGAACTTCTCCGCCGAGGAGACCCGCCACCTGCACGGCCTCGCCGCCGCCGCGCGTACCCCGAGCCGCCCGCCGCGCTCGTACGAACCGGAGGAGGTACCGGACACCACGCTACGGCTGCTGCACGGCATGACCGCGCCCGCGCTGGTCGTGGGCCGTTTCCTGGACGTGCTGGCCTGGAACCCGCTCGGCGGCGCCCTGCTGGGCGACTTCACCCGGCAGCCGCAGTCGCAGCGGAACCTGCTGGCCCTGTTCCTGCACCCCGAGGCCGACCGGACCTGCCCCAACCGGGCGGCCACCGTCGCGGAGCTGATCGGGATGCTGCGGACCCAGGTCGCCGCCGATCCCGGCCACCCGCGCGCGGTCGAGCTGGTGGGTGAACTCGCCGTCCGCAGCGACGAGTTCGCGGCGCTGTGGGCCCTCCACGACGTGACGGAACCCACCCGTGGCCAGATGCGCCTGAACCATCCCCGGGTCGGCGAACTGAACCTGGACTGGGACGCCTACCCGATCCCGGGCAACCCCGGCCCCGCACTCATGGTCTGCACCGCCGCCGAAGGCAGCCCCGACGCCGAGCGACTCCGACACCTCGCCGAGCTGCTGGGCGCCGACTGACCCGGCGCGGGGAATCAAACGCGGCCGCCAAACGCTCTGGCCTGCGTGAAGACGATTGGTATCCTCATCGGTTCTTCCTGAGGACACTAGCAGATAGGTCTCTGACCTGCTTCTTTGCTAGCCAGAGTAGGTTTGGCCGCTTGTCGATCTTGGCGGTTCTTAGCGGTTGTGAGCGGGCTCTGGCGGTACTCATGCTGACTCAATGCTGACTTTGGTGACGGGTCGTCAGGCGTCTGGGATCGGTCGGACGAGGGGCTGCGCGAACGCCCCTATAGACGGTATCGACCTTGCAGCAGCGAAGGTCACGGGTGGTTGTAAACCCCAGGCGTGTTCACGTACGCGAGGCGGTTGTCCGCGCTGCCTCCGACGACGATCCCTGCCTCATCGCGCGAACCAGCCTTTGCTCTGCTCTCGTACGTCAGCGCTTCGGCCTGGCTCTTGAAGCAGATCAGCCTTCGCGGGGTATGGCGTCCCCCGTACGGTGGGAACTCATCGTCGAGATGATCGCCTCGCGCAGCCAGCGCTGTGCCGCATCGTCGTCCAGGCGAGGGTGCCAGGACATCGCGTAGCTCATCGCGCCGATCTCGTCCGGTGCCGGGACGGGGCCTCCCCCTGAGTGGTGGACACGCTGATACTGGATCTGCTTGATCCGGAGGAAGCGAGAAGACCGCCGATGGTGATGAAGGAGTGTTCGGACGAGTTCAGGGCCGATGCCGTGGCCCTGTACGAGTCCACACCCGGGGCGATCTACAAGAGCATCGCCGCTGACCTGGGCGTCAACCGGGCGCCCCTGCGTGAGTGGGTGCTGCGGGATCGCGAGCGCCGTGGCGTCACCGCCGAGGCTGCGAAGCCGGGAGCCCCGTCTCGGGAGGCGGTGCCGTCCGCTGATCCGGACGAGCGGGTGCGGCAGTTGGAGGCCCGGGTGGCCCAGCTTGAGGCGAGTGAGCGCAAGCTCGCCACCCAGCGGGACATCCTCCGCAGGGCGGCCAAGTATTTCGCCGGAGATTGTGTCCTGAACACGAAAGAGAACTGGTTGTAGGACAGCTTTCAAGAGTGGTGCTGTGCGGAAGATGAAGGTTTTATGGCCCTTCGGAGCCGCCCTGCGGGGGGAGGCTTCAAACCGCCTCATGCTGCGTTAGCCGAAGACTGTCGTGGTGAGCGATGAGGAAAAGTCGCCGTAAGAGGCGTCAGGTGGGGACCGGGAAGACGAACGCAAGTGAATCGCTGCTGACGTGTCGAAACGAAAACAGACGACATCAAAACCGGGGTGTTCTCCGGACTTCGGGATGAGCCTGGCGGGAGCCCGTCTATTGGCCAGGTGGTGTCCGGCATGCAGGCGACGTGAGCCCGGTCTGCGGCTTCCGCATGGAACAGGAGAAGGCGCGCCCCGATACTGCCCGCCGTGCAGCGGCGGCGAGAGGGAGCGCCTCAAGCAGTGGACACTGCTAGGGCGCGTATCGAGTCGTGATCATTTGGTGGTCCGGGTGAGGTCTTTGATCCAGATCATCGAGGCGCGTAGGTGGAGGCCGGCGAGGTAGCTGTCCGGGGTCTTGTCGTATCGGGTGGCGATGCCTCGCCAGGTTTTGAGCTTGTTGATCAGGCGCTCGACGGTGTTCCTCTCTTTGTAAAGGCCGGTGTCGTGGCTGACGGGCCGGCCGCCCCTGGAGCCGTTCTTCTTCCGGTTGGCGGCCTGGTCCTTCTTCTCCGGGATCACTGCCTTGATGCCGCGTCTGCGCAGGTGGGCCCTGTTGCCGCGGGAGGAGTAGGCCTTGTCGGCGGCGACCGCGTCCGGCCGGGTGCGAGGGCGGCCGACGGGGCCGCGGACCCGTAACTTCTTGAGGACGGGGATGAATTGCGGGCTGTCGGCAGCCTGGCCCGCGGTCAGCACGAACGCCAGCGGGCGGCACTTGCGGTCGGCGGCGAGATGGACCTTGCTGGTCTGCCCGCCCCTGGAGCGTCCCAGGAGGGCGGCCTTCAGCCGGAGTTTTCGGCGACGCCGGATGCGTCGTCGTTCTTCCCGCCCGGGATCTGTTTCGGCGTCCTGTCCGTCCTGTTCTTCGAGGCTGCCCCTTTTGACCTGGCCTTCTCCGCCTCTGCGGCAGCCTTCTCCAGCGCGGTGAGGACGTCCTGGTCCAGGTGCATCCCGGCTGCGTCGTGGTGAGCACGCGCGGTGGTGGAGTCGATGCTGACCAGGGACAGATCGATCTCCCCCCGCTTCACGGCTTCCGCGATCAGGCCCTCCAGCAGGGCCTCGAAGACACCGGCGTCACGCCACTGCCGGAAGCGGTTGTGGACGGTCGGCCAGGCACCGAACTCCTGCGGCATCTCCCGCCACTGTCCGCCGGTCTTGAACCGCCAGATCACGCCTTCGAACTGCTGCCGCAGCCGCTCGGGGTACGGGCCGTACTCGCCGATCGGCAGGTACGGCTCGATGAACTCCCATTCCTCGTCCGTTAGTTGCACTCGCGTCACGCAAGAAGGTCTACCGGTCCAGACCCCGCCACGAAGGCGAATCTCGCAGATTGATCACGACTCGATACGCGCCCTAGTACTCCAGCAGGATTTCGCTGTCTGACCTGGTCTTTTCTGCCGGGTGGCGGGAGTGTAGCGGGACTTCGATCGTGCGGGGGCGGTCTCACGGGGACCACCCCTCGAGCGTGCGACAACGCCGCAGGTAGTGACAGCGGCGGGCGACTGCTTGGCGTCGGCGGCGCCAGTTCGACCAGCTCAGCGCGTGGTGTCGTCCGCGGTGTCCGCTCAGGTGCGGGGGCCGGGCACGACAAGCTGCCAGGAGTCGCCGAACCTCCGCCACTGTGAGCCCGATGGCCCCGACTGTCCCACCTGTTCGGCCCCCTTTTCCCAGGGCTGGTTTGCCGTGGCGGCCAGGAAGGCGTGCGCGAGCATGGCCAGAGTGATGTGCCGATACCAGCCCACGTAGCGGCGGACCTCGTACTGATCCAGGCCGCACTCGTTCTTCGCGGCCTGGAAGCACTCCTCGATCGCCCAGCGCGCCCCGGCAACCCGCACCAGCTCCTGGACGGTGACCTGAAGGGGCGCGTAGGCGAGGTAGTAGGCGATCTCGTCGGGCTTGCTGATGCTGCGCCGGGCCAGTGCCCACCGCATCCGGTGCGGGACGTCGCCCTGATAGTCGAACTCGGCGACGGCCGGCAGCCGCACCGCTGCCCAGTGATAGACGCGGGGCCCCTTCGCGCCGTCGCCGCACGAGATCTTCTCCCACGCCTCGGCGGGTGCCTGCGCGAACAGGCCATCGATCCGTGAACAGCCCACGCTGAACTGGGACTTGGGCACCGCCAGTACGTAGCCGACACCCGACTGTTCCAGCAGCCGGCGAAACCGGTTGTCCTGCCCGTAGGCGGAATCCGCGGTGACCCAGGTAATGGGCAGCGGCGAGGCCAGGGCCCGCAGCACCATATGCCGGGCCAGTTCGCCCTTGGTGGCGAACTCCCGCTCGTCGGGGACCCTCGCGGTGCGGCAGCGTTCCCGGTCCTCCGTCCAGGACTTCGGGAGGTAGAGCTCGCGGTCGACCAGGGCCCGGCCACGGGCGGAGGCGTAAGCGGCGAAGACGCCGATCTGGCAGTTCTCGGTCCGGCCTGCGGTCCCGGAGTACTGGCGCTGGACCCCGGCGGAGGTGGTGCCCTTTTTGATGAACCCAGTGTCGTCGATGATCAGGACACCGTCGGCCTCGCCGAGCTTGTCGGCGACGTATTCCTGCAGGTCGTCGCGGATGTCATCGGGCTCCCACTTCGATCCGGCGAGGAGGTGCTGCAGGCCGTCAGGGGTGGAGTGGCCGGCCTGTTCGGCCAGCTGCCAGCTGTTCTTGCGGGCCACCGGAGCGAGCAGCCCGCGCACGTAATCCCGCATGCGGCGGCGGAGCTCGACTCGGCCGAAGCGGTGCCCGATGGTCAGGAAAAGATTGTCCAGTTCGAGGTCCCACTGCGCGGCGGCAGACTCGGTGATCACCCTGGGAGGCTGCCCCGCCGCTGTCACTACCTGCGGCGTTGTCGCACGCTCGAGGGGTGGTCCCCGTGAGACCGCCCCCGCACGATCGAAGTCCCGCTACACTCCCGCCACCCGGCAGAAAAGACCAGGTCAGACAGCGAAATCCTGCTGGAGTACTAGGGGCTGAGTACCGATGCGGGGCGGGCCGGCGGCCCGGCTCGTAGTAGTGGTGAAGCCCTGTAATGGGGGGGTGCCCCTATCTCTTTCGTCAAGGGGCGGGTTGGTTGATTGGTGGTGTTTCAGGCGGCTTGGGGGACGGCTTGAGGTTCGAAGAACGTGCCGTCGCGGAGCATCGCGAAGAGCACGTCGACGCGGCGGCGTGCGAGACACATCAGGGCTTGCTTGTGCCGCTTGCCCTCGGCCTTCTTCCGCTCGTAGTAGGCCCGGGAGGCCGGGTCGGACAGCGAGGCGAACGCGGCGAGGAAGAAGGCCCGTTTCAGGTGTTTGTTGCCTCTGCGGGACGGGCTCCCGCCGCGGATCGAGGACCCCGACCGCCTGGTCACCGGAGCGAGCCCGGCATAGGCGGCGAGGTGGCCTGCAGTCGGGAAGGCGGTGCCGTCACCGACGTCGATGAGGATGCGGGCTCCGGTCCTGACGCCTATCCCCGGCATCGACGTCAGGAGCTCGGAAAGAGGGTGCGACTTGAGCAACTCCTCGATGTCCGAGGCCAGTTCCTTGCGCTGGTCGAGCAGGCCGGCCAGGTTCTTCGCGAGCTTGGGCACGATCACTGCGGCCGCGTCGGTGCCCGTGACGACGACGGTCTGCTCGTCGAGTGCGGTGAAGATGTCCTCGGCCAGTCGCTCGGCCATCCTGGGCGCCTTCGGCCGCAGCAGCGTGATCAGGCGCCGTCGTCCGGCCTTGCGGATCGCCTTGGGCGAGCCGAACTGTTCCAGCAGCGTGAGCACGGCCGGGTGCTGGATGCGTGGCCCCAGGACCCGTTCGAGGTGGGGGTGGATCTGGGTGAGCAGGCCGCGGAGCCGGTTCGCGACCCGGGTGACCTCGCCCGCGAGGTCGTCGTCGAAACCGACGATCATGTGGAGTTCGGCGGTGGTTTCGTCCGTCAGCTCGATCGACCGGAGCGTGTGGGGCATGGTGCGGGCGGCGTCCGCGATGATCGCCGCGTCGCGGGCGTCGGTCTTGCCCTCACCGGGATAGAGGTCTGCGATCCGCCGCATCGTCAGGCCCGGCAGATACGCCACCTCGCAGCCCGCGTCGCGGGCGATGGCCAGTGGCAGAGCACCGATCGAGGCGGGCTGGTCCACGACGACCAGGACCCGGCCGTACTTGGCCGTGAGCTTGTCGAGCAGGGCCCGTATCCTCGGCTCGCTGTTCGGCAGCGGCTTGTCGACGACGCTCCTGCCGTCCGGCATGAGGCCGGTGGCGTGGTGTTCGCCCTTGCCGACGTCGAGGCCGAGGAAGACGGCCACGTCGCGGATGTCGATCACTTCACTCCTCCTGGGAGGGACTTGTCTTCCCGGCCAAGGCACGGCGCCGACATCCGGCAACCACGTTACGAAGAGCGTTGCCGGCGGGCCGGCGCTCCTGCCCCTATTAGCCTCGGCGTTTCGGTTGGGGTGATGAGGCGTCGTTGATCGTCAACTGTCGTGTGGGCAGGGTGCTTTCACGGCTCGGGCATGGTGGTGTCCCGGCGCGGTGGTCGGGTTCTCCAAGGTCTTTCGGGTTGTGGGCAGGCAGGGTTGTGCCGGTCAGCCGGCGGGACGGGGCAGTGCGGCGAGGCGGTTGAAGGCTGTGGTGAGTTCGTGTCTCCAGGGCCAGGTCGCTGATATCCGCAAGCGCAGGCGTCGGCTGCCGCGGGTGAGGCGTGCGGCGACGTGCAGCAGCCGGTAGCGGAGCTTCTTCGGCTCGGCGGTGGCGAGTTCGCCGTCCAGCAGCAGGACGCGGGCCCATGCGAGCAGGTCGATCGCAGCGAGGCTGAGTTCGAGCCAGACGGCGTTGACGTTGAAGTCGCGGGAGGGGAAGCGGCCGAAGCCGGTGCTCTTGCCGCACCGGATGTGGTCTTCGACGCATGCGTGCCCGCGGTGGCGGACCTCCAGGAACTGGGCGGAGCCGCCGCCGGTGTATGGGGTGTCGGTGAGGAACACTTGGTGCCGCAGGCCCTCTTCGTGGTCGAACAGGGTCAGCTGGGCTCCCGGGTGCGGGCGTTCGCGGCGCACGATGATGCGGGTGCCTGCTGGATAGCCGTCCAGGTTGACCAGGCCGGTCAGCTCGGCGACTTCAGCCCCGGCTCGCAGTGTCCCGTCCTGGTTCAGGGCGGGATGCCAGAGGCGGTCGGGCATGGCCCGGACAGCACACCGGACCGGCTCGTTGATGGCGTATCCGACCGAGAAGAAGGTACGGACGCCTCGTCTACGCAGGTCGCGGACGTGGGTGAGGAAGGCTTTCGCGGATCCGGCGCTGTCGGTGCGGATAAGGATGTCCGTGCCGTGGCGGTGGGCGTCGGGGATCTGCGCGAGTGCCTGGTCGAGCACGGTGATGTGGTCGCTGGCGGTGTTGGCGCCGGCGTTCCCGGGCCGCAGCCGGCCCGACAGTGCCTCGCCGGTGTTGGCCAGGAAGCACAGCAGCGGGTGGAAGCCGAAGCCGCCCTTGTAGGTGGGTGCGGCCTGCTGTTTCTCTGAGTGGCAGGTGACCAGAGTGGCGTCGAGGTCCAGGACCAGACCGGTCAGCATGCGCCCCGCGGCCCGGACTTCGGGTATGCCTCCGCCCTGCTCGGCGGCCTGCAGCCAGGCGGCTTCCCGGGCCGTGGCGCGGGCCGGGGCCAGCGAGGCGAGGGCCCTCTCGTCGATGTCGGCCAGCAGTCGCCAGGCCGTCGGTGTCGAGGCGACGGGACCGAACACCCCAGCCTGGTCCCGCAGCACGGCCAGGTCCGCGATGGCGTCGCCGCCGTCGGCGAGCATCACCGCCAGGTCGGTGGCGATCCTGCCCGGGTCATGGCCGGTCCCACGCGGCCGAAGCGACCGCAACGCGGTCGAGTACGCGGCGCTCAGCCCGGTGGCATCGGCAAGATCGGCCAGCAGTCGTGTCCCGGCATGCCCGACCACCCCCGAACCATCGGCACTGAGAGGGCGGTAAGTAACGTGT
>NZ_JAENRY010000179.1 GCF_016612545.1 Streptomyces sp. MBT65 | reverse complement strand
GGGGGGGGCGGGTGGGGGGGGGGCTAGGTGCGCGGTTCCCCGCGCCCCCAAAAGCCCTACCTGCGCCCGAGATACACCCCCAACGCCCGTTGCAGGACCTTCCCCTGGGTGCCCACGGGGCGTTCCCATTCGCCGAAGTACTCCACTGCCTGGGCGCCCGTGCCGGTCTTGAAGAGGAGGCGGCCGAAGAGGTGGTTGGTGGGGTCCAGGGACGGGGTGATGGAGCGGAGGTCGTAGGTGTCCGCGCCGGAGTCCAGGGCTTCGCACAGCATGCGCCACAACAGGAGGCTGCTGGGTCGGAGTTCGCGGCCTCGGCGGCCGGAGGCGGGGTAGGAGTGCCAGACGCGGGGGCCGACGCTGATCATGAGGGCGGCGGACAGGACCTCGTCGTCGTACTCGGCGAGATAGATGCGCAGCCGGTCGGACTCCTCGGCGTTGAGGGCCTGCCACATGCGCCGGAAGTAGTCCAGGGGGCGGGCCTTGAAGCCGTCCCGCTCCGCGGTGGCCCGGTAGAGGCGATGGAACGCGGGGAGGTCGTCGGCGGAGCCCCAGAAGACGCCGACACCGCCACCCTCGGCGGTCTGGAGGGACTGCAACCAGTGCGGTGCGAGACTCCGGCGCAACTCGTCAACCGACCGTCCCGTCAAGGGAATTCGGCACCCGTACCGAGGCTGCCCGAGCCCGAATCCGCTGCCCTCGTTCTCCTTGCACCGGCGCCACCCCAACCGCTTGAGCCGCTCCGCCGCGTCCAGCGCGTACCCGTCGAGGCCGTCCGTCGGCAGATCCCGCAGATGCCGTACGGAGGGGTCGGCGACGCCCGCCGCGACGGTGGCCGCGTCCCAGTGCCGTACGGCGAGCGGCGGGCCGATCCGGACCGAGAACGCGCCCTCCTCCTCCAGGTGCGCGAGCAGCGGGTCGAGCCAGCGTTCCAGGCGCTGACTGCGCCAGTCGATGGCGGGGCCGTCCGGAAGGTAGGCGAGGAAGCGCCCGGTGCCGGGGAACGCCCGGTACAGCACGAGCGCTACGGCGACCAGCGCGTCCCCCTCGAACCAACCGACGCTCTCCGCGGTCCAGTCGGGCTTCACGTCCGCCCACTCGGGGATCTGGAGATGGCTCGCGTCGGGGTGCAGCCGGAGATGGTCGAGGTGCTCCTCGCGGGTGATCCCCTTCACGTACGGGCTGGTCATGGGCACGGCGCTCCTGTTCGGCGGCGGCCACCGTAAGCCGGGGCGTACTGGACGGGTCAAGACTTCACGGCTGTGAACTCCGCCCACACCTGTTTGCCGCGTCGGCCCTGCCTGGGCGTGACGCCCCATTGGCTCGCCACGGACGCGATCAGGAAGATGCCCCGTCCGCTCTCCGTATCCCAGTCGGGTTCGGTGTACCGGACGGGCAGTTCGGGCGAACGATCGGCGACGCCGACACGAACGCCGCCTTCCGGGAGGGGGCGGAGGAGGTCAGTCTGTGGTCGTACGACACCCATGTCTTCAAGGGGCTTGTTGGGTCGCGTACGTTGAAGGTCAGGCCGGGGGCCTGGTGATCGAAGATCGCGAAGAAGTCAGCGCGATGTTCCAGGGGTCTCGAAGTCGCCCTGGAGCAAGCCCGACCCACCGTCCACGTCCGTGACTCGAAAGCCAAGTCCGGGCCCGCGCTGGCGTTTTCGTCGGGTGAGTGGGCGGCGTTCGTGGGCTTCGTCGCCGGGAAGTGACTCAGGCGGACCGTGCCGCAATCGACGGGTCGTACGCTCACAGGTTTCTCGCAGGCAACTCACCGGGTCCACCGAAACAACCTCCCTATCGTCATGCACACGCACTGACAGGGAGGTGGGGAACATGAACAGCAGTCGCTCCAACACCACGGAGAAGTCGGCCGGTTGGGCCAAGTCCGCCCGCGGGCCGTGGGCCGTTGTCTGCGCCGTCGCTACCGTCGTCCTCGGCCCGGCCGCCGTCACGGCCTCCGCGCTCGACCAGGCCAACGCGGCCCCGATGCACCACGCGGTACGGGCCGACCAGAACCAGGCCTACATCTCGACGGACACGTCACGGCGCCGGACCGCCGCGTAGTCAGCGCGCGGCGACCAGTTGCTGTGTGCTGGTGACCGTGCCGTCGGCGTGCCGGGTGAGGCGCAGGACCAGGACGTGCTTGCCGTCGGCCGGCGCGGTCACGTAGAGCGGTCGGCCCTTGTTGAGGCCGGGTGCCTTGAGCTCCACGCGCGAACCGAACGCTCCGGCCGCGCTGTTGCAGCCCTTGGCGAGGGTGAGGCCGAAGGGGTCGTGGTCGTGCCGGGTGGCGTCGATGTCGTAGTCGACGTTCTTGTTGTCGGGCTCGGCGACCGTCCCGACATTCATCGTGACCCATGCGTGGACCTTCACGTCCGAGCAGACGGAGACCGTGCTCACGGCTTGTGGGTCCGGGTCGTTGAGGTCCTTGCCCTCGGCGTCCTGCCCGACCAGCAGGAGGGTGCCGCCCAGCGCGGCGATCCCCACGACGACGGCGGCGGCCCCGAGCAGAATCATCGAGCGTGGGCGGACGATCGGGAACATGGCCCCTCCGGGGAAGCGACGTCGGTCACCCAACTCGCTTGATCCGAGCGGGTGTTGTCGCTTCGTAGGACACCTGTGGTGGGGCGGGCGTTGCGATCGGAGTCGCTTCAGGACGCCACTGTGACACGTGGGACGGCAGACCGTTACCGGGGTCGCGGCGCCTCGCTCAGTCCCTGCCCAGCCCCAAGTACTGTTCCCCCACCGGGTCGATGTCCACGCCCAGTCCGTTCAGGAGGCCGGCCAGCATCGTGTAGTAGCCGACCGTCGTGATCAGTTCGACCACCTGACGGTCGGTCAGATGCTTGCGCAGGGTGCCCAACGTGGCGTCCGTGAGGGTGTGTCGGGTCAGGAGTTCCTCCGTCGCCGTCAGCAGTGTCGACTCGACCGCGTCGAACTCGCCCTCCTCGGGCCGGAGTTCGACGACCGCCGCCAACTGGTCGACGGTGAGCCCCGCGTGCTCGGCGATCGGGCGGTGCTGGACGATCCCGTAGGCACAGTCCGTGTGTGCCGCCACCGACATCACCACCAACTCGCGCAATCTCACCGGTATCGACGACCCGAGCACGGCCATGCCCAGGTCGATCGCCGGACCCGTCATGTCGGGGGCGTGGGAGAACATACGGAACGCGTTCAGCGGGGTGGGAAGCGCGTCGAGGGCTTCGGCGGAACGCTCCGGGTACGGAATTCGAGCCACGGTGACCTCACTGGGATCCGGTCGGACGACGGACGGGGCACCCATCGCCGTACCCCGTTCACTCGCGCTCACTCCTGCCGGAACCGCTCCCGCAGCTTCGGGAACCGTTCCGCCAGCACCGCGTCGTTCTCCAGGTCGAGCGGCGCCCCGAGCGGCTCGGCGGGCGCCGGCGGGATCCCCAGGTCGGGGGCGACGGTGCCGGTGAGCTGCTCGTACGCCTCGTCCGCCGCGTACCCCAGTTCCTCGCCGTCCCCGTCGATCTCGTCGTCGAAGTCGTCGATGAGGTCCGCCAGCGAGTCCGCGTCGTGCACGGCCCCCTCGTACACCTCACGGCCCTGGCCGATCAGCCAGCACCGGAAGAAGTCGAACGCGTCGTCGCTCGCCCCGTCGAGCAGAACCCACGCCGCACCCCACAGATCCCAGGTGTAGGCGCGGTTGTAGCGGGCCTCGAAGTGCCGGGCGAAGTCCAGGACCAGCTCCGGGTCCAGCAGCAGAAGCCGGTCCACCAGCAGGTCGGCCTGCTCCTCGGGGTCGCCCTCGGCGGCCTCGCGGGTGGCGTCCACCAGCTCCCAGAACTCCGTCTCGTCCATCACGGGTCAAGCATCGGGCCTGGAGGGGTGGTGCGCATGTGGAGTGCAGCGGATTGTCACCTGGCGCTGGGCAGATCGTTATCGGGCGGTGCGGGGCAGATCGTTGTGGGGCGCTGCGGCGGCGGCCGTCATGACCCGTACAGCGCGGCCAGCCGTGCCGCGTCCCTCGCGAACCGCACCCGGAGTACCTCCGGTGCCAGCACCTCCACCTCCGGGCCCAGTCCCGCGAGCTGGCCGTGTGCCACCTCCTCGGACTCCACCGGCAGGGTCACCGTCACCCACCCGTCGTCGGTCCGGGGACGGCCCGCCGCCTCCAGCGCCTCCTTCGCCGCGACCGGATCGACGGCGTACGGAAGTCTTCGCGCGCCGTCGGGGGAGAGTCGTACGACCACTTCGGTGTGCAGGATCGAGCGCGCGAACTGTTCCGCCTGCTCCTCCCAGAACGCCGGCAGGTCGAAGTCCTTCTCCCGTGTGAAGCGGTCGCCGTCGGCCAGGAGGTCCACCGCCGTGAAGCGGTCGATCCGGTACACCCGGTAGGAATCGCGGCCGGTCACCCGTGCGCACAGGTACCAGATGCCCGCCTTGAGGACGAGGCCGTACGGGTCCAGCTCGCGTTCGACGGCGGAGTCACCGCGGCGGTAGCGCGCCAGCACCCTGCGGTCGTCCCAGACCGCGTCCGCCACGACCGGGAGCAGTTCGGGGGTCTTCGGTTCCGTGAACCAGCTCGGGGCGTCCAGGTGGAAGCGTTGGGCCGCCGCGCGGGAGGCGTCCCGCAGTGACGGGAGCAGGGCCGCCGACACCTTCAGACGGGCGGCGGACGCGGCGTCCTCCAGGCCCATCTCGCGCAGCGCTCCGGGCACTCCGCTCAGGAAGAGGGCCTCGGCCTCGTTGCGGGCCAGGCCGGTGAGGCGGGTGCGGTATCCGCCGACGAGCCGGTATCCGCCGGCCCGGCCCCGGTCGGCGTACACCGGGACGCCCGCCTCCGAGAGCGCCTGGGCGTCCCGGGTGACGGTGCGCTCGGAGACCTCCAGCTCGCGGGCCAGCTCGGCGGCGGTCATCGAGGGGCGGGACTGGAGGAGCAGCACCATTTTGATGAGGCGGGCAGCGCGCATGGCTTCATGATGGGGGATCTCGCCCCCGCCGCCCCTACCCGTCCCGTCCCTGGGGGCTGCGCCCCCAGACCCCCGCTTCGGCCCTGAAGGGGCCTCGTCCTCAAACTCCCCCAGAGGGGGGACCCCCAACGGGCTGGGATTACGCCCCCCTCACTCGCAATGCGCGCTCCAGGTCGTCGAGTTGGTCGACCAGCTTGCGGCGCAGGGACGGGGTGAGGTCGGCGTCGCGGAGGCATTCCTCGCCGAGGCGGAGGGTTTCGGGGTCGACGGCGTGGGTGGGGAAGGCCCAGCGGCCGGCGGCATCCGCCATGGCGGGGCCGCGGCGGGTGGCGAGGGCCACCGCGTCCGGGTAGTAGCGGGGCACGTACTCCCGTACCAGGTCGGCCTGTTCGGGTTGCCAGAAGCCCTGGGCGGTGGCGGTGAAGAGGTAGTTGGAGAGGTCGTCGCCGGTGAACATCGCCTCCCAGGCCGTGCGCTTGGCCTCGGGGTCGGGCAGGGCGGCGCGGCAGCGGGCGGCGCCCTCCTGGCCGGTGGCGGACGGGTCGCGTGCCAGTTCGGCGGCGATCGCCGGCTCGTCGGTGGCGCCGAGGACGGCGAGGCGGGCCAGGACGCGCCAGCGCAGCTCGGGGTCGAGTTCCGGGCCGCCGGGGACGGTGCCTTCGGCGAGCCAGGCGGCGATGGTGTCGGGGTGCGCGGCGACGTCGATGAAGTGGCGTACGGCGATGAGGCGCAGGCCGGGGTCGGAGCCGTCCTCGGTGCGGCGGATGAGGTCGCGGCACAGGGCGGTGAGGGTGGCGAGGGCGGCCGGGCGGTCCTCGGGGGTGAGGTAGCGGTCGGCGACCTGGGTGGCGGCGAAGGCGAGGACGCCCTGGACGAGGGCGAGGTCCGTCTCGTGCGGGAGGTGGGCGCGGGCGGCGTCCAGGTAGGCGGAGGCGGGGAGTTGGCCGTCGCGGACCGTGTCGCGCAGGGCGTTCCAGACGACCGCGCGGGTGAGGGGTTCGGGGAGGCCGGAGAGGGTGGTGCGGACGGTTTCGAAGGAGTCGGGGTCGAAGCGCACCTTGGCGTAGGTGAGGTCGCCGTCGTTGAGGAGGAGCAGCGCCGGGCGCTTGCCGAGGGGCTGGGGCTCGGTCTGCGGGACGTCGAGGTCGAGGCGCTCGCGCAGGACGAGGCGGCCGGTGTCGCCGAGGTCCTGGTCGTAGAGGCCGACGGCGATGCGGTGCGGGCGGCTGCCCGCGCGGTCGACGAGCAGGGTGTACGTGCCGTTGTCCGCACGGGTGACGGTGGGGGTGAGGGTGTCCACGCCCGTCGTGCTCAGCCACACGTCCGCCCAGGCGTGGACGTCCCGTTCGGTGCCGGAGGCGAGGGAGTCGATGAAGTCGGCGAGGGTGGCGTTGGCGAACTTGTGGCGGGCGAAGTGGGTGTTGA
Source organism: Streptomyces sp. MBT65 (assembly GCF_016612545.1). Taxonomy (GTDB): domain Bacteria; phylum Actinomycetota; class Actinomycetes; order Streptomycetales; family Streptomycetaceae; genus Streptomyces. The sequence continues at coordinate 9,834 of NZ_JAENRY010000179.1, read as the reverse complement.
TGCCGGCGAGGAAGTCCTTCTCGCCGAGCCAGGCCACCAACTGCCGTAGCGCGGAGGCGCCCTTGGCGTAGGAGATGCCGTCGAAGTTCAGGAGGGCGGAGGCGGTGTCGTCGACGTTCTCGGGGGCCACGGGGTGGGTGGAGGGGCGCTGGTCGGCGTCGTAGCCCCAGGCCTTGCGGACGACGCCGAAGTCGGTCCAGGTGTCGGTGAAGCGGGTGGCCTCGGTGAGGGTCTGGTAGCCCATGTACTCGGCGAAGGACTCGTTGAGCCAGATGTCGTCCCACCACTGGAGGGTGACGAGGTCGCCGAACCACATGTGGGCCATCTCGTGGGCGATGACCATGCCGCGGGTCTGCCGCTCGGTGTCGGTGACGGCGGAGCGGTAGACGAACTCGTCGCGGAAGGTGACCAGGCCGGGGTTCTCCATGGCGCCCGCGTTGAACTCGGGGACGAAGGCCTGGTCGTAGGAGTCGAAGGGGTAGGGCTCCTCGAACTTCTCGTGGTAGCGGTCGTAGCACTGGCGGGTGATGTCGAGGATCTCCTCGGCGTCCGCGTCGAGGTGGGGGGCCAGGGAGCGGCGGCAGTGGATGCCGAAGGGCAGGCCGCGGTGTTCGGTGCGGATCGAGTGCCAGGGGCCGGCTGCGACGGCGACGAGGTAGGTGGAGATGAGGGGGGTCGTGGCGGCCTGCCAGCGGCCTTCGCCGAGGTGTTCGGTGATGCCGTTGGCGAGGACGGTCCAGCCTTCGGGGGCGGTGACGGTGAGGTCGAAGACGGCCTTGAGGTCGGGCTGGTCGAAGGCGGCGAAGACGCGCTGGACGTCGTCCATGAAGAGCTGGGTGTAGAGGTAGGTCTCGCCGTCGGTGGGGTCGGTGAAGCGGTGCATGCCCTCGCCGGTGCGGGAGTAGCGCATGCTCGCGTCGACGCGCAGTTCGTGCTCGCCGGCGGTGAGGGCGGGCAGCGGGAGCCGGTTGTCGACGAGGTGCTCGGGGTCGAGGGGGTGTCCGTCGAGGGTGACGGAGCGCAGCTCGGCCGGCTTGAGTTCGACGAAGGTGTCCGCGTCGGCACGAGCCGTGAACGCGATGACGGTGCGGGAGTCGAAGGTGTCTTCGCCCGTCGTCAGATCGAGTTCGATCGTGTAGCGGTGGACGTCGAGGAGCCTGGCACGGGTCTGCGCTTCGTCGCGCGTCAGTACGGACATGGTGAACATGCTGCCTGATGGCACCGACATGGCACAGGGGCGGTCCGGTACGCGGCTTATGTACGGTCCGGTGCGGGCGCGGTGTTCTGGGCGTCCCGCTGGTAGGGCACGCGCGCGTCCGGGTGGGGCAGGGCCGGGCGGGGGTCGGGCGGGTCCTCGACGAGGGCGCGGAGTTCGCGGACCTCCTGTTCGAGGGCCTGGTGGCGCCGGTGGGCGTCGTAGAGGTAGCGGACCTTGGTGCGCAGGATCCAGGGGTCGACGGGTTTCATGACGAGGTCGGCGACGCCGAGGGCGAAGGCGGCGGCGGTCAGTTCGGGGTCGGCGCCGAAGCCGGTGAGGAGGAGGACGGGGATGTGCTGGGTCTGTTCGAGGCGGCGCAGGTAGCGGACGACGTCGAGGCCGCTGACGCCGGGCATGCGCACGTCGAGCAGGAGGAGGCCGACCCGGCCGCGGAGCACCTGCTTGAGCGCCTTGTCGCCGCTGGTGGCGCGGGCGAGCGGGCGGCCCAGCGGGGCCAGGGCGCTCTCCAGCGCGTACAGCGTGTCCTCATGGTCGTCGACGATGAGGATCTCGGCGTCCGACGGCATCACCCGACGTCCCTCCCGCGTGGGACTACCAGCTTATGGCGCAGGCGTTGACGGGGCGTGCCCGTCGGCTGACAAGGAGTGCACAGCGAAGCATGGCCCCGCGCACTCCCGTTGTCACCTCCCGGACGGCACCCGCGGCGTCAATTCGCCGTGGGCGAACCGCCGTTGACGGCGTCCTCCGCGATGCGCTCGTGGTGCCGGATCACCTCGGCGATGATGAAGTTCAGAAACTTCTCGGCGAACGCCGGGTCCAGCTTGGCGCTTTCGGCCAGTGCCCGCAGCCGCTCGATCTGGCGAGCCTCGCGGGCCGGGTCGGCGGGCGGCAGCCGGTGGGTGGCCTTGAGGAAGCCGACCTGCTGGGTGGCCTTGAAGCGTTCGGCGAGCATGTGGACGACGGCGGCGTCGATGTTGTCGATGCTGTCGCGCAGCCGGGCGAGTTCCTCGCGCACGGCGGGGTCGACGTCACCGGTTCCGTTGGTGCTGGTGGTCATGGGCGACCACCCTACGTGGCGTACGGCACCTCGATCATCCGGCCTCCTCGTGTGCGGCCGCTCGGTCCTCGAGCTTGTCCGGATCACCGGTCCTCGGTGGCGTGCGGCCACTCGATCCGCGGTGGATCGGCCGGATCGGGCACCTGGTCGCTCCAGCCGCCGGGGACGGTGCGGCCCTGCTGGGCGCGGAAGCGGACGGGGGGCATGCCGACGCGGCGGGTGAACAGGCGGGAGAAGTAGGCGGGGTCGTCGTAGCCGACGCGGCGGGCGACGGCGGCGACCGGGAGTTCGGTGGCGGCGAGGAGTTCCTTGGCGCGGCCCAGGCGGATGCCGAGGAGGTAGTCCTTGGGGCTGCATGCGGCGCCCCGGCGGACGGCGGCGCGCAGTGCGGCGGGGGTCATGCCGTGCCGGGTCGCGTGGTCGGCGACGGTGAGCGGCAGACAGGCGTCGCGGGCGAGGGCCTGGAGGACCGGGTCGCCGTCGGGGGCGAGGTCGGCGCGGGCGCGGCGCAGGGCGACGAGGAGTTCGTGGACGGCGGCGCCGGTCTCCACCTCCAGGAGGGGGTTTCCGCGGCGTGCGGCGCGGGCCATGCGCCCGATGACCGCGCGGGGCCCGGTCGCGTCCGAGAGGGCCACCACGGGCCGTTCCGGCTCGATGTAGCCGAGTTCGGTGTACGTCGCGGTCGCGGGCCCGGTGAAGTCGACGAACCCCTCGTCCCAGCCGGCGCCGGGGTCGGGCGCGTAGTGGTGCGGCACTCCGGGGGTGAGCCATAACAACGCGGGCGCGGTGACGGTCGTACGGCGGCCGTCGGGGGTCAGGTACCAGCCGCCGCCCGCGCTGATCACTACGGCGACGTGGTGGTCGAGGGTGCGGGGGCCGACGATGGGCAGGGCGCCGTACTGGAGGCCGACGCCGAGGCAGGCGAGGCCGAGACGGTGGTGGGCGGGTGTGGGCGTGAAGAAGCGCATCCAGGTGTGATAGATCGGCGCCCCCTCTCGTACTGCCCGCGTCCCTTCCCGTACTGCCCGCGCCCCCTCGCGCACCGGCCGCACCCTCTCGCTCACTGCTCGCGCCCTCTCCCCGACGCTCGGACTGCTGCGTCCAAGTAGTGGCGATCTTTGTCCATGGACGTGATCGGCGCCAAGGGGAGAGAGTGCGGGGCATGAGTGAGTTCACGGTGGGCGACAGGGACTTCCTGCTGGACGGGCGGCCGGTGCGGCTGCTGTCCGGGGCACTGCACTACTTCCGGGTGCACGAGGCGAGTTGGGGGCACCGGCTGGCGATGCTGCGGGCGATGGGCCTCAACTGCGTGGAGACATACGTCCCGTGGAACCTGCACGAGGCGGCGCCGGGCGACTTCCGGGACGTGGAGGCGCTGGGCAGGTTCCTGGACGCGGCACAGGAGGCGGGTCTGTGGGCGATCGTGCGCCCGGGGCCGTACATCTGCGCGGAGTGGGAGAACGGCGGGCTGCCGTACTGGGTGACCGGGGAGCTGGGGGCACGCGCGCGTACGCGTGACGAGCGTTTCCTGGGGCACCTGGAGCGCTGGTTCCGACGGCTGCTGCCCGAGGTCGTGTCCCGTCAGCTCGACCGCGGCGGGCCGGTGATCATGGTGCAGATCGAGAACGAGTACGGGAGTTACGGCTCCGACGCGGTCTATCTGCGACGGGTGGCCGATCTGCTGCGCGAACAGGGCGTCACCGTCCCGCTGTTCACCTCGGACGGTCCCGAGGACTTCATGCTGAGCGGCGGCTCGGTCCCCGGGGTCCTCGCCACGGTGAACTTCGGGTCCCACGCGCGCGAGGCGTTCGACACGCTGCGCCGGCGGCAGCCCGAGGGGCCGCTGATGTGCATGGAGTTCTGGTGCGGCTGGTTCGACCACTGGGGCGGCGAGCATGTCGTGCGCGATCCCGGGGACGCGGCCGACGCGCTGCGGGAGATCCTGGAGTGCGGGGCGTCGGTCAACCTCTACATGGCGCACGGCGGCACCAACTTCGCCGGCTGGGCGGGCGCCAACCGGGGCGGCGGCGCGCTGCACGAGGGCCCGTTGGAGCCCGATGTGACGTCGTACGACTACGACGCCCCGATCGACGAGCACGGGCGCCCCACGGAGAAGTTCTGGCGGCTGCGCGAGGTCCTCGCCGAGTACGCCGACGGCCCGCTGCCCGAACTCCCGCCCCCACCGGCTGTGTTGGGCCACCGGGCCGAGGCGCGGCTGACCGGCTGGACGTCCCTGGACGACGTCCTGGAGGCGCGCGGTGGGCCGGAGGTCGGGACGCCGGTCCCGCCGACCTTCGAGCAACTGGGCGTCGAGCGGGGAATCGTGCGCTACGAAGTGACCGTTCCGGGACCGCGGCCCCCGTATCCGCTCACCGCGCGCGGGCTGCGGGACCTCGCGGTGGTGTACGTCGACGGGGAGCGGGCCGGGGTCCTCACGGAGGGCGACGAGCAGCTCAAGGAGCCGGTCGCAGGGCACGCGCGTGTGCAGGTGTGGGTGGAGTCCCTGGGGAGGGTCAATTACGGGCCGCGGCTCGGGGAGCCGAAGGGGATCACCGGGGGGCTGTTGCACGAGCGGCAGTATCTGCACGACGTACGCGCGCGTGGGCTGCGGTGGGACGCGCTGGACGAGGTCGAGGGGGTGCCGGCGCGGGAGCTGCCGTCGGACGGCTCCCCCGGGCTGTACCGCGGCACCGTGGAGGTGCGCGGCGCGGGGGACGCCGTGCTCGAACTGCCGGGCTGGACGCGGGGGTTCGTGTGGGTCAACGGGTTCGATCTGGGGCGGTACTGGTCGGCCGGGCCGCAGCGGGAGCTGTACGTCCCCGGTGCGGTGCTCCGGGAGGGCGTGAACGACGTGTGGGTGCTGGAGCTCCAGGAGGCGCCGTCCACCGGGGAGTCCGTCGTCCTGCGGGCTCAGCGGGAGACGGGCGCGGAGCCGATCTCCACGACACGGGCCCAGTCGGGCGGGGTGTCCGGCACGTAGTCGGGGTCGTCCTCGGCGTACGCCCCGGTCGCGTACCGGCGCGGGAACAGGCCCACCACCGTCCGGCAGGACGGTCGCGCCGACGGCCAGGGGGTCTGGCCGTCGGTGAGGACCACGACCGCGTCGGGCGGGGGCTGGGTGCGCAGCGCCCTGGCGAAGCCGGCGCGCAGGTCCGTGCCGCCGCCGCCCAGCAGCTCGATGCCCTCGGCGCGGCACAGCGGTTGGGCGACCCGGGCCGCCGCGTCGCACGACACCACGGTGACCAGGTCGCGGCGGCCGCCCACCGCCCGGGAGATCGCGGCGACTTCGAGGAGCGCGCTGCCCAACTCGGCGTCGCTGACCGACCCGGAGGTGTCGATGACCACGCACACCCGGGGCGGTCGGCGGCGCAGACTCGGCAGCACCACGCCGGGCAGTCCGGCCGAGCGGCGCGAGGGTCTGCCGTAGGTGTAGTCCTCGCCCGCGCCGGGGGCGGAGACCGCCGAGCGGACCGCCGCGCCCAGCAACTCCCGCCAGGGCTGCGGCGGATGGAACGCCTCCTCGGCCCAGCGCCGCCAGCCGTCGGGGGTGCTGCCGGGGCGGCCGGTGATGCCCTGTGCGACCCGGAAGCGGACGGCGTCGCGCTGCTGCTCGCTGAGTCCGTGGGCGCCGTCGGGCCCCAGCTCCCAGTCCCGGTCGAGGCCGTCGGCGCCGCTGCCGCAGTCCAGCCATGCCAACGCATGGGTGCGCGGGCCGAGTTGGAACCAGCGCAGGTAGTCCTCCATGAGGTTCCCGGCGGGCAGCCCCAGTGTCTTCGGCTGGACGGCGCCTTCGGGGGTGATCAGGCCGTCGCCGTACGCGTCGTCGTTGATCTCCATGTCGGCGGCGATGTTCATCCGCAGCCGCTCCGCCGGGCCGGTCAGTCCGCGTTCGCGGGCGACGCGGTCGCTGCGGCCGTGGTGGTCGCGGAGCAGGTGGGAGACCTCGTGGACCCAGACGCCCGCCAGGTCCTCGACGGTCGTCCGGTCCACGAAGCCCGGTGAGACATAGCAGCGCCAGTGCCGGTCGACGGCCATCGTCGGCACCTGCCGCGACTCGACGGTGTGCAGGGCGAACAGCGCGGTGGCGAGGTAGGGGCGGGCGCGGGCGGCGTAGAGGCGGGCGGCGAAGAGCTTGTCGCGGTCGAGCGGGGTCGCCGTGTTCATCGGCGGGCCTTCGCGGCCGTGGCGGCGCGGTCCGCGCGCTGGGAGAGGGAGATCGCGCCGGCGAGTCGCTCGATGGACGCGGGCACGTCCCAGTCGTCACGGCGCAGCGCGGCGAGGGTGGTCGCGGGGACGACGACCAGGTCCGGGGCGCCGGTCTCCAGCGCCCGCACCAGGAGCGCCCAGGCCGCGTCCCAGCGGGTCCGCTCGGGACGGTTGCGGACCGCGGCCACCACTCCGTCGAGGACGGCCTGGCGCAGGTCTCCGCGCTCGGGCAGTTCACCGGCCGTCGGGTCGGCGAGGAACAGCTCGGGATCGGGCAGGTCCATCCGGTCCACCCAGGCCAGCAGTTCCAGACCGGGGCCGTCCCCCACCGTGCCTCTGACCAGCAGGGACAGCACCTCGCGGGAGGAACCGGCCGCGCTCGCGAACGCGGTCAGGGACATCGCCATCTCCCAGCTGCGGGGCGAGGGCCAGGCGCCGCCGCGCCGCGTCTCGCTACTGGGGAGCTGGTGGACGAGCTTGGGGCGGCCGGTGAGCAGCCCGCACACCGCGCGGCGCGCGTAGTCCACGGCCTGGGGCAGCTTCTCCGGGTCGAGCCGCGGCAGGGTGGCCCGGGGCCAGGTGCCGCCGAGGCCGCGCACGACGACCTCGTGGTCGTGGGTCCACTGGAGGTGCACGAACCGGTTCGCGAGCGGCGGGCTCAGCTCCCAGCCGTCCGCCGCCGAGGACCGCGGGTTGGCGGCGGCCACGATCCGTACCCCGGGCGGCAGTCGGAGCGCGCCGATCCGCCGCTCCAGCACCAGCCGCAGCAGCGCGGCCTGCACGGCGGGCGGCGCGGTGGACAACTCGTCCAGGAACAGCAGCCCCCGGCCCGCCCGTACGAGGCGTACGGCCCAGTCCGGCGGGGCCATCGGGATGCCCTGCTCGGCGGGGTCGTCGCCGACGACGGGCAGCCCGGAGAAGTCGGACGGCTCGTGGACGCTGGCGATCACCGTGGTCAGCGGCAGATCCAGGGCGGCGGCGAGCTGCGTGAGGGCGGCCGTCTTGCCGATGCCGGGCTCGCCCCACAGCAGCACGGGGAGGTCGGCGGCGACGGCCAGGGTCAGGGCCTCCAGTTGGGTGTCGGGGCGGGGTTCGGTGGTGGTGTGGCGCAGGAGGGTCAACAGGTCGCCCGCGATGTCCAGTTGAGAGGTCTCGGCGGGGACGTTGGCGGTGGCGTACAGGGTGCGTGTGGGCATATGTGGTCACCTTTGGGGTCGAGTCGGGATGGAACGAGGCGTACGGAGGTGAGGGCGGGGTGGACCTTCCGGTCGCGCACCTTCCGGAGGTGGGCGAAGTCCCGTGCGGTCAGCGGCCGTTGGCACGGCGGGGGCGAAGGTTCCGGGGGTGCGGACGTCCTCCCCAGAAGCGTCCGGACCGGGGTCCGGGGCCGGCCAGCCCGGCCCTGAACAGGCCGTGCAGGAGCCGCCGTTCGGCCGCCGCCCGGAGTTCGTCCCGCAACGCCCCACCGCGCAGCACCGCTTCAGGACCGAGCAGTCCTTCTACGACGGCCAGCGCGCCGGCGATGTCTCCGTGGAGGAGGCGGTCGCGGACGCCGGTGAGGCAGTCCGGGTGGCGGTGGGCGTCGTCGATGACCTGGAGGCAGGGCAGCGGGGTGCCGGTGAGCGCGACGAGCAGTTCCTCGCGGCGGATCTCGGCCGGATCGTGGTCCAGGGGTGCGAGGACCCCGTCGACCAGCCCGATGCGGTGCCGGGCGCCGCGGCAGTCGACCAGGTGCGGCCGGTCCGGCCGGGGACGGTCGGGACGGTGGAGGCGGTCGGGGCGGTCCGGTACGAGTGCGGCGGCGACCAGCGGGTGCAGCCGGTCGGCGTCGATCTCGCCGGTGCGCAGCAGTTCCAGGTCGGGCGGGACCCAGGTCGCCGCGTCGGGCAGGATCGGCAGCCCGGTGGCACTGCCGTCCGTCGGTGCCGGTGCGATGCGGAGGGTGTCCGCGCCCGGTTCCGGTGTCAGCGCGAGCCGGTGCCGGGACCCGAACCGCACGACGACGGGACCGGCGCTCCGCCCCTCGGCGCGGAGCAGGATCGCCGCTTCGTCGGCCCACCGGTCGACGGCGGGGCTACGGCCCTCGGATGGTGCGTCCGGCAGCTCCGGGATCGCGGCGGTGTCGTCGGCGGGTGGCCGATCGGCCCCGGACCGGACCCGCAGCTCACCGCTCCGCTCCGCGTCCCACAGATGTCGGTGCAGGTCGAGGCGGAACCAGCGGCTCGGCCGTGGATGCGGATGCCGGCGGGCGTCGGCGTCGCGGCGGGTGCCGTCCCACAGCGCGAGGCTGATCCGCTGGCCGCCGTCCGCCCAGGCCGGTGGAGTACGGACCACCAGATACGGCGGGCCCGTGGCGTCGTCGCCGTAGCAGGCCAGGGGGATGGTGAGTCCCGGGCGCAGCAGGCCGTCCGGGGCGATTCTCGGCAGATGCCAGCGGAGCAGGTCGGGGGCGAGTCGGCGGAGATCGGCGCGAATCCGGGCGGTCAGTTCCCGGCCGTGGGCGCGTGTCACGGACCGTAGATCGAGATCGATGTCGACACCGGCGGCGGCGCAGGCGCCCGCCCAGTCGCCTGTGCGGCGGCGGGCCGTGGCGGTGTCGATCATGGAGTGCGGTACGGCGAACTCGCGTACGCGCGACCAGAAGGAGAGTCGGGATTCCTCGTCCGCGGTGAGAGGGAGCATCAGCGCTCACCTTGTGCGGACGGGACCCCCGATCTGTGAACAGGGTGGATCGTCTTGGTCGTCATCGCGGGGATCATAGCCCTCCCGGTCGCGATCTGTCAGGGAAATATGGGGGCCGCATCCAGGCCCCGTCGGCATACAGTGGATGGGGGTTCTGGGCGTCTCTGGGGGTTGCGGACGTGGCGGACGACGGACCGGTCGAGCACGGCTACCCACACCTCGATACGGTGCGGGACGCCATCACCGCGCTCTACAAGCGGTTGTCCTACGACACCGTCCAGACGTTCGCGACCAGCGTGGCCCCGGTCGACGTGGCGTTCGGCGACACGGACGACCTGCATCTGGGGGCGCAGCGGGTGGCCCGTGAGATGGTCCGGCACTACCGGCTCCCGGATGCCCGACCGATCGTCAGCTTCCGTGAGATGACGCATGCGGCGAACGTCGAACTCACCGCCGGGCCCGAGTACTTCATCGAGTTGAACGACCGGTTCCGTACGCATCGGCGGGACATCGGCGCGGCGCTGGCGCACGAGGTGATGCACGTCTATCTGCACCGGCTCGACCTCTCCTTCCCCGGTACGCGGGAGAACGAGATCCTCACGGACACGGCGGCGACGTATCTGGGGGCGGGGTGGTTGCTGCTGGACGCGTACCGGGGAAGGAGAGGTCG
>NZ_JAENRY010000178.1 GCF_016612545.1 Streptomyces sp. MBT65 | reverse complement strand
GAACTGGCCGGGCCGGGACGGGGGGACCCCCGGCCCGGCCAGTTCCACGGACCGGGCTCCGGGGCCGACGGGGAGCCGACGGCCGACGGCGTGGCCGAGCAGTTCGGCGACGGGACCGGCCGGGAGACTCACCGGGCGGTTCTCGGTGACTGCCACGAGATGGGCCAGCGCGACCCCGACCGCCGCCTCCCACCGGCGGCTCCAGGAACCGTCGGGTTCGACGGGCGGGGCGCGATGCCCGGCGCACGCCAGATCGTCCCAGTCGGGAGGCGGACCGGCCGGGACGCTTGAGGAGCGGCGGACGACCGCGTGGGGCTCGAGCCACACCGTCTGCCACATTCCGCAGTCGTCCATGCGGGTGGCCACGGCCCGTCCGCAGCCCTGGCACGCCAGATTGGGCCCGGCCCGGCCGTCCACGCCCCGGCAGTAGCCCTCGCACTTGTCGAGGATCAGGGTCATGGACCGGGAGTCGCCGGGGGCGATGACGATCCTGTTCCGTGCGCCGAAGGAGACGCAGTACACCGGCGCGAACACGCCCTGCCGGGCAGCCTCCTCCGCCCCGACCTCGCTCCACCGCCGCCAGGGCGGTCCGGTGGGCAGCGGGTCGACCGCGTACGTCGCGGGTTCCATCAGCGGAGGGTGGAGTTGCTCCCACCGGCCGTGGTGGACGTGGACGGGAAGGGCGACCCGGGACACCGGCGCCGTGAGTTCCGTACCGCACCCGGCACACGCGAACACGTCCAGCAGGCTCAACAAGCTCCCCCTCGCCCCGAATCAACGGGGATTGTGCCTCGCCCGCAAGGGAGAATCCACCGAGTTTCGGGCCCGGCAGCCGCCCTCAAGGCCCTATGTCCAATTGACCCCCTCATGGGTCACCATGGCCAGGAAGGTCACCGACGTGGGAAGTCGATCCACCCCTGGTCACGGGAGGCGTCATGAAGCTCGGCAAGGCACTGGCCACCGGAGTCGCGGAAGAGCGGCCGCAGATCCACGAGGAAGAACTCCAACTCCCCGAGGGCATCGCGGAGTTCACGGAGGAGAAGGCGCCCGCAGAGGTCCCGGCCGCCCGATGAGACTGCGGCTCCCCGAGGAACGCCCGACGGAGCCGCCGACCGGATTCAAGATCGCCCACCCGGTGCTGTCCCAGGACGGCACCCGGGCCGGGTTCACCGGTGTGTCGCTGGGCGGCGCGCTGCCGTACGGAGTCGTGGCCGACGCGTCCTGCGTCTACGGCCGCCGCCACCGTTCGCCCGCGCGCCGCTGCGACTGCGGCTTCCACTGCGTGCACGAACGGGCGGCGGCACAGGCCCTGTTGTGCACCGCCGAGCACCGCGCTGCGGTCCTCCTCGACATCACCGTGCTCGGTGCCTACATCCGCTTCGAACGCGGCTTCCGCTACGCCCGCCAGCGCGTCCGCACCGCCACCGTCGGCCCCTGCGCCTGCGGCGCCCGAGCCGTCGCCCTCGCCGACGCCGCTTGGGGCAGACCCGGTTGGCACGCCCTGACCGCCACGTGCGCGAACTGCCTCCAAGGCCGTACGTCCATCACCCTCACCACGTTCGCCCGACTGGCCGGAGACGGGCTACGGGTAACGGCCGAGACCGCCACGGAAACGGCACCCGCCAATCCCGGCCTTCCCGATGGCCTCGGCGTGCCCGAACTGGTCGCGGAGGCAGCGCTGTTGCAGGCGCGGTTGGACTGGTTCCAGAGTCGCTTGGCGCGGCTGGAGGGAGGTGCGGCGCAGCAGTAGGCGGGGTCGGTGGCCCGGGGACGGGTACTGGGTGCTGCCCGGGAGCGGCACGGAAACGGTGACCGTCGATCCGGGTATTCCCGATGGCCTCGGCGTGCCCGAACTCGTCGCGGAGCCAGCCTTGTTGCAGTCCCAGCCCGACTGGTTCCGGAGCAGGGTGGCTCGGTTGGAAGGGGCACGGCGGCAGCAGTAGGCCGGGTCGGTGGCCCGGGAACGGGCTGCGGGTGACAGCCGGGACCGGCATGGAAACGGTGCCCCCCGATCCCGATCTACCCGAACTCGTCGCGAAGGCAGTCCTGTTGCAGGCCCGGCTCGACTGGTTCCGGAGCAGGTCGGCGCGGTTGGAAGGGGCACGGGACAGCAGCAGGCCGGGCCACGGATAGCGGCCGAGGCCGGCACGGAAACGGTGCCCCCTGATCCCGGTCTTCCCGAGGATCTCGGCATGCCCGAACTCGGCGCGGAGCCAGCCCTGTTGCAGTCCCGGCTCGACTGGAAGGGGGTACGGCACATCAGTAGGCCGGGTCAGTAACCCCGGCCTTGACCTCAACATCGGTAGAGGTTGAAAGCTGGTCGGTGCACCCACCCCAACCGATCAGCGGAGGCCCCCATGACCCGTCGTACCGACGCGCACCCCGACCTCTCCGACCCCCGAATCGGTGCCCCCTGCTTCAGCGCCTGGCGCGTCGGCACGCCGCTGCGTCAGCGACGGACGGTCGAGGCGGTCGCCGTCGCCTGGGAACGCAGGCCGTGGCCCGCCGACGATCTCCTCGGCTATCACCTCTACACCGGGCACGACGCCTCCACCCTGCTGCACTACTCGCAGTGGGCGAACCAGCAGGCCTACGAGGCCTTCGTCAGGACCCGCCGTCAGGAACGCGTCGACGAGATCGACACCGCCGTGCCGGGTATCGAGAGGCTCGGCCTCGGCCGCTACCGGCACTACCGGAGCGGCGGTTCGGCCGGCGAGGGCGGGCGCGCCGGCCGGGTACCGGGGTGCGTCGTGATCGTCGACGTCGAGTTCGAGGGACCCGACCCCGACCGCCAACGGGCCTGGGTGGACGCCGTGTTCGAGGCACTGGAGGACGAACCCGCGCCGCACCCCGGCGGTATCGCCGCCCACTTCCACCTCTCGACCGACGGCACCCGCGTCCTCAACTACGCCGAGTGGGACAGTGCCCAGGCCCACCTGGAAGCCCTCGCGGCCCCCGGCGACGGCATCGGCTCCGCCACCGCGCTCTGGGAACGCGTCCAGACCTGGCCCGGCCTGAAGAGCACCACGGTCAGCCGCTACGACCACGCGCTCGGGCTCGTCGCCGACTGACCGCGGGGTTCACGGCCGCGTGGCCTTCCGGAGCCCGGCTTCGGCGACGTGTCGCTGATACTCGGCCTCGGCAGCCGCGTCCAGGAAGGACGCCCGCTGCCACCGGGCCAGGTCGTAGCCGTCGCTCTCGCGCCACATCTCGACGACGGCGCAGAGTTGGTTCCAGTACTCCTTGATCCTGGTGAGTCGCAGCCTCTCCTTGGCGATCCGCTCGCTCTCGGTCGGCGTGGGGGCGGGAGCCGGCGGTCGGCCCGAGGGGTTGCGGACACACCCTGTCAGGGGGCCACGTATCTCCGCCTCGATGATCAGGGCGAACATGCACACCGCCTCGTACAGCGCCGAGGCCGCGCGGTGCTCGTCCGTGCCGCTGCCATGGGCGCGCTCCTGCGATTCCAGGCGCGGCGTCAGAAAGTCCAGGACCGCCCAGACGTCGTCCATCGTGATGTCCACGGCGTGGGGCGGCCTGTGCTCCGGATCGGTGCTCATCACTGAGGTCCCCCTTCGTAGGACACGTCAAGAATGACGCACCCCACCGACAACTCCCACCGACAACCTCACCCCCCTGGACAAAAAAAGTGTTCGGTGAGACGGTGGACGCATGCTGGACGTCACCGTGATCGAGGACCCCGAGGCCGCAGCCGTCTCGCTGGACCCCATAAGGGCCCGGCTGCTCGCCGAGCTGGGCGCCGGGCCCGCGTCGGCCACCATGCTGGCCGGCAAGGTCGGACTGCCCCGGCAGAAGGTGAACTACCACCTCAAGGCGCTGGAGCGGCACGGCCTGGTCGAGCTGGCCGGGGAGCGGCGCAAGGGCAATGTCACCGAGCGGATGATGCGGGCGACCGCCGCGTCGTACGTCATCTCTCCGCTCGCGCTCGCCGCCGTGCAGCCGGACCCGGACCGCTTCCGCGACCAGCTCTCCGCGCGCTGGCTGCTGGCGCTCGGCGCCCGGCTGGTGCGGGACGTCGGTTCGCTGATCACCGGGGCGACCAAGGCCCACAAGCGGCTGGCGACCTACGCGCTGGACGGCGAGGTGCGCTTCGCGTCCGCCGCCGACCGGGCCGCGTTCATCCAGGAACTGACCGCCGGGGTGAGCGCCCTCATCCGCAAGTACGACGCGGGGGAGGAGGAGGGACGCGACCACCGGATCATCGTCGCCGTCCACCCCACGGTGAAGGAACAGCCGCAACCCGTACCGGAGTTGGACCAGTAGGACTCAGGAGCCAGTCATGTCCAAGGAATTCGAGATCGTCTACGAGTTTGAGGTCGACGCCACACCGGAGCAGGTGTGGGCGGCCATCACCGACGGCACCGGCGGCTGGCTGTGGCCGATGGAGTTCGACGGTGAGAAGCGCGTCGGGCCCTTCGGGTCCACGCTCACGAACTTCGACCCGCCGCACCGGCTCACCGCCCGCACCGAGGACGTCGGTTTCCCGGTCCAGAGCCTCAACCAGATCGACGAGACCATTGAGCCCCGCGACGACGGCCGGCGGGCGTGGGTGCGGTACGTGCACAGCGGGATCTTCACCGACGACTGGGACAACCAGTACGACGGCGCGCGCAAGCACAACGCGTTCTATCTGCACACGCTGCGGGAGTACGTCGTTCATTTCGCGGGCCGGCCGGTCGCGTTCGCGACCTTCGACGGCCCCGACGCCTCAACCGCCGCCGACGCCTTCGGAGTTGTCGGCCGGGCGCTCGGCCTCGCGGACGACACCGAGCAAGGGGCGCAGGTCCAGGCGCGCGGTCCCGAGGGTCAACTCCTGGACGCCGTACTGGACTTCCGCGACCCGTACTTCATCGGACTGCGCACCGACAGCGCGCTGATCCGCTTCTTCGGCCGCAATCACTGGGGCGCCCCGGTCGGCATCAGCGTCCACGACTTCGCCCCGGACGCGGACGCCAAGGCGAACGAACTCGCCTGGCGGAACTGGCTGGACGGGGCCTTCGCCTGACCTGGTGCAAGCCGGCGAGACCCCGTCCAACCACCCCCCGTGAGCCCCCCCGTGGGCCCCGTAGGTGCTACGGCTGGAACCGCAGCACCTGCGGGTCGTGGTCGCTGATCTGGTCGTTGAACTCCGAGTTGATGTGGACGCTGTCGTACTCGAAGCAGTCCTTGCGGATCGACGGGCTGATCAGGATCTGGTCCAGGACCTGCTGGTTGCCCTGGTAGTCGTAGGTGTAACGCTCGTTCTTCGGCAGGGACTTGATCGCCGAGTACAGCTCGCCCTCGCCTTCGAGGATCTTCGCGGTGTCGGAGAACTCGAAGTCGTTCATGTCGCCGAGCGTGATCACGTCCGCGTTCTTCTGCGCGGCCAGGATCTCGTTGACGAAGGCGTTGACCGCCGTCGCCTGCGCGTGGCGCTGGGTCTCCGAGCTGCGGGTGACCGGCTGGTACTGCGCGGTCAGGGGCTGGTCGCCACCCTTGGAGATCAGGTGGTTGGCGATCACGAAGACCGTCTTCCCCTTGAACACGAACTCGCCCGCGAGCGGCTTGCGGCTCGCGGTCCAGGCCGCGTTGGCCGGGTCGATCCGGCCGGGGGAGACGGTGAGTTGGGCCTTGCCGTGCACCTTGGTGACACCGACGGCGGTCGTCGAGTCGCCGCCCGCGCGGTCGGTGAAGGAGACCCGCTCCGGGTTGAACAGGAACACCTGGCGGATGTTGCCGCCGGGCTCGCCGCCGTCCTGGTCGTTGACGGGGTTGATCGAGCGCCAGTCGTACTTCGGGCCGCCCGCCGCGACGATCGCGTCGATCAGCTTGTTGACCGTGACGCTCGCGTCGACCGTGCCGTCGTCCGTCGCGCCGTTGTTGTCCTGGATCTCCTCCAGGGACACGATGTCGGGGGTCTGGAGGTTGTTCACGATCGCGGCGGCGTGCGCGGCGAAGCTGCCGTCCGAGGGGTCGAGGTTCTCGACGTTGTACGTCGCCACCGCGAGCTGGCCCTTCGACTGCTTCTTCGTCGTCTCGCGCTTGAGGCCGCCGCTCTTCACGGTGCCGATCTCGTTCGCGACGAGGGTGTAGCCGCCGTACTGGTTGAAGTCCAGCGGGCCGGCCGTGGTGCCCGTCAGCTTGTCGCCGACGTTGACGACCGGGAAGTCCGCCGTCGCGCCCAGCGACTGGATCTGGAGGCGCCCGCCGTTCTGCTGGTCGTAGGAGCCGTAGATCGTGCCACCGCGCGGGGTGGCGTTCTCGTGCGGCTTCACCGTGACCCACAGCTCAGCGTACGGGTCGGTCGCGGTGACCACGCGCGCGTTCGAGACCTCGACGTTCATGCCCTCGAGGGACTCGTAGTAGTCCAGGGCGTACTTCTTCGGCTGGAGCGCGAGCGCGTTGATCGAGTTGCTCGCGGCGGTGTCGCCGGCCTGTGTGTACCTGCTCGGCACGGACCGGTCGTTGATCACGACGGCGGCCGGTACGGCGTTGCCGCTGGAGACGACGGTGACCGTCGGCTTGGTGATCTCGGTCAGCGACTGGTTGCCCGTCGCGGCGCCACCCGGGACGTACTCGGAGATCGTGCCGGAGACGGTGACCGAGTCGCCGACGGCGACCTTCGGCGTCGAGCTGGTGAAGACGAAGACGCCCTCGCTGGTGGCCGGGTTGTCGTCCGGGGTCGCGTCCTGGAACCAGAACCCCTTGGACGAACCGTAGGTGCGGACGCCCGTGACGATGCCCGGTACGTCCGCGACCTTCTGGCCGGCGTACGGGGACACCCGGGTCGTGCCCTGGATGTCATGGATGCGCACACCGTCGGCGTGCGCGGGCGAGGTGAGAACGATCGTGGACGCCACGGAACAGACGGCGGCGACGGTGAGCGCGGCGAGACGCGCGGAGGACTTGCTCGGCAACGGGATCCCTCCGGGGACATGCATGAGCCGGGACGAGGGTGAATGGAGCTGTGCAGCGGCGGTGGGAGCCGCGACCGGTGGGGCGGAAGCGACGCGCGTAGAAGATACCTGAACCGGGTGTCCATGACATTTCTACGCGCGTCAATCTCATTGCGGGGCCGCTCAGTTGTCAAGGTTTCAGCCATGTACGCCTGGTGGCCGGGACGTGAACCGGGCGGCATGGGTCGAAATCCGTCTAGGCTGAGCGGCTGAGTCGTGTGTCGTGAACGGCCGTCGTACGGCCATCGAGGCGCCCTAGGAGAACCCACCGATGTCAGACAGCTCCCCCCTACCGCCGGTGCGGCTGCACTCCGAAGCGGAGCTGGCGCGCGACGCGCTGTCCACCCCCTTGCTCGTCCGGGCCGCCCGGCTCGCCCGCTGGGCGGGACCCGGCACCCGGATCGACGCCGGTGGGAGCCTCGTCGACGAGCAACTGCCGGCCGCCGCCGAGCTGCTCGGGCTGACCGGCCACGACGCCGCGGCCGACGCGAGCGAGGCCTGGCGGGTCGCCGTGGACACCGGGCTCGTCGAGGTCGTCGACGAGGAGGAGGGCACCGTGGCGGCCGGCGAGGAGCTGGCCCTGCTCACCTCCGGCTCCCCGAACGACGTGCTCGCGATCTGGCTCGGCGCCCTCGACACCCTCCTCGCGGACGCGAGCGTGCCCGATCTGGACGGTCTTGTCGACGCCGTGGACGAGGGCGGCGAGGTCGATTTCTCGTCACTCGACTGGGACCCCGAGGCGGAGGCCGAGTTCCTCGACGGCGTCCTCGGCAACCTCTATCTCCTCACCGTCAACGAGGACGGCCCCGGCGACGGCCCCGTCCCGCTGCCCGCGCTGGCCGCCTCCATGATCGTGCCCAGCGACATGGGCGAGCCCACCAACGACGTGCTGGAACAGGTCTCCGACGCGATGATGCGCCTCGACGACCAGTTCCGGCTCCTCGAACCGGTCGGCATCGTCGAGTACCAGCCCGTCGACGAGGCCCTCATGGCCGATCTCGACGACCCGGCGGACGGACCCGCCGCCCCCGTCGACGAGACCGACGTCACCCGCTACGGCATGGTCCGCCTCACCCCGCTCGGCCTCTACGGCCTGCGCGCCCGCCTCCTCGAAGCCGGCTTCGCCGCCCCCGCCGTAGGAGAACTCGCGGACAAGGGTGCGGACGCGCTGCTCGACGGGACCTCCAGGTTCCCGCAGGGGGCCGCGCGGGCCGAGACCGAGCAGTGGCTGGCCGGTCGTGAACCCCTCGCCGCCGCACGGGAGTTGCTGGCGGCGGCCCGAGGCGGGGACGCCGGCGCGCCGCTACGACGGCTGCTCTGCCAGCAGGCGCTCTCCCTCGTCGGCGACGAGGCCGAGCCCGCGGTGCGCGCGGTGCTCGACGACCCCGAGCTGGGCGGCCTCGCCCGCGTCTGGCTCAACGAACGCGGCGCGAGCGACGTCCCCGCGCCCTCCGAGGAACTGGTGTTCTGGCTGACCGTCGACACGGTCGCCGCCCAACTGGCCGCCGAGGGCAACTCCGAGGAACTCCAGGCTCTCGTCGAAGGCCTGGCCCAGCAGCACAACGGCTTCTTCGCGGCGGCCTGGCGGGTCGACCACCCGGCGACCGCGGACGTCCTGGAGGCGATGGGACGCCTGCACCCGGACAAGCGGATCGCGAAGGAAGCACGCAAGGCGGCCTTCAAGGCGCGCTCCCAGCAAGGGAGTTGAGCCGACCGGCGCGGAAGGCGGACTGGTGCGGCACGGGTGACTTTTGTTTTCCGTGGGTAAGCACATACGGGACCATGGTCGATCGCATACGGATTCATGGAACAGGGCCCGGGGAAGTCGGCCGGTGTTCAACTCGTGTTCAGACATGGGCGGAAGCGTGGCGCCGACCGAGGTCCGCCACCCTCCACGGCACACCCACCGCACAGGAGACACCATGTCGCTCACCCGCAGAGATTTCACCGCAAAGTCCGCGATGACCGGTGCCGGGGTCGCGCTGGCGGGCAGCGTCGGCGCCCTCGCCACCGCACCCAACGCCCTCGCCTCCACCGACACCGACGTCGAGAGCGCGGCCGAGCAGTCGACGTCCGGACATGGACACGGACACCCCGGCGTCGGCTACGGCCCGCTGGTCGCCGACCCGGACGGCCTCCTCGCCCTCCCCGCCGGCTTCAAATACCGCGTCATCACCTACAGCGGCAAAACCAAGCTGGAATCAGGCGAGTTCACCCCCTCGAACCACGACGGCACGTCCACCTTCGACGGCCCGCGCGGCGCCACCCTCCTCGTCAACAACCACGAGCTGGCCGGCCCCCGCGCCAACTGGCCCCACCCCGTCCCGCTCACCGAGGGCCTCGTCTACGACCCCGCCGCGGCCGGCGGCTGCACGGTCGTCGAGGTCCGCCGCGACCACGTCGCCGAGTGGGTCGGCATCGCCGGCACCGCCACCAACTGCGCGGGCGGCAACACCCCTTGGGACACCTGGCTCACCTGCGAGGAGACCGAGGACAAGACCGGCACGAACGGCTTCACCAAGGACCACGGCTATGTCTTCGAGGTCGACCCGGTGGACCGCCGCGCCAACCGGAACCCCAAGCCGATCAAGGCACTTGGCCGCTACGCCCACGAGGCGGTGGTGGTCGACCCCAAGCGCGGCCACCTCTACCTGACCGAGGACGCGGCGAACCCCAACGGCCTCCTCTACCGCTGGACCCCGCCCGAGCACTTCCACCACGGCCGCGGCAAGCTCCGCACCCTCGCGGACGACGCGGGCGTCCTTGAAGCCTTCAAGTGCTTCGACTCCGGCGGCAAGTTCGTCGACGACCTCTCCCGCGCCACGAAGATCGGCACGGTCTACGGCGTGGACTGGGTGACGGTCCCCGACCGCGACGCGAAGTCGACCTCCGTCCGCAAGCAGTTCGCGGCCGGTGAGGTCACCCGCGCCCGCAAGCTGGAGGGCATGTGGTGGGGCGACGGCGGCACGTACATCGTCTCCTCGTTCGCCCGCACGGAGAGCCCCGTCCAGCACGACGGCGCCGTCTGGTTCTACGACCCCAAACGCCGCACCCTCACCCTCAAGGTCCTCCTCGGCGTCAACCCCGACCCGTCCGTGGACGGCGCGTTCGACGGCCCCGACAACATCACGGTCTCCCCCTACGGCGGCCTCGTCATCGCCGAGGACGGCGAGGGCGTCCAGCACCTCTTCGGCGCGACCGACAGCGGCCGGACGTATCCCATCGCCCGCAACGAACTCAACATCGGCACCGCGGAGAAGCCCGAATACAGCGAGTTCACGGGCGTCACCTTCTCGCCCGACGGAAAGACGCTGTACGCGAACATCCAGACGCCGGGGATCATGCTGGCGATCACGGGCCCCTGGAAGCGCCAGAAGAAGTAGTTAATTCGTTCGCCCGACTCGCGGCCGCCTCCTAGAGTGAAGAACGTCCAGGTGCGAAGGCAGGACCTACTTCCACTCATAATGGGGCGGCCGCGGGTTCGAGTCCCGCCACCGGTACAACGCGCCGGTGTAGCTCAGGGGTTAGAGCACCTACGTCGGTTCCGCCGGCCTTGAACTCTGGACACCACAACTTCATGCACCTCCCGGTGCGCGGGCTGCGGCTACTTCTTCCAAAGAATCCCATGCCGCCGCCGATTTGATCTCGGGAGGCGCGGCATTTGGTGGGTGCCCGGTGCGCAGGCAGCGGATACTTCGGGAACTGGTGGGGGTGAATCCCTCATGCGGGTTCGAATCCCGTCATCGACTCAGGTCGATGTGGCGGAACGGAAGACGCGCCAGTTTATAAGCACCGCAGTCGACTTCGACCTCGGGCGCTCTCCCTTTGCCGCTCCTCCCTCCGGAACACCAATGAATTCGGGGGGAATTCATCATGGCGCGATTCAACACCAAGGCGGCGAAGGCCCAGCCCACTTCGCGGGTCACCTCCACGGGCCGAGTGCTCCGTACCTATCAGGGCGGTCGAGGCAGTGAGCGCGACGCGCGCTCCGAGCTCTTCCTGCTCGCCGTCGCCAACTTCGTGTCCCAGCAGACCTTTTACGAGTCCGGCGACGACCGCGACGACCGCTTCCAGACCCTCGTGCGCGAACTCGCCGTCACCGACCCGGCCTGGACGGCCGGCCTCCTCGGCTGGCTGCGCGGCGAGGCCAACCTCCGTACGGCAGCCGTCGTGGGCGCCGCCGAGTACGTGAAGGCCCGCCTCGACGCCGGCGCCACCGACGGCCCCTCGAACCGACAGGTCGTCGACTCCGTGCTCCGGCGCCCGGACGAGCCCGGCGAGCTGCTCGGCTACTGGACCGCGCGCTACGGCCGCGCCGTCCCGAAGCCCGTCAAGCGCGGTGTCGCCGACGCCGTACAGCGTCTCTACAACGGCAAGTCCCTGCTGAAGTACGACACCGCCTCCAAGGGCTACCGCTTCGGCGACATCCTCAACCTCGTGCACGCGGCGCCGGACCCGGACAAGGCGTGGCAGGGCGAGCTGTTCCAGTACGCGCTGGACCGGCGGCACCACCCGGACACCGCCGTACCGCCCGCGTCGAGCCAAGTCCTCACCGCGCACCGCGAGTTGATGGCGGTGCCGGTCGAGCGGCGGCGCGCGGTCGTCACGGCGGCCGACGGCGCCGAGCGGCTCGCGGCGGCCGGGATGACCTGGGAGGCGCTGGCCGGCTGGCTCCAGGGCCCGATGGACAAGGCGGCCTGGGAGGCCGTGATTCCGTCCATGGGTTCGATGGCACTGGTCCGCAACCTGCGCAACTTCGACGAGGCCAGGGTCTCGGACGAGGTCGCGGCCCGGGTCGCGGCGAAGATCAGCGACCCGGCGGAGGTCGCGCGCTCGCGGCAGTTCCCCTTCCGGTACCTCGCCGCGTACCAGCACGCGCCCTCGCTGCGCTGGGCGTACCCGCTGGAGCGGGCGCTCGGCCACTCGCTGGCCAACGTGCCCGCGCTGCCGGGCCGCACGCTGGTGCTCGTGGACCGCTCGGGTTCGATGTTCTTCTCGCGGCTGTCCGACCGCTCGGAGCTCAACCGGGCCGACGCGGCGGCGATCTTCGGCACGGCGCTCGCCCTGCGGGCGGCGGACGCGGACCTCGTCGAGTTCGGTACGACGAGCAGGCGCCTGGACTTCGCCGCGGGCGAGTCGGTGCTCAAGGTCCTGGGCCGCTTCGGCGACCTGGGCGGCACCGACACCACCTCGGCGGTCCGCTCGCACTACCGGGGCCAGGACCGGGTGCTGATCATCACCGACGAGCAGTACGCCTTCAGTCGCCACGGCGACCCGACCGAGCAGGTCCCGGCCCATGTGCCGGTCTACACCTGGAACCTCGCCGGGTACCGGGCGGGCCACGGTCCGTCCGGCACGGCCAACAGGCACACCTTCGGCGGCCTCTCGGACGCGGCCTTCCGGATGGTGCCGCTGCTGGAGGCGGCCCGGGACGCGGACTGGCCCTGGGCTGCCTGAGAGCCCAGGCGTGGCCCGCACCCTCACAGGGGTGCGGGCCACACCCTTGTCCGACGGGAGATTGACATCTAACATTTCAGTTCATGAACGCCCTACGGCCCGTCCCGCGCACCCTCCTCCGCGACCGCGCCTACGAAGCGATCCGCGACGCCATCGTCGCCGGGGAGATCGAACCCGGCGCGGTGGTGCGGGACGCCGAGCTGGCCGAGCGGCTCGGGCTGTCGCGGGCGCCGGTGCGGGAGGCGTTCTCGCGGCTCGTGGACGACGGGCTTCTGGAGAGCAAGCCGCAGAGCTACACGCGGGTGACTCCGGTCGTGGCCGCCGACGTACGGGACGCGGCGGCGGTCGTCGGCGCCCTGCACGAGTTGGTGACGCGCATCGCCGTACCCCTCCTGCGGGACAAGGACGTTGACGTGATGCGCGCGGCCAACGACCGGTTCGCCGCGGCCGTGCGTGCCGGTGACGTGGACGCGGCACTGCGCGCCGACGACGAACTCCACGACGTCCTGGTGCGGGTGAGCGGCAACCGCGCCGCCGCGGCCACCGTCGCCCGCTACACCCCGCTCATCCGCCGACTGGAGCGACGGCGCTTCGGAGAGGGCGGCAACTGCCGTTCGGCCGGACTGCACGAGCGGCTGATCGAGGCCTGCGCCGAAGGTGACACGGACGGTGCGGTCCGTGTCACGGCCGACATCTGGCACACCCTCGCGGACCTGGCCGACGCCGACTGACCCTGGAGATCCCATGTCCCTTTCCTCGTACGACCGTTACCCCCTCCTCTTCGGCCCCTCGCCCGTCCACCCGCTGGAGCGGCTCACCGCCCACCTCGGCGGTGCCGCCCTGTGGGCCAAGCGCGAGGACTGCAACTCCGGTGTGGCGTACGGCGGGAACAAGACCCGCAAGCTGGAGTACCTCGTCGCCGACGCCCTCGCGAAGGGCTGTGACACCCTCGTCTCGATCGGCGGCGTGCAGTCCAACCACACCCGCCAGGTCGCCGCCTGTGCCGCTCGCGCGGGGCTCAAGTGCGTGCTGATCCAGGAGAGTTGGGTGGAGTGGCCCGACTCCGTCTACGACAAGGTCGGCAACATCCTGATCAGCCGGCTCGCCGGAGCGGACGTACGCCTGGTGAAGGCCGGGTTCGGCATCGGCTTCAAGGAGAGCTGGGAGCAGGCCCTGCGGGAGGTCGAGGAGGGCGGCGGCAAGCCGTACGCCATCCCGGCCGGTGCCTCCGACCACCCGCTCGGCGGCCTGGGCTTCGCCAACTGGGCCCACGAAGTCGCCGAGCAGGAGCGGGAGTTGGGTGTCTTCTTCGACACCGTGGTGGTGTGCTCGGTGACCGGCTCCACCCAGGCCGGCATGGTCGCCGGGTTCCGGGCGCTGGAGGAGGCGGGCGGGCGTGAGCGCCGTGTGCTCGGCATCGACGCGTCGGCCAAGCCCGCCGAGACCCGCGAACAGGTGGCCCGTATCGCGCACGGCACCGGCCGACTGATCGGGGTCGAGCGGGAGTTGACCGTCGACGACGTCGAACTCGACGACCGCTACCACGCCGGCATCTACGGCATCCCGGACGAGACCACCCTGGAGGCGATGCGCCTCGCCGCCCGCACCGAGGGGATGGTCACCGACCCCGTGTACGAGGGCAAGTCCATGGCCGGGATGATCGACCTGGTCGCGCGCGGTGAGATCGCCGCCGACTCCACCGTGCTCTACGCCCACCTCGGCGGACAGCCCGCGCTGAACGCGTACAGCGCGCTGTTCTAAGCGGTCCCCTTGGCCCCCTCGGGCTTCCTGCCGGTGATCACGAACGCCGACACCAGCAGGGCGGTCAGGGCGATCAGCGCGCCGACGCCGAACGCCCGGGCCGAGCCGTGGACGAGGACGTCGGACGGCGATCCGGTCGCGTGCCGGGTCGCCGTGCCGAACACCGTGACCAGGATGGACAGTCCCAGGGTGCCGCCGAGCCACTGGAGGGTCTGGAGCAGGCCCGACGCGGCGCCCGCCTCGCGCGGCTCGATGCCCGCGAGGATCGTCGCGTTGAGCGGCATGAAGCTGAGGCCGACGCCCACACCCATCAGGACGAGCGGACCCAGGAGGCCGGTCAAGTAGCCTTCGCCGGGGCGGAGTTGCGAGAGCCAACCCGCCGAGACGGCGAGCAGGGCCATACCGGTGAGCAGCACCGGCTTGGCGCCGAAGCGGGCCAGCAGGCGCGGTACGAAGCGGACCACCGTGAAGATCGCCAGGGTGATCGGCAGAAAGGCGAAGCCCGTGCGCAACGGGCTGTAGTCCAGGACCCGTTGGCTGATCAGGGTGAGGAAGTAGAACGCGCCGAACATGCCGGCCGGCAGCAACAGGACGCCCGCGTAGCCGCCCGCGCGGTTGCGGTCCGCGAACAGGCGCAGGGGCATGATGGGTTGGGCGGCGCGGGACTCGACCAGGGTGAAGCCCACCAGCAGGGCCGCCGCCGCGCTGAAGCCCAACCGCGCCTGGAGATCGCCCCAGCCGTCCGAGGAGACCCGGATGAACGCGTACACCAGCGAGGTCATTCCGGCGGTGCCGGTGAGTGCGCCCGCGGCGTCGAACCGGCCCGCGTGGCGCGGGGTCTCGCCGACGAAGCGGGGGAGCGCCAGGGCCACGGCCGCACCGATCGGCACGTTGATCAGCAGCGACCAGCGCCAGGACGCCCAGGAGGTGAGCATGCCGCCGACGACCAGTCCTATCGACCCTCCGATGCCGGCCATGGAGGTGTAGATGCCGAGCGCGTGGTGGCGGCGCGGGCCCTCCGGGAAGTTGGTGGTGATCAGGGCGAGGGTGTTGGGCGCGATCAGCGCGGCGCCCACGCCCTGGAGCGCGCGGGCCGCGAGCAGCCAGGCGCTGTCGCCGGCCAGTCCGCCGAGGAGCGAGGAGCCGGCGAAGAGCAGGGCGCCGATCGTGAGGGTGCGGCGGCGGCCGACGATGTCGCCGATCCGGCTGCCCAGGAGGAGCAGGCCGCCGAAGGCGAGTGTGTAGGCGTTGAGCACCCAGGACAGGCCGGTGGGGCTGAAGTCGAGGTCCTTCTGGATGGCCGGCAGCGCGACGTTGACGACGGTGGAGTCGACGCCGACCATCAGATACGCGGTCACGATGACGAAGAGGACCGCCCGGAGCCTGGCGGGCCCGGGTGGCGCGGAGAGAGGATCGGCGGTGGTGGACGGTGCGGACGGGGTGGACATGGAGTTCTCCCGGTCTGGCGTCCCCGGCTGAAGGGCGTGCGGGCAGCGCGGACTGCCCGCACGGTAAGCGGGGACTGTCTCCGTTTAGTACTCGGTAAGATACGGAGAGAGTCCCCGGTTCGCAAGGAGTATCTGGATGACGCAGGTCAGACCCATGCGCGCGGACGCCCGGCGCAACTACGAGCGGCTGCTGAAGGTGGCGGCGGAGTCCTTCGCCGAGCACGGGGAGAACGCGTCCCTCGACGACATTGCCAAGCGTGCGGGCGTCGGGTCGGGCACGCTGTACCGGCACTTCCCGACCCGGCAGGCGCTGCTGGAGGCGGCCTACGTCGACCGGATCGAGGCGCTCGGGACCCGCGCCGACGAGCTCGCGAAGGAACTGCCGCCGGGCGAGGCGCTGGCCGAGTGGCTGTACGAGGTGTGCGTCGGCACGATCCAGGTGCGGGGAATGAAGGCCCTGTTGGGCTCGGCCGTCTCGGACGGCAGCAACGCCACACTCACGGCCTGCGGCACCCATATGAAGGGCGCGGCGGAGCGACTGGTCGTGGCGGCGCAGCAGGAGGGCACCCTGCGCCGGGACATCGAGCCGATCGAGGTCCTGCGACTGGCCCAACGGGGTGTCCACGGCCTCGGAGTTGGCGAACGGCCAGGGGAAGTACATCCGCCGCTATCTGTCGCTGCTGACGGACGGCCTGCGGCCCGCCGCCGCCCAGGGGGAATGAACGCCGGGCGCCCCTTGGCCAGGGGCGCCCGCAGCGGTCGTAGGACTGTGTCTGTGGTGGTTACAGCGCCTGGGCCGCCGGCTTCACCATGCCGCGCACCGTGCGGGACTTCACGAAGTCGCCCATCGCGGTCATGTCCCACTCGCCGGAGAACTGCTTGACCAGCTTGGCCATCATGACGCCGGTCTGGGCCTCGGCGTTGGTGAGGTCGAAGCGGACCAGCTCCTCGCCGGTCGCGGCGTCCAGGAGGCGGCAGTAGGCCTTGGCGACCTCGGTGAACTTCTGGCCGGAGAAGGAGTTCACCGTGAAGACCAGGCCCGTGACGTTCTCCGGGATGCGGCCGAGGTCGACCACGATCACCTCGTCGTCACCGCCGCCCTCGCCCGTGAGGTTGTCCCCGGAGTGCTTGATCGCGCCGTTCAGGATCGACAGCTTGCCGAAGTAGCAGCTGTCGACGTGGTTGCGCTGCGGGCCGTAGGCGATGACCGAGGCGTCCAGGTCGATGTCCTTGCCGCGGAACGCGGGCTCCCAGCCGAGGCCCATCTTGACCTGGGAGAGGAGTGCGCGGCCGCCCTTGACCAGGGACACCGTCTGGTTCTTCTGGAGGCTGACGCGGCCCTTGTCGAGGTTGATCTTTCCGGCGCCGAGCGGGGGTGCGGCGGGCGGGGC
>NZ_JAENRY010000177.1 GCF_016612545.1 Streptomyces sp. MBT65 | reverse complement strand
CCCTTGGGGCGGCCGGTGGAGCCGGAGGTGTAGATGAGGTAGGCGGGGTCGTCGGGGCGGGCCGGGTCCTGGACGCCGCCGAACAGGGCCTCTTCGCCCTCCGCGTCCACCCGCAGGACGTCGAGGCCGTCGACCGACGGCAGCCGGTCCGTGTCCCGTTCCGTCGTGACGACCGTGGTCGCGCCCGAGTCGGCCAGCATGTGGGCGAGCCGCTCGGCCGGGTAGTCCAGGTCCAGGGGCAGATAGGCGGCCCCCGACTTGAGGACGCCCAGCAGCGCGACCATCAGCTCCGCCGAGCGGGGTACGGCGACGGCTACGAACCGCTCGCGGCCCGCGCCCTTGGCCCGCAGTCGGGCGGCCAACTCCTCGGCTCGCGCGTCCAGTTCGGCGTAGGTCAGGGTCGTACCGTCGAAGACGACGGCCGTGGCGTCCGGAGTGCGCGCGACCTGCGCGGCGATCTCGGCGGCGAGCGTGGTGGCCGGGACCGGTCGCCTCTCCCCCGCCGGGTGGGCGTCGGCCAGCTCGTCCGGGGTGAGCAGGTCGAGGTCGGCGACGCGGGCGCCGGGGTCGTCCGCCAGTGCGTGCAGGATCAGGGTGAGCCGGTCGGCGAGGGACTGCACGGCATCCGCGTCGAGGCGGCGGGCGTGGTGCTTGAGGCGCAGGTCGAGGCGGCGGCCGGGCTTGACGATGAGGGCGAGGGGGTAGTGCACGGCGTCGTGGAAGGCGTGTCCGGCGACGGCGATCGTGCCGGTGGGGTCGGTGATGCCCGGGGCGCCCTCGCCGCCGGGGTAGTTCTCGAACACCACGAGGGTGTCGAAGAGTTCGCCGTCGCCCGCGTGGCCGGTGGCGCGTTGGATGTCGGCGAGGCCGAGGTGCTGGTGGTCGAGGAGCGCGCTCTGTTCGTCCTGGAGTCGGTCGAGCAGTGCGCCCAGGGTGTCGCCGGGGGCCCAACGCAGCCGGGTGGGCAGGGTGTTGATGAACAGGCCGATCATCGACTCGATGCCGTCGACGGCGGCGTCGCGTCCGGCGACCGTCGTGCCGAACAGCACGTCCTGGCGGCCGGTCATCCGGCCGACGAGCAGACCCCAGGCGCCCTGCACGAGGGTGCCGAGGGTGACTCCGCGTTCCCGGGCGCGGGCGGCGAGCCGTGAGGTGACGCGCTCGGTCAACTCGACGCGGATCTGGGCGGGTTCGACCGGTCCGGCGGGCGCGGGGGCCTCGACGAGCCGGGTGGGTTCCTCGACCCCGGCGAGGGCGGCGCTCCAGGCCGCGCGGGCGGCCTCGCGGTCGGCGCCGGCGATACGGCGGAGGTAGCCGCGGTAGGGGGCGACTTCGGGGAGGGGGGCCGGGTTCTCGCCGTAGAGGGCGAGGAGTTCGTGGTGCAGGACGGGCAGGGACCAGCCGTCCGCGACGATGTGATGGAACGTCAGGACCAGGCGGCTGCGGTCCTTTCCGAAGCGGATGAGGGCGCAGCGGATCAGCGGCGGGTGGGCGAGGTCGAAGCGGTGGGCGCGTTCGTCGGCGGCGACGGCCTCGGCGAGGGCGCGGCGGACCGTGGGGTCCTCCTGTGCGACCAGGTCCACCTCGTGCCAGGGCAGTTCGAGGCCGGAGGCGATGAGCTGGACCGGGCGGCCCGCGGGCGTCCGGCGGAAGCAGGCGCGCAGCGGGGCGTGCCGGTCGACGAGTCGTTGTGCGGCCCGGCGCAGCAGGGTGCCGTCGACCGGTCCGGACAGCTCGATGACCTGCTGTACGACGTACGCGTCGAGTTCGGCGCCGTCCACCAGCGCGTGGAAGAAGAAGCCCTCCTGGAGCGGGCCGAGAGGCAGTGCCTCTTCGACGGTGACGGGGAACTCGCCCTGGACGGCCGCGAGTTCGTCGTCGCTCAGCGGCTGCCACGGGGTGTCGTCGCCGAGATCGGCGGTCCCGGTGCGGGCCACCGTGGCGAGTTCGGCGACCGTACGGTGGCGGAACACGTCTCTCGGGGTGAGTTCCAGGCCTGCGCGGCGGGCCAGGATGAGGAGTTGGACGGCGACGATGCTGTCTCCGCCGAGTGCGAAGAAGTCGTCGTCGACGCCGACCGAGGGCACCTTGAGGGCCCGGGCGTACAGGTCGCAGAGCAGTCGTTCGCGGGCGGTCTCGGGTGCGCGGCCCGCCGTGCTGAGCAGCCGGGTGAGGTCGGGCACGGGCAGCGCGGCGGCGTCGAGCTTGCCGCTGGGGGTGACGGGCAGCCGGTCCAGCGGGACGAACGCGGCCGGGACCATGTAGTCGGGCAGGTACTCGGTGGCGTGGGTCCGCAGGGTCGACATCAGGGCGTTGACGTTGCGGAAGGGCGCGGGGCGGTTGGTGAGCGGGTGGCCGGTTCCAGGGCGGTACGGCGCCCGCACCTCCTCGTCGAGGGCGAACTCGGCGTCCAGGCTGCCGTCCTCGGCGTCCCCGTTCCAGGTGAGCGCCACCTCGTAGCCGTGCCGTGCGGCGATCTCGTACAGGGTCTCGGGATCCACGCCGTGCGGTCCGGCGGCCGGCCTGCTGCTGTCGGCGAGGGCGTCGAGCGCGGCGAGGTCGTCGGCGAGGCGGGAGTTGGGGATGCCGGTGATCCGCAGCCGGTCCGGTCGTCCGGTGAGCAGCTCGTCCAGTGCCTGTACCGAACCGAGCGCGGGCCAGGGCGAGTCGGGGGTCTCCTCGGGTGCGTCCGACTGCGGTCGCAGCACGACGTCGTAGCGATAGCGGGTGAGTTCGTTGTGGTGCGTGCCGCGCTTGACGCGGATGTCGGCGCCGAGGCCGTCGAGGCTCGTGAAGTAGTCCGGGTCGACGAGGAGTTCGCCCTCCCAGGCGACGGCCCGGTCCACGGCGGCGCGCAGGGCTTCCTTGTCGTCCTCGGCCTCGTCCCGGGTCCGCCCGCTCTCGACGGCCGCGCTCAGGGTGCGCAGCAGGCGCAGGTTGCGGACGTCGCCGACGAACACCGCGCCGCCGGGGGCGAGAAGGGCCGCCGCGTCACGGAGTACACCGGTGAGGTAGTCGCCGCCGGGGAAGTACTGGATGACGGAGTTGACGACGATCGTGTCGAAGCGGCCCTCGGGCAGACCGGTGAGGTCGTGCGCGGGACGGGCCAACAGGGTGACGCGGTCGGCGAGTTCGGGGATCGCGGTGACCTGGGCGTCCAGGGCGCGTACGGCTTCCTCGGAGAGGTCGGTGCCCCAGTACTCGGCGCAGTCCGGGGCGAGCCGGGACAGCAGCAGGCCGGAGCCGACGCCGATCTCCAGGATGCGGCGGGGCCGTAGCGCGCGGATGCGGTCGAGGGTGGCCTCGCGCCACTCGCGCATGTCGGCGAGGGGGATCGGCAGGCCGTCGTACATGCTGTTCCAGCCGGCGAAGTTCTCCTCGAAACCGTCCGATCCGGCGGCGGAGTACAGGAGTTCGTGCAGGTCCTTCCAGTCCGCCACGCTCTCGTCGGGGGTCGCCTCGGCGTCCAGCGAGGGCACGACGTAGGCGGCGAGGCGGCGTTCGCCGGGGCGGTCCTCGCGGACGACGACGGCGGCCTGGTCGACGGAGGGGTGGGAGCGGAGGACCGATTCGATCTCGCCGGGTTCGATGCGGAAGCCGCGGATCTTGACCTGGGTGTCGACGCGGCCGTGGAACTCGAGGCGGCCGTCCGCCTTCCAGCGCACCAAGTCGCCGGTGCGGTACAGGCGTTCACCCGGTGCGCCGAACGGGTCGGCGACGAAGCGTTCGGCGGTGAGGGCGGGGCGGCCGAGGTAGCCGCGGGCCAGGCCGGCGCCGCCGAGGTAGAGCTCTCCCGTGACACCGGCGGGGACCGGGCGCAGTCGGTCGTCGAGGACGTAGGCGCGGGTGCCGGGGTCGGGGACGCCGATGGGCACGATGGTGCCGGCCGGGGTGTCCGGGTCGCACAGGCCGAGGGTGGAGTTGGTGGTGGCCTCGGTCGGGCCGTAGGCGTTGAACATCATCCGGCCGCGCGCGTAGCGGCCGACCAGTTCGGGCGAGACGCGTTCCGTACCGGCCAACAGGGTTGCCTCGGGCGGGAGTTGGACGTCCTCCGGCATGGCGGCGAGCAGGGCGGGCGGCAGGATCATGAAGGTGATGCCGTGCTCATTGGCGTAGTCCGCGAGGGGTGCGCCCGGGACGCGGCGGTCGGCGGGGACGACGATCAGGCGGCCGCCGGAGAGCAGGCCGAGGCAGAGGTCCCAGAACGCGACGTCGAAGCTGGGCGAGGCGAACTGGAGGACGCGGCTGTGCGGGCCGATCCCGAATCGTTCCTGCTGGGTCGCGACCAGTTTGGCGACACCCGCGTGGGACAGGACGGTGCCCTTGGGGCGGCCGGTGGAGCCGGAGGTGTAGATGACGTAGGCCGCGTGCGCGGTGGTCAACTCGTCGGCGGTGGACGGGCCGTGGGCCGGGTGTGCGGCCAGCTCGGCGACCGTCTCCGGGGCGTCGAGGATCAGCGGGTCCAGATCGGGTGGCAGGTCGGGGGCGATCTCGGCGGTGGTGACGAGGCAGACCGGGCGGGCGTCGGCGAGCATGTAGGCGATGCGGTCGGCCGGGTAGTCGGTGTCGACCGGGAGATAGGCGGCGCCCGACTTCAGGACGGCGACCTCGGCGACGATCATGTCGGCCGAGCGCGGTACGGCGAGCGCCACGACCTGCTCGGGACCGGCGCCCCGGGCCACCAGGGCGTGCGCCAACTTCGCGGCACGGGCGTCGAGTTCGGCGTAGGTGAGGCGGACGTCCTCGTGGACGAGGGCGATCTCGTGCGGGCGGGCGGCGACCTGGTCGGCGAACATGCGGGGCCAGGTGAGCGCGGGGACGTCGTGCTCGGTGTCGTTCCAGCCGTGCAGGATGCGCCGGCGTTCGTCGGCGCCGAGGAGTTCGAGGTCGGCGACCGGGGTGTCCGGGCGGGCGACGGCGTCGGCGAGGAGCGTGCCGTAGTGGCCGAGGACCAGGTCGACGGTGGCGGGTTCGAAGAGGTCGGTGCGGTAGTCCACCGCCACCTCCCCGTCGGTCACGGTGAGGGCCAGGTCCAACGGGCCGGTCTCGTCCCAGGGATCGGGTCCGAAGCCCGTGGCGCACAACAGGCCGCCACCGCGGAAGGGTTCGGGGGCGAGCAGCCGTAGCAGCTCGGTGGTTGGCAGGTGGTGAGCGGCGGCCTCGGCGGCTACGGCGGTGATCTGCTCGCGGAGTTGGGCGAACGGGGTGTCGCCGTCGATCGTGACGCGGAGCGGGAGGCCCTCGTGGGCGACCGCGGTCTCGGTGGCCGTCGTGCCGCCGTAGCGGTGCAACAGGGCGACGAAGGCAGCGAGTTGAGTGGCCGCGTCGGCGGTCACGGCGAGGGGGGCCGCGCGGCGCGCGCGGGGCGCCGGGCCCTCCTGGCGCGGCGGACGCGGGTGGTCCAGCGGCAAGGACGTCTCCGGCACCGGCGACGCGAACCTCCGTCGCCAGAAGTCGTTCGTCGCTGTTGCCTGTGCCGAAGAAAGCGTGTTGCCCGCCACAGCTGCCCGTGCCTCCCAATGCGTGCGGAACGGCTCAGCGGAGCCGCGACCGCTCGCATAGTAAGGTAAGCATTGCCTTACTTGATAGACCCACCCCGGAACCACAGGTCCACGTCACAGCCACTGAGGTTATGCTCACCTAAGCTGCTGGCGGGGCTGTCCGGTGGTTCGCCAACAGGGCTCCGGAGCACGGAAGACGACCCGGAAGACGACATGGAGACCGGCACGTGGCTTCAGGCAGAAGGCTTCGCACCACGGTGCTGGTGACACTGATCGTCGCCCTCCTCGTCCTGCTGTCCCTGCTCTCGGTCGCCCTGGGCGCGCTCAGCGTCCCGCTCGACCAGGTGGTGCGCTCGGTGCTCGGCCATCCGCCCAGCCGCCTCGTCGACAACGTCATCTGGTCGGTGCGCGTGCCCCGCACCCTGCTCGGCCTGACGACCGGCGCCGCACTCGGCCTGTCCGGCGCGCTGATGCAGGCCCTGACCCGCAATCCGCTCGCGGACCCGGGAATCCTCGGGGTGAGCGCGGGGGCGTCCTTCGCGATCGTCATGGCGGTCGGGGTGTTCGGGGTCGTCTCGCTGTACGGCTATGTGTGGTTCGCGTTCGGCGGGGCGCTCGTCGCGAGTGTCGTGGTCTTCTTCCTGGGACGGCTGGGCGGGTCCGGGGCCACTCCGGTGAAGCTCGCGCTCGCCGGGGTCGCCGTCACCTCGCTGCTCCAGTCGTTCACCAGCGCCGTCGTGCTGACCGACCAGGACGCGCTGGACCGCTACCGCTTCTGGTCGGCCGGCACCCTGGCCGACCAGGACTCCGGCGAGCTGGTGCGCATCCTGCCCTTCCTCGCCGTGGGCGCCGTGCTGGCTCTGTCCCTCGCGCCCGCCCTCAACAGCATGGCCCTCGGCGACGACGTGGCCGCCTCCCTGGGACGGCGGCTCGGTCTCGTACGGCTCCAAGGAGTCACCGCAGTCGTGCTGTTGACCGGCGCGTCCGTCGCCGTCATCGGTCCCGTGGTCTTCCTCGGACTGGTCGTCCCGCACATCGCGCGGGTCCTCGCGCAGTACGCCGGGATCGGCCCCGACTACCGGTGGCTGCTGCCGCTGTCCGCCGCGCTCGCACCCGTTCTGCTGCTGTCCGCCGACATCCTGGGCCGGATGGTGGACCGCCCGACCGAGATCCAGGCGGGTGTCCTCGTCGCCTTCCTCGGCGGCCCGTTCTTCATCGTCCTGGTCCGCCGCCGGAAGCTCGCGGAGGTATGAGCGTGCCCGCACCATCCGCCACCTTGAGCAACCGGCCGTTCCGGCTCACCTTCCCCCCAGTCTCGGGTGTACTGCGTCCGCGCCTGCTCCTTAAGGGAGTTGGGGTCGCCGTCGGCGCCTTCCTGCTGTTCTGCTGGGGTCTGACGATCGGCGACTACCCGGTGGCGTTCACCGACGTCGTCAGGGCCCTGTGGGGTTCGGGCGACGCGGGCACGGTCATCGTGGTCCAGGATCTACGACTGCCCCGCGCCCTCGTCGGCCTGCTGGTCGGCATCGCGTTCGGGGTCTCCGGCGCGGTGTTCCAGACGATGACCCGCAATCCGCTGGCCAGCCCCGACATGATCGGGCTGACCGAGGGCGCGGGAACCGCCGTGGTGGCGGCGGTCGTTCTGGGCTGGACCGGCGGACTGGGGCTCTCCACGCTGGGGTTGCTCGGCGCGCTGGTGACCGCGCTGCTCGTGTACGCGCTGGCGTGGAAGGGCGGGGCCACCGGGTACCGCATCATCCTCGTCGGCATCGGGGTGTCCTGGATCTGCTCCAGCGCCACCAACTTCCTTGTGGCGCGCGGCAATCGCTTCGAGGCGGAGGCGGCCCTGGGCTGGCTGGTCGGCAACCTCAACGGCCGGACCTGGAATCAGGTGGACTCCCTGGCCGTCGCCCTGGCCGTGCTGCTGCCGATCACGCTGGGCATGGGCCGCTGGATGCGCACGCTGATGCTCGGCGACGACGTGGCCGCCGGGCTCGGCACCCCCGTCCAACCGGTGCGGCTGGCCCTGCTGTTGGCCGGGGTGGGCCTGGTCGCGTTCGGTACGGCGGCCGCCGGTCCGGTGGCGTTCGTCGCGCTGGCCTGTCCGCAGATCGCCCAGCGGCTCGCGGGCACCTCGTCACCGCCCCCGCTCGTCTCCGGTCTCACCGGCGCGTTCGTCGTCCTCGGCTCCGATCTCCTCGCCCGTGAAGCGATCCCGGGGACGGAACTGCCGGTCGGGATCGTCACCGGCGCCCTCGGCGCGCCGGTCCTGCTGTGGCTGCTCATCCGCGTCAACCGCGCGGGCTCTGGAGGCTGATCGCATGTCGACCACTGACCCGCGCGCCCCGCGGACGTCCGAATCACCCACCACGGGAACCGAGACATTGCGGACGCCCGATTCACCCGCCACGGGAACCGAGGCCCTGCGGACACCCGAATCACCCACCACGGGAACCGAGGCCCTACGGACGCCCGAATCACTTACCTCCGGAGCCGAAACCCTGAGGAAGCCCGAATCACCCGCCTCCGGGCCCGAGTTGCGGGCACGTGATCTTCATCTCGCCTACGACGGGCGGCCGGTGGTCGAGAACCTGGACCTGACCGTGCCGACCGGCCGCATCACCGCCATCGTCGGCGCCAACGCCTGTGGGAAATCGACCCTGTTGCGGGCGCTCGCCCGGCTCCTGGCCCCGCGCCAGGGCGTGGTGGAGCTGGACGGCGTCGCACTGCGCTCCGTCCCCACCCGCGAACTCGCCCGCAAACTCGGCATCCTGCCGCAGACACCGGTGGCACCGGAGGGGCTGACCGTCCTCGACCTGGTCGGCCGGGGCCGTTCCCCGCACCAGACCTGGTGGCGGCAGTGGTCGACGGCCGACGAGGAGGCCGTGCACGCGGCCCTCGAAGCGACCAGCCTCACCGACCTCGCCGATCGCCCCGTCGATGAACTCTCCGGCGGCCAGCGGCAACGCGCCTGGATCGCCATGGCCGTCGCGCAGGGCACCCCGGTCCTGCTCCTCGACGAGCCGACGACCTATCTCGACCTCGCCCACCAGATCGACGTACTCGACCTGATCACGGACCTCAACCGGCGCGAGGGCCGCACGATCGTCATGGTCCTGCACGACCTCAACCAGGCCTGCCGGTACGCCGATCACGTCATCGCGATGAAGGGCGGCCGGATCGTCGCCGAGGGCGCGCCCGCCGATGTCGTCACCGAGGCGACCGTCGAGGACGTCTTCGACCTGCGCTGCCGGATCACGCCCGACCCGGTCAGCGGCACGCCGTTGGTGATACCGCTGGGGCGGCACCACCACGACGGCAACTCCCGGGCCGAGGACGCCGTTTCGACTCGCTGAGGCCCCCGCCGGTGAGGGGCGGGGGACGGTTCGTCCAGGAGGATTCTCAGGGCCGGGACTTCAAGTACCCGCCCATCGTGCGGAAGTAGTCGCCGGCCGCGTACTCCGTGCCGTCGTCCGTGCGCACCCGGCGCACCAACAGACCGCGTTCGCGCCCGGTGTGGGCCTCGGGGCCCGCCACGATGACCACGCCGTCGCCCTCGCGGATGAAGATCCGGCCCGGGGTGCCGCCGTAGCGTCCCTCCGAGACGGCCGCGGAGACGATCCTGAGCCGCTCGCCGCGATGGAAGGCGTACGCGTTCGGGTACGGGTCCGACTGGGCCCGTACGAGGCGTTCCAGGCGGTCCGCGGGCCAACTCCAGTCGATACGGCTGTCCTCGGCCGAGCGCTTGTGGAAGAAGCTGGCCCGGCCGCGGTCCTGCGGCACCCACTGGCCGGCGTCCCGGCCGGAGGCGATGAGGTCGAGCGATTCGCGCACGATGGGGGCGATGAGGTCGACGGTCCGGTGGAACAGGTCGGTCGCCGTGTCGGTGGGTCCGACCGGCACCGAGCGCTGGATCAGGACGTCCCCGGCGTCGAGTTCGCCGTTCATGCGGTGCGCGGTGACACCGACGCGCGGCTCGTCGTTCAGGAGCGCCCAGATGATCGGCGAGAAGCCCGCGTACGACGGCAGCAGCGAGTCGTGGACGTTGAGGGTGCCGTGCGGCGGGAGGTCGAACAGCTCCGGCGGCAGCCAGGTCCGCCAGTTGTTCGCGACGATGATGTCCGGCCGTGCTTCCCGTACGGCGTCGAGGAGTTCGGCGTCGTCGGGGCGGTTGCGCAGCAGGACGGGGACGTCGTTCTTCTCGGCGAGTTCGGCGACGCTGTCGTCCCAGATCTTCTCGTAGGCATGCTCACTTTTCGGGTGCGTGACCACGAGGACGACCTCGTGATCGGAGTCCAGCAACGCCTGAAGCGTGCGGTGACCCCAGGTCTGATAGCCGAGCATGACGACCCGCATGACGGTCCTTCCCTTCAACGACTCATTGCAAGGTAAGCCTTACCTTATCTAGCATTGGGCTGCCTGAGGGAGGCGATGCCACGGTGAAGTCACCGCTACTGGATTCCGAAGTGGTCCACGACATACTCGGAATCGGATTCGGTCCGTCAAATCTCGCTCTGTCCATAGCGGTTGAGGAGCACAACAAGAGCCTTCCGGCAGACAGCCGTCTCAACGCCCTGTTCCTGGAACGCCAGCCGCGGTTCGGCTGGCACCGGGGCATGCTGATCGACGACGCCACGATGCAGGTGTCGTTCCTCAAAGACCTGGTCACGCTGCGGAATCCGACCAGCGACTACAGCTTCCTCTGCTTCCTGCGCGAGCAGGGCAGACTGATCGACTTCCTGAACCAGAAGACCCTGTTCCCGCTGCGCGTGGAGTTCCACGAGTACTTCGAGTGGGCGGCCGAGCGGGTCTCCCACCTCGTCTCCTACGGCAGCGAGGTCGTCTCCGTCGACCCGGTGCGCGGCGACGACGGCGAGATCGCCTTCTTCGACGTCACCAGCCGCGACCCATCCGGGAACGGTGCGACGGTGACTCGGCGGGCCCGCAACATCAGCGTCGCGATGGGCCTTGAGCCGCATGTGCCGCCGGGTCTGGAACTGGCCGAACGGCTCTGGCACAACAGCGAGTTGATCCCCCGCGCGACCGAACTGGCCGACGCGGGCCGGCCGGTGCGGCGGGCCGTGGTGCTGGGCGCGGGCCAGAGCGCCGCCGAGGCGGTGGACTATCTGCACCGCACCTTCCCGGACGCCGAGGTGTGCTCGGTGTTCGCCAAGTACGGCTACACCCCGGCCGACGACAGCCCGTTCGCGAACCGCATCTTCGACCCGGAGGCGGTGGACGTCTACTTCTCGGCCCCGTCCGAGGTCAAGCAGTCACTCATCGACTACCACCGCTCGACCAACTACTCGGTGGTCGACATGGAGTTGATCGAGGCCCTGTACGCCACCGCGTACCGGGAGAAGGTGGCCGGACGGGAACGGCTGCGCTTCCTCAACGTCTCCCGGATCCGCGCCGTCGACCCGGCGGCGGACGGCGGCCTCGACGTGGCCGTGGAGTTCCTGCCCACCGGCGAGAAGCAGGTGTTGTCCGCGGATGTGCTGGTGCTCGCCACCGGTTACCGTCCCCGCGACCTGAGTTCACTGCTCGGCGAGGCGGCGAAACTCTGCCTCAGGGACGACGGCGACGAGATCCGCGTGGGCCGGGACCACCGTGTCGAGACCGTCCCGGAGGTCACCGCCGGCCTGTACCTCCAGGGCGGCACCGAGCACACCCACGGGCTGACCAGCACCCTGCTGTCGACGGTGGCGGTACGGGCGGAGGAGATCCACCGCTCGGTCCAGGCGACGAAACTCCCCGTCTGACGCCCGTCATGACTCCCCGGGCCCGGAGGGTACGGTCCCTTCCGGGCTCGGGGTCTGTGCTGTGCTGTGCTGTGCAGGGGGCTTTTACGTGCGGGGCTCCGCCGGTCGCCGGGGCGGCCCGTATCGGCCAAAACACCGTAAAATTAACGGCGTTGCGTTGTCGGGCCGGCGAACACGTCCGCAACGCCCCGCACAGTTCTGACCGCTCCGCACGTCGCCGCGATCCAGTCCACGGCCATCCGGTGATCCTCGTGAGCCCGGTCGGCCACCGCGTCGGCGACGACGAAGGGCTCCATGTCCTGCATCCACGCGTCGGCGGCCGTCAGCAGGACCTGGGTGCGGGCGAACACACCGACGATGACGGGCTGGTCGCGCCCCAACTCCGCGAGTCTGCGCCGGAGTCGGGTGCCGGCGAAGGCGCTGAACCGCTTCGCGACCAGCACACTGTCGCCGACCTGTGGCCGGATCGCGTCCACGACATCGCGGGAGTCCTCGCCGCCGAGGAGGCGGGGATGTCCGAAGCTGGTCTCCCGGCCGTCCGGTTCCCGCTCGGCGGTCTTGAGGGTGTACAGGACGGGAATGCCCGCCGCCCGCGCCGACTCCGTCAACCGCCCCACTCCCGCGAGGAGTTCACCGACCGGCGCGGAGGACTCCCGCAGTACGTGCAGGAAGTGGTTCTGGACGTTCAGGACCACCAGCGCCGCGCGGCCCGGGTCGATGGCCCAGCCCGTCCGGTCCGGGGGCAGCGCGGCGGGGCCGGGCATGACGTACGGAACCATGTCGGATGACGGCATACGCGGCGGCCTCTCACCGGTCGTCGAGGGTGGTGGGGAACGGAGGGCACGCCACCGACTCAGTAAGGACCATGCGTCCAGCGGCCGTTCGTCATCGTGGCGTGCACGGGCATCGCGCGCAGGGTGTCCGGATCGGCGTCCAGGGGATCCACGTCGACGACCACAAGATCGGCCGGGTCGCCGACCCTGATGAGCCGGCGTCCGCGGGCCGCCGCGACCAACGCGTCCGGTACGGACAGGCGTTGCTCCGGATGCCAGGCGGGGCGTTCGTCGTCGGTGCGGCTGACGGCGGACGCGATGGCGAGCCAGGGGTCGAGTGGCGACACCGGGGCGTCGGAACCGAACTCCAGCCGGGCGCCCGCGGCGAGCAGGTCGCCGTAGGCGAAGGCGCGTTCGGTGCGCCCGGCCCAGTGCCGGTCCGCCACGTCCCGGTCGTCCGTCGCATGCCGGGGCTGCACTCCGGCCACCACTCCCAACTGGGCGAATCTCGGGAGGTCCTGCGGGCTCAGCAACTGCGCGTGCTCGATACGGCCACGGCAGCGCACCGCCTCGAAGGCGTCCAGGGCAACGGTGTTGGCGCGGTCCCCGATGGCGTGCACCGCGGGCTCGATGCCGTGCGCGGCGGCGCGGCGCATGAGCCGTACCAGCTCGCCGGGGGCCGTCTCCTCGATGCCGTGGGCGCCGTCCGTGTCCTCGAGTCCCGGGTAGGGGTCGCGGCACAGGGCGGTACGGGTGTTGAGCGAACCGTCCGTGAAGAGTTTCAGCGGGCCCACCCGGACCAGGCTCCCGTCCGCGCCGACCTCGTCCCCGGTACGCAGTCCGCGTTTGATCGCGGCGTCCAGGTGACCGGGGTAGACCGCGGCCGACACCCGTACGGCGGGCCGGAATTGGCCCGAACGCCGTTCCCAGTCCGCGACCGTGTCGCCGTACTGGAAGTCGATGACACCGGTGACCCCGCGCGCGGCGGCGGCCCGGGAGGCGTCCTCGATCCAGCCGTCGATCACGTCGGTCGGGGCGGCGGGCAGGGCGGAGAGGACCTCGTGGGCCTCGTGTTCCCTGATCAGGCCGGTGGGGTGGTCACCCCGGCCGACGAGGGCGAGACAGGCGGAGTTGAGCCACGCGGCATGCAGATCGGCACTGACCAGGGCGACCGGCCGATCGGGCACCACGGCGTCCAGCAGCCGCTTGTGCGGGGCGTCGGCCCACAGCCCGTCCCGGAACCCGTACCCGTAGAGCACCGTGCCGTCGGGCGCTCCGGCGCGCTCCCGGACGAGCTCGGCGACCGCCTGCGCGGAGGGGGTACCCGCCAGGTCCAGCCGGTGCCGGGCACTCGCCCACTCCGCGAGGTGGACGTGGGCGTCCCACAGTCCCGGCAGCAACACCCGTCCGTCGAGGTCGAGTCGCGGCTCACCGCCGGCCTCGGCGCCCGCGTCCTGCTCCGGTACGACGTGGGTGATCCGCCCGTCCGCCACGCGCACCCGCGCGAGCGGCCCACCGGCACCGAGCCGCACCCGGGTGAGCGTCAGGGCGCTGGGGTTGTCCGCCATAAGGGCCTCCAGGGGAATGCCGAGGGCACTCCGCCAACGATTCCACCAAGTTAAGTAAGGCTTACCTTACCTTGCGGATCGTCGCCCCGTCCCCGATCCACGGTTCCTGGTCACCGACCCCACCGATCCCCTCGGCAAGGCCGATGACCAGGCACCGTACTCCCTATGTCACCGCTTCACCTCAGCCCTCGTCCGCACCCGCAGATCCCCCGAGGACGCCCCCACCCACACGGACCGCCGCCCGGTACCGAGCACCCACGCATGCCGCCGCGCATCCCACGACGACAACGTCCGCGCGGCCACCCGCACTGTGACCCGCCGCCGCTCCCCCGCCCTCAGCACCAGGCGCCGGTAGCCGCCCAACACCCTTACGGCCTGGTCGAGTTGCAGCTCCGGTGAGCGCCCGACGTACACCTGAGGCACGGCCACACCGGACCGTCGCCCGGTGTTGCGGACCGTGAAGGTCACGTCCAGCCCGTGCCCGTTCCAGCGCGCCGACGCGTCCTCGTAGGAGAAGGAGGTGTACGACAGCCCGTGCCCGAAGGGGTAGAGCGGGCGCACACCCTCCGCGTCGTACCAGCGGTAGCCGACGTGGATGCCCTCGGAGTACTCCTCGGTGCCGTTCACTCCGGGGTAGCGGAGCGGGTCGCCCGCGACCGGGTGGTGGGCGTCGTCGACCGGGAAGGACTGGGTGAGACGGCCGCCGGGGTCGCAGTCGCCGAACAGGACGGCGGCGGTGGCCGCGGCGCCCTCCTGGCCCGGGTAGTACATCTGGAGGACCGCGCCGGTGCGGGTCAGCCACGGCATCGAGGTCGAGGACGAGGTGTTGAGGACGACGGTGGTGCGCGGGTTCGCCGCCGTGACCGCTTCGATCAAGCCGGCCTGGTTTC
Organism: Streptomyces sp. MBT65; assembly: GCF_016612545.1. Classification (GTDB taxonomy): domain Bacteria; phylum Actinomycetota; class Actinomycetes; order Streptomycetales; family Streptomycetaceae; genus Streptomyces. The sequence continues at coordinate 3,432 of NZ_JAENRY010000177.1, read as the reverse complement.
CGGGGAGTTCGAGGGTGGTGCGGTCAAGGCCCTCGGTGGCGTCCTCGTAGGCGAACAGGACGACACTGCGGGCGGCGCGCGCGGCCCCGACCGCTTCGGCGACGTCCTGCGCGCGGGTCGCACCGGTGATGCGTCGCAGCCGGAACAGCAGTCCGGCGTCGCCGCCCGCGGCGGTGATCTTGAGCGTGTGCGCCCCCTTGGCGAGGGTGAGGGTCTTGCGGCGGACGGAGAGGCCGTCGGGGTCGGCCGAGATCAGGCCGCCGGAGAAGTACTCGCCGTATCCGGCCGCGAGGGGGAACAACTCCGCGCCGTCGAGGAGGACTTGGGGGCGGGCGGTGGGCGCGGAGGAGAAGTGGAGCACGAAGGTCCACTCGTCGGGCTCGGCGACGGTCAGCGAGCCGTCGTACTCCCAGGTCTTACCCGCCTCCACCCGCTGCCCCTCGCTGTCGAAGGCCGGTGTGAGGGAGGACGCGGGTATCACCTTGCCGAACAGGTCCTCGCCGAGCGCGTATGTCACCCGGGTCCGCGCACCGGCCCGTGCCTTGATCGCGGCGAGCGGGCTGTCCGCGTGGTCCGGTACGACATGCGCGCTGCCACCGCCGCTGACGAAGGGCAGGGTGCCGGTGGGGCCGATCACCGCGAGGGAGCCGTCGGTCAGCGGGAGGGTGCGGTGTTCGTTGCGGAGCAAGGTCGCGCCCGCCTTGGCGACTTCGAGCGCTACGGCGGCACCGGCCTTCGCGTCGCGGGCGGGGCGCGGCGGCACGCTGCCGTCGAGGAGCCCGAACCGGTCCATGACGCCGAGGATCCGCCGTACCGCACGGTCGACGTACGACTCGGGCAAACTGCCGTTCTGCACGGCCGACTTGAGGGGTGTGCCGAAGTAGGTGCCGTCCGGCATCTCCATGTCGAGACCCGCGGTGATCGCGGCGACGGTGCTGTGGGCGGCGAACCAGTCGGTCATCACCCAGCCCTGGAAGCCCCATTGGGTGCGCAGGACGTCGGTGAGAAGCGGCTTGTTCTCGCAGGCGAAGGTGCCGTTGACCTTGTTGTACGCGCCCATCACGGCACCCGTGCCGGCGCCGACGGCCGCTTCGAAACCGCGCAACTCGATCTCGTGCATGGTCTGTTCGTCGACCCGCACGTCGATGGAGTTGCGGTCCTTCTCCTGGTTGTTCAGCGCGAAGTGCTTGACGGTCGCGATGAGGCCCTCGCCCTGGATGCCCTTGATCTCGGCGGCGACCAGGTCACCGGCGAGCAGTGGATCCTCGCTGAGGGTCTCGAAGTTGCGGCCCGCGTACGGGGTGCGGATGAGGTTCACCATCGGGGACAGCAGGACGTCCTGGCCGAGGGCGCGCCCCTCGCGGCCGACGACCTGGCCGTAGCGGCGGGCGAGTTCGGGGTCGAAGGCGGAGGCGAGCAGGACGGGCGCCGGGAGGGCGGTGGCGTGTGCGGTGACACGGACACCGGCCGGTCCGTCGGTGAGCCGTAGCGGCGGAATCTTCAGGCGGGGGACGCCGGGGATGTAGCCGGCCTGGCCGAGCGAGTTCGGGTCGGTGGCGCCGTGCAGGAGGGAGATCTTCTCGTCGAGGGTGAGCCGGGCCAGGAGTCCTTCCACGCGGGGGCCGGCCCCCGCCTCGGGTCTGGCCAGGTCGTCCGCGTACGACGGGGAGACGAGTCCGGTGGTGGCCGCGGTGGCCACCGCGATCGCACCGCCCAGCAGACGCAGGGCGGATCGCCGGGACACGGTGTCGGTCATGAGCCGTCACTCCTTCGTCCTTCGGTGCGCGGCCCACACCGTCGTGGACCACGGGTGCGCCTCGGTGCCCCGGCGGTGCGTTCAGTGTCTGAACACACCAGGTGGCGGACCGGAGTTGACGGTCCGTCGGGCACTACTGACGCGGCGGGAAAACTATGACCGGCGGTGACTCGTGTCAATGATCCGAACAGGAATCGACCGGGAGGCGACAAGAAGCGAAGGGGGAACGCGATGGGGGCCGCCCCTACAGGGCGGCCCCCACTGGTTCTCAGCGATTCAGCAATTCAGCGGTTCAGCGCAGGACCGGCAGCAGACCGGTGACGGTGTCCACGACGCCCGCCACGACCGTCACCAGCGGTTGAACGGCCTCGGCGGCCGAGGCCGGCTGGGCCGACGGTGCGGGTTCGGGCTGCGGCGCGGGCTCGTCGCAGCAGGCGACCTGGGCGGCGCGGGGCGCGTACTGCTGCTCCCCGTTCTGTTGCGGATCGTTGGTGGGAGGCGGCGGTACGTCACCCCGGGGTGCGCCCTCGGGCGGCGCGGGTGCCTTCGATGTGCCGCTTCCGGGCACGTCGCCCTGCCCCGGCCCCTTCCCCTCTCCGTTCGGTCCGCTCTGCTCGGCGCGCGCGTCGGCGGTGGATTCCAGCGCCCAGCGCTGCCGGGCGGACCCGTCCCGGTCCGTCAGTTCGATCCGCGCCCCGGGCTCTCCGTTCACCGGAGAGACGGCCAGCCCCTGGCTCCGGCGGACCAGGAACTCGCCGCGCACCGTCAGGTCGTAGTGCACCTCGCCCGCGTGCACCAGACAGCCGGCCAGCGCGACCGTGCCCGCGGCAGTGTCGGCGGCGAGGCAGAGTCCCGGGTCGGTGAGGCTGCGCAGCAGACCGTCCTGGTCGTACGACCACTGCTGGGACCCGGCGGTCGAGCAGGCCGCGAGGGCGACGGCGGCGCCGGACCGCACCCGGCCCGGGATGTCGAGGCACAGCCCCGAGGCGAGGCTGCGCAGCACGCCCTGCTGGACGACGCCCTCACCGGTACCGGCGGCCGACGCCGAGGCGGCGGCACCGTCGGACGAGGGCGCGCCGACCGGACTCGGGTGGGTCGAACTGCCGCTGGCCGCACCCCAAGTGACGTGCGGATCAGGCGTGTTGCCCCCTTCGCTCCACCCCTTGGTGGCGAGCACGGTCGCGAGCAGCGCGAGGGAGGTCAGACCGACGCCCACGAGCGCGGTTTTGGGGTGCCTGCGCGGAAAGGTGAGACGGCCGTCCGCGCCGGGACGGTGGCGGCCCATCGGACGCTGGGCGGTGCGGGCGGGTCTCTCACGGCCGGGCCGTGAGTCGACGTAACGGCGGGCGCCCCAGCCGAGGACGGTCTCGGCGAGCAGCACTTCGAGGCCGCCGTCGAAATGGCTCAACTGCTCTGCCGCGAAACGGCAGTAGCGACACGTCATGAGATGCCGTTGCACATCGGGCAACAGACTGCCGCCGCGGCGGATCGGAACGTCGAGGAGTCGGTTGTAGTGGCGGCATTCATAGGTCGGCGCGAGTTCCAGGTGGGCACGAACGCAGCCCGCCCTGAATTGTTCACGTGCCTGGTCCAGCGCGGCGGTCGCGGTGAGCTCGTCCACGCCCAGCAGACCGGCCGGTACGGATATGGGTTCGGCCTCGACCTCGGTGTGCCAC
>NZ_JAENRY010000176.1 GCF_016612545.1 Streptomyces sp. MBT65 | reverse complement strand
GCCAAGGCCGCGTTCGCCCCACCCCCACACCGGATCCATCCCCAACTCGCCCCTCCCCAGGACCAATTGCGGCGGCAGGCGGACGGGTTGACGGCACAATGGTCGTGTGCGGCACGTTGACGTCACACTTGCCGGGAGGCTCCGATGAGCTGGTCGATGTTCGTTTTCCGTGATCACTGGGCAGACGCCCACGACCGGCAGCAAGCGGCGTTCATGGCGTTCAGCACGTTGTACGCCGAGGCGGCCCCGGCCTACCGGGAGACAGAGTGGCTGCGGCACTGGCAGTCTTCCTGGCCGGAGATCGCCGACACCCAGGCGAACGGGCTCAGTGACCTGAACCCCGAGGAGCATCTCACCGACGACGAACGCGTCGCATGGTTCAGGGAGTTCCTTCACGACTACCGGTTGTGGGTGGCATCCACCGCTGACACGATCCGCCTGCTCACCGGGTACGAGCCGGACAACCTCATCGCCTTCGCGATGACGATGGAGGCAGTGATCGCCGGGGACGTCAGCCATCCGAACGTCCGGAGAAGGACCCACGTCACACGCGACACCTCTTGAGACCCTCCCGACCTGCGATCGACGTCTGTCCTCGGCGGCCCGAACACCTTGCACACGAGCACGCTGTCGGGAAACAGGAGGAACCACACCTCGTGGCAGTCGTCACAAGCAGTGACGCTGCACAAGCGCCGAGCCGAGGGCGGCCTTGAGCCGGACGGGCGCGCTGTCCGCAGGGGATCAGGCGTTACGCGTTCCGGCACGAGGCACCTGACGATCTCTGCGGAGACGGCAGCCCACGAGGCGCCCCGCTGACGCGAGTCGAACCCCTGATCCGGCGGGGCCGCCGCCCCTGAACGGCGGATTCCGGTGTCCTGATCGGCTGCACCACCTGGCGGGACGCCGTCTGCCGACGCCGGGCCGCGTCCAGGGGCGCGTCGACCCCGCGGTCGGCCCCACGCTCGCGTCCTGGTCTCGCCCGTGGGCCTCGTCGCCAAGAGCAGACAGTGTGTTTCCATGCGCCGCAGTGACGGCGGAGGAGATCGCGGCGGCAGGGCGGATCCGGCACATACGTACCTGGAATACGTACTCCTACCGACGTGCCCCCGCCATCTGTGCCGTTTCCTTGCGCTCATGACGACACCGGGCGTGAAAGCGCAGATGCCGAAGAATGTCAGGCTGGCGTTGGTGGGGGTATGGGTCCAGGCCGTGCTGAACGTGGTGGCGGGATTCCTGTTGCTGGCCGTGGTGAGTGACGCGGTGGACCACGGTCAGGACGAGGGGACCGGGCTACTCCGGTTCGTGGCGGTGTTGTCGCTGCTGATCGCGGGAGTACTCCTGCTGTGCGGCGTTTTCGCGCGCACGCGGTCGAACGGGATACGTGTCACGGTCATCGTCATCGAGGCGCTGAGCCTGCTGAGCAGTGTGGTGGGCCTGCTGGAGGGGGGCGGCGTCGGGGTTGTCCCGGGCATCGTCCTCCCCCTCGTCGTGCTGCGGGGCGCCGCCTCCGCGGAGGCCAGGAACTGGTTCGACAAGTGAGGCGCGTCCCGCCCGGCGTCGCGGCCCTCGCCGTGGCCGTCCTGTTCACCGGGGGGTGTTCGAGCGCCCCCGGCAGCTCCCTCTACGGGGATCCGTCCGAGACCGCGACGGAGGTGTCCGAGACGCCGAGCCCTTCGCCGACCCCGTCCCTCACTCCTCCGTATCCGACCGGGGCGTCCGGGTGCCACGAGAACAGGGGGTGGACGACCGAGGACTCCGGTGACTGGCTCCGGCTTGCCGTCGACACGCCCAAGGACAACTCCGAGGACGACTCCGTGACGATCGTCAGCCTGCCGGGGTACAACGGACCGCTCTGCCGGAAGATCACCGTGCAGGTCGAGTTCTGGAAGCTGGTGTACGGAGTCGCGGACGACTCCGACGGCGAACGCCTCTCGAACGGGATGCTGCCCGCCTACTACTTCGACATCCGCCGGGTGAAACGCGTCGAACTCCACGTGGACGCGCGCGTCGACCGGAAGGTCGCCCCGCCCGCGTCCCTCTACGCGACGGACCGCAGCCCCTGCGTGGGCGCCCTCGTCTCGATCACCGTGGGCAAGCCGCTGGCGAGCAAGGAACTGCCCGAGGAGGTCGACGTCGGCGGCGGAGAGGACGCCTGGGGTCGCGCCGACGTGAACTTCCGGTCGAAGAGGGTCGCCGACTACGACCTGTCCGAGCCCTCGGCACCGCAGGTGTGCAGCCCGGACGGCAAGCCCACCGCCGATCCGGCCGACGTACCCGCACCGGGCACCCAGCCGACGGGCCTCTACCCGACGCCCGAAAGCAGCTTCGACCTCGGCGGCAGCTTCGGCACTTCCGAGCCCTCAGCCATTCCCTCAGCCATTCATTGAGCCACGTCCTGAGCCACGCCCTGAGCGCCTTCCGCGGGGCCGGGCGCGCACCGACTTCTTGACCTCTTCACTTCACTTCACCCTTGGGGAATCACATGCGTACGTACACCGCTGCCACCGCCGTTTCCGGCGCCCTCGTCCTCTCGGCGCTCGTTCTTCCGGGCGCCGCCCAGGGAGCCGAGCACCACGACGCGGCGACGGATCTCAGATCCTTCGCTTCCCACAACGCCCGGCCGCAGGACCCGATCGGCGGCACCACCTTCAAGAACGGGGTCATCAACAAGGGCAAGGACATCGTGCTCGGTGTGACGGGCAAGAAGGCCGTTCCCGTCACGTTCACCGCCTTCGACGAGGAAGGACTGGCCCTCACCCAGGCGTTCCTGTGGCAGGGCACCGACAGTTCGAACACGGACACCATCACCGGCGCCCTGGGGACGGACGACGACCCCGTCTGCACGGAGACGACGGTCGCGGGCGGCTACAGCTACAGCTGCGCGACGGTCTTCACCATCGACCCCGCGGTCGATTTCAAGGGCGGCAACGGCGTCGCGGGGCCCTGGAAACTCTTCCTGGGCGCCTACGACCTCTACTTGAACATCAGCATCGACGACGACGTCACCAGGGGCAGTATCAAGCGTGCCGCCAAGCTGACCGCCAACGCCTCCCCGGAGCCGGTGAAGAAGGGCAAGACCATCACGGTCACCGGCAAGCTGAGTCGCGCCAACTGGACCACGGGCAAGTACGCGGGCTACGTGTCCCAGCCGGTGAAGTTGCAGTTCCGCAAGAAGGGCAGCAGCACGTACACCACCCTCAAGACGGTCAAGACCAGCAGCACCGGCACCCTGAGCACCACCACCAAGGCCGGCTCCGACGGCTACTACCGTTTCGTCTTCGCCGGCACCACCACGACCGGCACCGCGACGGCGCCCGGCGACTTCGTCGACGTCAGGTAGGCGGCTTCCCGGCCGAGACGGCGGGGCCGGTCCGCGCAGGCTCACCGGTCGCCGTCGAGGACACCTGGACCGGGGGCTCAGTCCTGCTCCGCGCGGCCGTCCCAACGGCTCCCGGCGCGGCGGCGGGCCATCAGCGTGGCCAGGGCGGTACGCGAGGAGACCCCGGTCTTGCGGAAGGCGCGGGAGACATGGGTCTCGACGGTACGCCGGCTGACGTGGAGCCGGTCCGCGATGGCTTGGCTGGTGAGCCCCTGCGCCACCAGTTCGGCTATCTCCAGCTCCCGGGCGGTCAGGCCGGCCAGCCGCAGGGTGAGTTCGGCGCGGTCCGGAGAAGCGTACGGAGCCTCGGAGCCGTCACCGGGCGGACGGGTTGCGTCGGCGAGGCCGACCAGCAGTCCGCTGCCGCCCGCCTCAGCGAGCCGACGCCCCCTGAGCCAGGCGCGCGTGCCGTCCCGGCCACGGCCCGCCGCCGCTTCCAGCGGGGCGCCGAGCAGCAGGGAGTGGGCCTCCCAGAAGACCGCGCCGCAGCGGGCGCTCTCCGCCGCGGCCTCCGCGAACAGGTCCGCCGCCGCTGCCGTGTCCCCCTGTGCCAGCGGCAGATGGGCGGTGCTGCGCAGCGCGGACGCCCGCAGCATCGGCAGCCTCAGTTGTTCCGCCTCCTTACGCGCCCGCTCGGCCCAGCCGCGGGCCTCCTCGGACCTGCCCGTCACCAGTGCGGCCGTGACCAGGATCTCCAGGTAGAGCGGTCGCATCGAGGGCTGGATCCGCTGCAGCTCGGGACCGCCCGCCCGGAGCATCGCGTCCCGGGCGCGGACCGGATCCCCGGCCATGAGCGCGGCCCAGCCGAAGATGCACCAGGCCGTGGACGCCCACCAGTCGACCCCCGTACCGGCGGCGGCCACCGCCTCCTCGGCGACGGCGAGAGGGCGTGGGTCGCCCGGCGGGCAGGCGGCGACGAGCGCCGCGGCCTTGCTCGCCAGGACGAACGCGAGCAACTGGTCGCTGCCGATCCCGCGGGCGATGTCCTCGGCCTGGTCGGCGAGTTCCAGCGCCGAGGAGATTCGGCAGGTCTGGACCCGGACATGGGACAGGCACAGCAGCAGATGGGGCACGACATAGAGCTGGCCGCTGCGCCGGGCGATGTCGAGGCCGCGCTCCGCGTGCCGCTCCGCGTCCGGGTAGTGCTCCAGGAACGCTTCCGCCCAGCCGAGCCGGGCCAGTGGTTCGCACAGAGCGGTGAGGTCGTTGTCGGGCAGGGAGTCGACCAGGGCGGCGGCCTCCCGGGCGAGTCCGTGCGCCGCCGTCATGTTGCCCTCGTACGCCTCTCCCAGGGCGGCGACGGCGAGGACGCCCGCCTCCTTGACCTCGTCCCCCAGGGACCGGGCCGCCGCGAGCGCCACCTCGACCTCGGTGCGCACCTGGGCGTAGGAGGTGCCGCTGTCCTGGGGCGCGGCCGAGCCCAGCTCGAGGCCGAGCCGTACGACGTCGGCCGGGGCGGGGTCGCGGGCCAGTTCGCGGCGCAACAGCGCGACCGCCTCGGTGCAGCGCCCCAGATGACGCTCCACCAGCGCGCACAGGACGACCGCGCGCACTCTGAGGCGGTCTTGGTTCTCGCCGGTGGCAGGGCCACCGGGTGACCGGCGCGGGGTGGCGATCAGCTCCTGGAGCAGGTCGCGGCTCTCGCGCAGGCCACCGCACGCGGCCAGCGCGCGGGCCCTGCTCAGGACCAACTCACGCCGCCGGGCGGTGTGTTCGGGAGTGTGCGGAAGGTGGCGCAGCGCCACATCGAGCCAGTGGGCGCAGCTCGCCGGGGCCGTTCGGGCGGTGCGTGCGGCGGCCTCTTCGAGTACGGCGACCGCTGCCGGGTCCCAGTCGGTCAGCGACTGTGCGACATGGTGTGCCCGCTCGGCGGCGGAGGCGCCCGCGCGGGCCAGTTCCCGCGCGGCGAGCCGATGGATCTCGACGCGTCTCAGGAGGGGCGTGCTCTCGTGGACGAGGGTCCGTACGACCGGATGCCGCAGGGTCAGCAGGCCCTGCGGGGCGAAGCGCAGCAGGTCGCGTCGGGTGAGGGCGTGGACGTCGGCGGTGAACTCGGTGCCGGAGCGGCCGGTCACCCGGCTCACCATCGCCGGGGTGGCGTGCTCGCCCAGTACCGCCACGGCGTCGACGATGCCGCGCTGGGCGGGGGCGAGCGCGGTCAGTTCGTCCAGCAGCAGGGTGCCGAGCCCGGGCGGCGCCGAGGACTCGGGCGTCGCACCCCCGCGGTGCGCCTGAAGGAGGGTCAGGAAGTAGAACGGGTTGCCCTCGCTGGCGGTGTACAGCGCGGTGGTCTCGGCGGGCGGCAGGCCGGGGCCGGCCAGCTCGGCGCAGTCGCGTGCGCTCAGCGGTCCCAGGCCGAGTCTGACGACCGTGCCGGTGTCGAGTTCCCGGGTGAGCCTGGCGGCGAGGGACTCGGGACTCTGGCGGTCGCGGCGGGTCACGGCCAGGACGACGGGGGCATGCACGGGATGGCGTACGAGATGGTCCAGCAGCTCCAATGACGCCGGGTCCGCCCAGTGCAGGTCGTCGAGGGCCAGCAGCAGCCCGGACGGGGCGGCGAGCCGGGTGAGCAGGACGGCCGTGGACCGGTGCAGTCCGAAACGGTCGGCCGTGCCGCTCCGCTGAAGGAGCGGCGCCACCGCCTCCGTCTCCTGGAAGCCGTTCAGGGCGTGCGGGTCGAGGTGGGCGAGCGCGTCGGTGAACACCTGGAACGGCACCTGCCGCTCGTACTCCGTGGCTCTGCCGCGCAGTACCGTCATTCCGCGTCTGCGCGCCCGTGCGCAGACCTCGCCGAGCAGCCGGCTCTTGCCGATGCCTGCCTCACCGGTGATGTCGACGAGCCGGGAACGGCCGCTGTCACCGGACTCCTTGCCCCTCGCCGTGCCGCGTGCCCTGCCTGCCGCACGGTCGAGCAGCGCGTCGAACCGGGCCACCTCGACGGAGCGGCCCAACAGCGGAGCCCCGCTCCGGCTGTCCCCAACTGCACCGTCCGCTAACACAGTTGCCCCCTTGTCTTTACAATCTCCTCACACATCATTCTCTCCTGGTGATCGTCGTAACCACCGCGTCCGTGAACCGGGACGGACGGATCTCACAGGACGAGCCGTCGGTCCGGTCGGAGAAGGGCGGCTCCCCTTCAGAGGTCGCATTCCGGTTGACTGCTCGGGCCATCGGCCGCACGGCATGCCCCGTGGCGGAGACCCGCTGTGCGAAGGTTCTCTCCCCTCGACGGAACCGGGCGGTCGCGGCTGTTGCTGTTGCCGTGGCAAGCGTTCGGCTCAGCGACCTTCAGGGGCCGTTGAGGGGCCACAAGGACAGGAACACATCGACAAGGACCGCCCAGGGCGGACACTGATCAGCATGTCCGACCTGGGAAAACGTCAAAGGCGAGCGTTGATCGGCAAGGACCGCCAAGATCCTCGAAGGACTCACAGTCCGTCGGTCGTGGGTTCGAGTCCCACCCGCCCGACGGATCGTGGCGGTGCTGGAGTCGGGAGCCGGTCGGGAGGGCATGCGCTGTCGGCGACTGGTCGCGGCCTTGGGGCTGGAGGTCGTCCCGGAGAAGTGGAGGGGCTGCGGTACCTGGTGCGTGACTCCGAGACGCTGTCGGCCAACAGCCAGGCCGGAAGCGGCAGCAGCGGCCGCACCATCCGCCACTCGGCCTCCGTCATGCCGGAGCCGTAACTCGGGATGCGGTCCGGTCCGTGCGCCGCGATGCCGAACCTGTGCGCGAGGCAGTCGGAGGACAGGGGCGCCGAGTCGGACTCCACACACACGGACGCGAAGGACCGCGGCAGCAGGGCCTCCCGGTGATCGGTTCGGTTCGCACGCCCGAACTACCAAGCGGCCCTGCTGTCATGCGTCGGCCCTCACGTGCTCACCCGATCGGGAACTCTGTTCGACCAGGCCCGCCCCGCGATCGACGAGCGGACGACGTCTCAGCACAGACAGGGATCCGTACCGTGCCCCAGGCCAAGGACGTCGCCGTCCCTCAGCGCGCCGGAGTAGGCCTGTACCTCGTCCACGGCGCCGTGCAGGTACTCGCCCCAGCCGTCGTCGGACCTGGCCCGGCCGATCTGGAGGGCACCGGTGCTGTGCCAGCCGTCGGGGAGGCTCGCGGTCGCCTGGGCGTTGGTGTAGCCGTCGAGGTAGAGCTTGATCGTGTCGGTGGCGTCGTCGTAGACCACGGCGAGGCGGTGGCCCTGGCCCTCGCCTCCGTCCGCGCCCACGATCTGGGACACCACCTTCTCGGGGGCTCCGGCCTCGTCCTTCTCCGGCATCACCAGTTGCCAGGTGTGCGTGGACGGCTCGTAGCGCACCTTGAAGGCGTCGGTGTGCTCGCCTGCCTGCGAGAGCACGGTCATCGGGTGGGCGGGCTCGGAGTCCGCGAGGCGTACGACGACGCCGAGAGTGAAACTGTCCCCGGTGTCCACGACGGGCCCGTCGGCAGCGGCGTACCCGCTCTCGCCGTCGAGCAGCAGATGCCCGTCACCGACGAGTGGCGGCGGCACGTAGGTGCAGTCCGGGTCGATGTCCGGGATGCAGGAACTGTCGGAGCCCCGGTAGATCGAGGCCCCCGCGCCGAGCCGCAGCGGCGTGCCGCCCGACTGCTCGGGGCTGACACCGTCCGTCGCGTTCTCCAGCGACCAGTGGCCGAGCAACTGCGGCTTGCGGTACGCCAGTTCGGCCACCTCGTCCGGCACCACGACCCGGTCGTGAACCTGTACGTCACCGATGTCCCCGTGCCACTGGTCCCCATAGCCGGCAGCACCGAGGGTGCGCCCGATCTGGAACGCGCCGGCCGCCTCGGCGGGAGTCGCGTCGGCCGCGGTCCCGGCCTCGTGGCAGTTGACGTACAGCCGCACCTTTCCGGTCTCGGCGTCGTACAGCCCCAGCAGATGGGCCCACTCGCCGGTCTCGGGGGCGCCGCCGGACACCTGCGCGCCGCCGATCATGAACGACCAGGCGGGCCCGGAGTCCTGGCTGCGCAGCCCGAGGTCGAAGCCGGGTGCTCCGTCGGCGTCCTGGCTGAGGACGGTCATGTCCCGGTCGGTTTCGGCGGGCCGTACCCACGCGCTCACCGCGAAGGTCTTACGGAGGTCGGCCGCCGGGGCGTCCGGGGTGAGGAAGCCTTGGTCGCTGCCGTCGAGGGCGACCGTGGCGGTGGCCGTGGTGCCTGTGGGCGCCGGGCCGCCGAAGGTCACGCCGGTCCCGGCCCGGGCGGGGGTGCCGGTCTCGGCGGCGGCCGAGTGGGAGTCCGCCGGGTCGTCCAGCTTCCAGCGGGCGACGGGAGCACGGCCGGCCTGCACGTTGAAGTCGTAGTGCGACTCCCCGCTGCTTCGGCCCGACCGGTCGATCGCGTGGACCGTCAGCGACTTGGGTCCCGCGGAGAGCGGCAGGTACGGAATGGTCACGGCCGCGCCCGGCCGCGCCGCGGAGACGGTGCCGTAAGGGCCGCCCAGGAAGCCGTACGTGTACGACACCACGTCGTCGGACGGCGAGTCCATGGTGAAGTGGCCGTAGACGCCCACTCCGTCCACCCAGAACACGTCCTCCGGGTTGGGGTATTCGGGAGAGGTGATCGTCGCCTTCTCCGGGCTCACGTCGTCGTACACGAACGAGCAGACCGAGCCGTCGCCCTCGTCGCTCCAGGTGGAGGTCGCCTTGCCGTCGTTCGCGCGGACATGCCAGGAGACGACGGTGTTCGCCGGGATGTCGCTCGGCATCGTCCAGTACTGGCGCTGCCCCGAGGTAAGAACGACGGTGGTGTAGGTCCGCTCCTGTTTCACTCCGGCCGCGTCCGTCCACCAGGCTTCGAACTCGCCACTGACCGGGCTGGATTCGGAGGGCTGGTTGTCCTCCTCCGGGTCGTACAGCACTGCGCCGAGCCTGGGCGGCGTAGAAACGTATGGCGTGTCGTCACCCGTCGCGCATGCCTTGCCTCCCGACTGGAGGTCTTGGACAAGCGGCTGATTCGGCGGCAGGTTGTCCACCGCGTACGCCGTCCCGGCAGCCGTGGCCAACAGCGCCGCCGCACAGCTCCCCACCACCGCCGTGCGTCTACGTCTGCCTGTCCTTGTGAACCTGGTCAAGTGGCCCTCCCCTGTGCGTACTTGATGCTCGTGGATCACACGAGCGCCTGAAGCTAACAGAGACCAGTGACAGCGCGGAAAGGGTTTCCCGGCCGACCTGTTCCAGGACTTCGGTGTCGTCGAAGCGGAACAACCAGCAACGCCGGGGAGGCTCGGCAGGGGCACGGAAGCGCGGTTGCTGTTCGTGGCGGACCTTCGGGAGTTCCAGGCCGGGTTGTGCGGGGGTGTGGGATGCGGGGTAGTGACAGGGCCCCTCAGATGAGATGCGGGGGCGTCGGACGCCTGCCTATCGTCGAAACATGTCCCCCCTGACGATCACTCTCAGCAACGGTGTGGAGATGCCCGCTCTCGGGCTCGGTGTCTTCCAGACCCCGCCCGATGTCACGACCGCCTCGGTCGAGGAGGCCCTGCGCGTCGGCTACCGCCACATCGACACGGCCGCCGCCTACGGCAACGAGCGGGAGGTCGGCGACGGCATCCGCCGCTCCGGCCTCGCCCGCGACGAGGTGTTCATCGAGACGAAGCTGTGGATCAGCGACTACGGCTACGACAGCGCGCTGCACGCCTTCGACAAGAGCGCGGGCAAACTCGGCGTCGACCAGATCGACCTGCTGCTGCTTCACCAGGCCCTGCCCTCCGCCTTCGACCGCACCCTCGACGCCTACCGGGCGCTGGAGAAGCTGCTCGCCGACGGCCGGGTACGGGCCATCGGCGTCAGCAACTTCATGCCCGAGCACCTGGAGCGGCTGCTGGCCGAGACGTCCGCCGTGCCCGTGGTCAACCAGATCGAGGTCCACCCGTACTTCCAGCAGACCGCGTTGCAGCGCCTGCACGTACAGCACGGCATCCTGACCCAGGCCTGGTCGCCCATCGGCGGCATCACCTCCTACCGCGGCGGCGAGAAGCGGACCTTCGACGACCCGGTCCTGCTGGAGATCGCCGGGCAGCACGGCAGGTCGGCCGCGCAGGTCATGCTGCGCTGGCATCTCCAGGAGGGCCGCTCCGCGATCCCGAAGTCGGTCAAGCCCGCCCGCATCGCCGAGAACTTCGACGTCTTCGACTTCGAGCTGACCACCGAGCAGCTCGCCGCGATCGACGCGCTCGACACCGGCGTACGCGGCGGACCGGAGCCGGACGCCATCACGCTCGAGGCCTACGGCATCGAGATCCCCGAGGCGTGAACTCGCCCTGCCGGTGGTGCAGTTCGCCGACGCCTCCCCTCAGCACACCGACTCGGCAGACCGAATCGGCACACCGGCCCGGCACACCGACGTACCGCTGACCCCTGCCCTCACGTCACGGAAGAGCCTCCGCCATGACCCGCACCACCCCTCTGACCGTCCTGGTCGTCGGCGCCACCGGCAGCATCGGCACCCTCGTCGTCGCCGAGGCCCTCGGACAGGGCCACCAGGTGAAAGCCCTCGTCCGTGATACCGGGCGCGCCAGGACCGAGTTGCCGGACGCCGCGCGGCTCGTCACCGGGGACCTCACCGATGTCGACACCCTCAAGGAGGCCGTCGACGGCATCGACGCCGTGGTCTTCACCCACGGCTCGCACGGCGGGCCCGGCCAGGCGGAACGCATCGACTACGGTGCCGTCCGCAACACCCTGGCGGCCCTGGGCGACCAGCCGGCCCGGATCTCGCTGATGACCGCGATCGGCGTCACGGGCCGCCCCAGGAACGCCGACGGCACGGTCCGCGACGACATGATCACCGACGCCCACGCGTGGAAGCGCCGCGGGGAACGCCTGGTCCGGGCCAGTGGGCGCCCGTACACGATCGTCCGCCCCGGCTGGTTCGACTACAACGCTCCCGGCCAGCTCGCCCTGACGATGCTTCAGGGCGACACCCGGCACGCCGGCAGCCCTGCCGACGGCGTCATCTCCCGCCGGCAGATCGCCCAGGTCCTCGTCTCCGCGCTCACCTCGTCCGAGGCCGACCACAAGACCCTCGAACTCGTCGCCGAGCACGGGCCCGCCCCCTCCGACCTCGCCCCGCTGTTCGCCGGCCTCACCGCCGATGCGCCCGGCTCGCTCGACGCCGCCCTGGACACCGCCAACATGCCGCTCGACGCCGAACCCGCAGCCGTACGGCAGGACTTGGAAGCCGTCCGGCACGTCGACCATTCTTAGGGAGCCCCATGGTGGAGAACATCACCGGCAAGGTCGTCGTCATCACCGGCGCCAGCAGCGGACTCGGCGCGGCGACCGCCCGGCACCTGACCGCGCGGGGCGCCAAGGTCGTGCTCGGCGCCCGCCGGCTGGAGCGGCTGGAGGAACTCGCCGACGAGCTCGGCCTCGACCGCAAGGCGGTCGTGCGGACCGACGTGAGCGACCGCGGGCAGGTGAAGGCGCTGGTCCAGCGGGCCGTCGACCTGCACGGCCGCATCGACGTCATGCTCAACAACGCCGGTCTCATGCCGCTGTCCCCGCTGGAGATGGAGCGGTTCGACGAGTGGGAACAGGCCATCGACGTCAACATCAAGGGCGTTCTGTGGGGCATCGCGGCAGCCCTGCCGCACTTCAAGGAGCAGCGGTCCGGCCACTTCATCAACGTCTCCTCGGTGGCCGGACATGTCATCAGCCCCGGCGGAGCGATCTACTCGGCGACCAAGTACTCGGTGCGCGTCATCTCCGAGGCACTGCGCCAGGAGGTCAAGCCGTACGACATCCGCACCACGGTCATCTCGCCCGGCGCGGTGGACACCGAACTGCCCGCCTCGGTCAAGGCCGAAGGCGTCGCGGAGGCGGTCGCCGGCCTCTACCAGGACTACGCCATCCCCGCGGACAGCTTCGCCCGCTGCGTGGAGTTCGCCATGAGCCAGCCCCAGGAGGTCGACGTCAACGAGATCCTGTTCCGTCCGACCCGTCAGCAGCGGTGACCGGCGGGGCCCCCGTCCCGGCCGAAGGTCCTGTGTCCGGTCACGCGGCGGGCAGTCCGATGCGCCGCAGCCAGGCGTCGACGGCGGCAGCGGCGTCCCGGACCTCCTCGCCGCGTACCGCGAGGCCCTCGGCGATCGTCGCGCCGGGGCAGGAGGCGGCGTAGTCGCGTGCGGTGGTGCCCAGGCCGCTCATGGCGTGGGTGGTGAACGGGACGACGGTCCTGCCGCGGAAGTCGAGGGCTTCGGTGAACGTCGTCATGATCATGGGGGCGCGGACGTTCCAGACGGGGCTGCCGAGCAGGATCGTGTCGTAACGGCCGAGGGAGGCAAGTGAGTTGGCGACGACCGGACGTGCGTCGATGTCCTGCTCACGGACGTTGCGGCGGACCGTCGCGTCGTAGCCGGACGGGTAGGGGTCCGCGGCCCGGATGCGGTGGACGTCGCAGTCGATCCGGTCCGCGATCATGCGGGCCAGGACCTCGGTGTTGCCGACCTCGATGGTCCGGCGGCCGCCGTTGTAGTAGTTCTCGCCCGGCCGGGAGAAGTAGGCCAGCAGGACGGTGCGGGCACGCGGGGCGGGTGTGCCGGACCGCTCGGCGGACTCGGATCCGTCCGGGCGGGGTGAGGTGGGGGAGGCGGAACAAGCGCCGATCGCGGCACCGGCCGTCATGACAGCTCCTCCTGTGAGCAGGCCGCGGAGCACTGTGCGGCGAGGGATACGACTCATCGCTGGTGCTCGCTCATGCGTCCACGCGTCGCGCGCTGAGCCACTGGACCATCGCCGGGTCGCGGTGGTCGAAGAACAGCGAGGCGCCGGTGTCCAGGGTGGCGATGGCCGACATCTGGTCGTCGGTGAGCTCGAAGCCGAAGACGTCGAGGTTCTCCGCCATGCGCGCGGGCCGGACCGACTTGGGGATCGCGACGACGCCCCGCTGGACCAGCCAGCGCAGCACCACCTGGGCCACGGACCTGCCGTGCGCCTTGCCGATCTCGCTCAGCAGCGGGTTGGTGAACAGGTCGTTCTTTCCCTCGGCGAACCCGCCCCAGGACTGGATCCGGACCCCGTGCTCGCTCATCAGGTCCTGGTAGTCGGCGCGCTGGAAGAACGGGTGGGTCTCGATCTGGTTGACCGCCGGGGTGATCTCGTTGTTGATGATCAGGTCGAGGAGCCGGTCCGGGTAGAAGTTGGCGACGCCGATCGCCTTGGCCAGGCCCTCCCGGTTCAGCGCCTCCATGGCACGCCACTGGCCGTACACATCGCCGTAGGGCTGGTGCATCAGGTACAGGTCGACGTGGTCCAGGCCGAGCTTGGCAAGCGACGTCTCGAACGCCCGCCTGGTGTTGTCCTCGGCGGGCGCGTCCTGGACGTACAGCTTGGTGGTGACGAACAGGTCCTCGCGCGGGATGCCACTGTTCTTGATCGCGCGGCCGACGGCCTCCTCGTTCTCGTAGGAAGCGGCCGTGTCGAGCAGCCGGTAGCCGGCCGCGAGGGCCTCGGTGACGGCCTGTTCTGTCTGCTCCGCCGGGATCTGGAAGACGCCGAAGCCGAGGATCGGCATGTCGACACCGTTGTTCAGGGTGACGCTCTGCATGAGGGGTGCCTTTCGAGCGGGACGCGGGTGTGGAGCAAGCAAGCACGGGCCGGATGCCGGGCGACGCTCGACCACGGGCGGGAGGTCCACACGGGATGGTGCGAAGTCCGAGGTCCGGGTACCGACGGTGTGCAGCCCGCCGGGATTCACCTTCGCGCTCTTTCGCCACGGGTGGCAGGCCGAGCCGTGCCAGGGGGTGGCGAGCCGGGTAGTGACAGGGCCCCTCACCGCTCTGCCGCGCAGGTCAGAGCGGTGTGACACTGAAGGGAATGGCATCCGAGCAGAGCAGAGCAGAGCAGTGACGTCGGCGCCGAGCTGGGCCGGTTCCTGCGTGCCCGCCGCACCCGGACCGCACCCGAACAGGTCGGCCTCACGGTCGGCACCGGCCTGCGCCGCGAGAAGTTGGCCACCCTCGCGGGGATCAGCATCGACTACTACGTACGTCTGGAACGCGGCAAGGAGACCCGGCCCAGTCCCTCCGTCGTCGACGCCCTCGCCCGCGCCCTCCAACGGGACGACGCCGAACACCAGCACCTGCAACACCAGCACCTGCGCGAACTGGCCGTCCGCGCCGCGCGCATCGCCCTGATCCGGCAGCGGACCCCACCCTGATACACGCCCCCAAGAAGACCGGCAAAATAGACGCATGGAACGCGCAGCGGAGAAGGCGAAGGGCCACGCTACGGGTGCCACGAGCGACCTCGGCGCCTATCTGCGCGCCCGCCGTGCGCAGGTCACCCCCGAGCAGGCCGGGCTGACCGCAGCCCCCGGCCCGCGCCGCACGCCGGGCCTGCGCCGCGAGGAGCTGGCCACGCTCGCCGGGATCAGCATCGATTACTACGTACGTCTGGAACGCGGCAAGGAGACCCGGCCCGGCCCCACGGTCGTCGACGCCCTCGCCCGCGCCCTGCTCCTCGACCCGTCCGAGCACCGGCACCTGCGCGAGCTCGCTTCCCGTGCCGCCTACGCCCCCGAAGCGCCGCCCGCACCCGGCCACACCGTGAGACCGCAGTTGAGGGTGCTCCTCGAGTCCGTGCGCCCGAACGCGGCCTACGTCGTCAGCCGCACCCTGGACCTGCTCGCCTGCAACCCCGGCGCGCTCCGGCTCTTCGCCGGCCTGGACGACTGGCAGCCGCCGCGCCGGAACTTCGCCCGCTACGCCTTCCTCCACCCCCTCGCCCGCGACGTACTCGACGACTGGGACGAGCAGGCCCGCGCCTGCGTCGGCCGGCTGCGCGCCCTGGCCGGCACCGAGCCGGACGCCCCGGACCTGGCCGAGCTGGTCGGCGAACTCCTGGCGAAGAGCCCGGACTTCGCCGACCTGTGGAACCGCTTCGACGTCAAACCGCACGCCCCGGACCCCAAGACCTTCCACCACCCCGAGGTCGGCGACCTCCACCTCGGCTACGAGTCGCTGCCGCTGGAGCACAGCCACAAGCAGCGGTTCGTGGTGTTCTTCGCCGAGCCGGGCACCTCCGACCACGACAAGCTGATCCAACTCGACGCGGAACGCGGGGAGTTGGGGCCCGATGTGGAGGAGGGGCGGCTGTCCCGGCGCCGGGCGGCCGACTGAGCGGTAAGGGCCGGACTATCCGGATGAACTCCCGTTCGCTCAGCGGGTCATGGCGTCGCGCACGAGCGCCGTGTCCACGAACTGCTCGAAGCGCACGATGAGTCCACCCCGTACGACGAAGTGGTGCGCGACACGCACGTCGATCGACTTGCCCGTGGCCTTGTTGACGGCGGTGTAGCGGGCCAGGACGACGACGTTCTCGCCGTCGACGACGTAGGTGTCGTCGTGGGCGGTCCAGTCGTCCCAGTCTCGGCCGAGCTTCTCCATCACGCTGGAGGTGACCCCGTCGGGGGTGCGGTAGGTGCCGGCGAGAGGGAAGCCGGCCATCTCCGTCCACTCCACGTCAGGGGCAAGAGTGGCACGGAGGGCTTCCAAGTCACCTGCCGCAGATGCCAGGTACTGGCGGCGAACGACGTCCGCGGGAGCGGTGGAGGTAGCGAACTCGCCCATGGTCAGCCCCACTTCATCTCACCCTTGGCGACCTTCGCACCGATCTGGGCGGCGATCAGCATTCCGTTGTCCGGGTAGCGGCTGACCAGTGCCTCGGTCAGCGCGGCGCCGTCGGCCGCCTTGCCGAGTTCCTCCTCGAAGGCGAGCAGGTAGTCGCGGGTGGCGGTGATGGCGGAGGCGTCGGCGGCGGTGTCGGGCAGGCGGTGGCCGGGGACGACCAACTCCGGCTTCAGGGCGGCCATTTCGTCCAGCAGGTCGACCCAGGACGCGCGGTCGCCCGGGGTGGGGGTGTCGGCGACCCAGACGTGCTCCTGCTGGAAGAGCAGGACGCCGCCGAGGATCGCGCGGTG
>NZ_JAENRY010000175.1 GCF_016612545.1 Streptomyces sp. MBT65 | reverse complement strand
GTCCACGCTCATCGCACCCGCCCGCCCTCGCGCCGCGCGGGTGCGATGAGCGTGGACAGATATGGCAACGGCTCCCCGTCCAGCTCGGCGGCCGGCCGGATCGACTCCTCGGGCAGCCCCAGCGCCGACCCCCACACCGCGTCCTCGATCCGCCCGGTCTCCCGCAAGGCCTCGGCGACCTCCGCCGCCTGCCGCCCGAACTTGTACGCCACGACCGTCCCCGGCCCGGCCAAGGCGTCCTTCAGCACGGCGGACCCGGCCGTCACGGGAACGAGCGTCAACGGCTCGGTCCCTTCCGTGAGTACGGCCCCGGAGCGCGCGGCGAGATCCTGCATCGCGGTGATCCCGGGCACCGTCTCGACGACGGTCCCCGGCACCGACTCCCCGATGGTCAGGGCGAGATACGTGAAGGTGGAGTAGACGTTCGGGTCCCCGATGGTGGCGAACGCGACGACGCCGTGCGCGGCGAGCAGCTCGGCCACCTTCGCCCCCGCGGCATCCCAGGCGGCCTCGCGCCGGGCCCGGTCGGTCCGCTCGTTGAGCGCGAACACGACCCGCAGCACCTTCTCCTGGGGCACGTAATGCAGAACGGTGGCCTCGGCCCGCCCCCGCTCACCTGTATCCATGACAGGCACCACGACGACATCGGCGGCGCGCAGAGCGTTGACGCCCTTGACGGTCACCAGCTCCGGATCGCCGGGGCCCACCCCGACTCCGATCAACCTGCTGCTGCTCATGACGTCCGGCACCTCTCCACGAACCGACGGGCCACACCGGGCTCGGCCGCCCAGTGCGTGTGCAGATAACTCGCGTGCACACCCTGTTTTACGAAACCTTCGACCCGCCGGTCGGGGGTGCGTACCCCCCAGGCGGGAGCCGTCCCCGAGCCGGGCTCGACGACGGTCCGATGAAACTCGTGCCCCCGCATCCGCGTCCCCGCCACGGCCAGCACACTGTCGCTCAGCGCGACGGCGTCCCGATACCCCAGGGTCAGCCGTTCGCTCATCCGCGCGGTGGCGTCCAGCACGCCGCACATCGGGCGCCCGTCCAACTCCCGGCACAGATACAGCAGTCCGGCACATTCGGCGGCCACGGGAGCGCCAGCGCGGGCGAGTTCACCGACGGCCTTGCGCAACGGCTCGTTCGCGGACAACTCCGCGGCGTACACCTCGGGAAACCCGCCCCCGATGACCAACCCGCGCGTCCCGTCCGGGAGTTGCTCATCCCGCAGCGGATCGAACACGACGACCTCGGCACCGGCCGCGGTGAGGAGTTCGGCGTGCTCGGCGTAGGAGAAGGTGAAGGCGGGGCCGCCGGCGACGGCAATCCTTGGCCGGTTGGGGACTCCGGGAACCTTTGAACGCGGGCCGGCATCTTCAGCCCGTCCGGCGTTTGAGGACGAGGCCCCTTCAGGGCCGAAGAGGGGGTCTGGGGGCGCAGCCCCCAGGGACGGGACGGGTCGGGGCGGCGGGGGCGAAGAAGCCAGAGCCTCAGCCGCATCCCAGGCCTCACACGACAAAGCACCGGCACTAAGCGCCAGCGCCATCAACCCCTCAAGATCACACCCGGCGGACACCTGCGCACCCATCGCGGCCAC
The DNA here is from genome assembly GCF_016612545.1 of Streptomyces sp. MBT65. Classification (GTDB taxonomy): domain Bacteria; phylum Actinomycetota; class Actinomycetes; order Streptomycetales; family Streptomycetaceae; genus Streptomyces. Next base: position 14,766 of record NZ_JAENRY010000175.1, on the reverse strand, counting down.
AGCCTCCACCGCCGCACCCCGCCGCTCGGCAACCGGCACCAACCCCAGATGCCGAGAAGGCGTATCCACCTGAGGAGCCCGCCGCAACACACCCAGCACAGGCACCCCGGCCGCGTCCAACGCCTCCCGCAACAACGCCTCATGCCGGTCCGACGCGACCTTGTTCAGGATCACGCCCCCGACCCGCACCTCCGGATCCCATGAAGCGAACCCGTGCACCAGCGCGGCGACGGAACGGGACTGCGAGGACGCGTCGACGACCAGGACGACGGGAGCCCGTAGCAACTTCGCCACGTGGGCAGTAGAGGCCAACTCCCCTTCTCCCGCGGCCCCGTCGAACATCCCCATCACACCCTCGACGACCGCGAGATCACACCCGCGCGCGCCATGCGCGAACAGCGGGCCGACCAACTCCGGCCCGCACAGATACGCGTCGAGGTTCCGCCCCACCCGCCCGGTGGCGAGCGAGTGATACCCGGGGTCGATGTAGTCGGGCCCGACCTTGTGCGGAGACACGGCGAGCCCCCGCGCGGCGAACGCGGCCATCAACCCGGTGGCAACGGTGGTCTTCCCGCTGCCGGAGGACGGCGCGGCAATGACCAACCGAGGGACGGAGGACGAGGAGGACGAGGACGTCACGACAGCTTCACCACTCGATACCCCGCTGACCCTTCTGCCCGGCGTCCATGGGGTGCTTGACCTTGGACATGTCGGTGACGAGGTCGGCGTACTCGACGAGCTTCTCGGGCGCGTTCCGCCCGGTGATCACGACATGCTGGTTCCCGGGCCGGTCCCGCAGCACGGAGACGACCTCATCGACATCGACCCACCCCCAGTGCATCGGATAGGCGAACTCGTCCAGCACGTACAGCTTGTAGGTCTCGGCGGCAAGATCCCGCTTGACCTGCTCCCACCCTTCCCGCGCCTTCTCCTCGTTGTCCATCTGGGAGTCGCGCTGCACCCACGACCACCCCTCGCCCATCTTGTGCCAGTCGACGGACCCGCCCTCGCCGGAAGCACCCAGCACCCGGAGGGCGTTCTCCTCCCCGACCTTCCACTTCGCCGACTTGACGAACTGGAACACCCCGATGGGCCACCCCTGGTTCCAGGCCCGCAGGGCGAGCCCGAAGGCCGCGGTGGACTTCCCCTTGCCAACTCCCGTGTGCACGACGACCAGTGGCCGGTTCCGCCGCTGACGAGTCGTCAGTCCGTCATCCGGTACGACACTTGGCTGCCCCTGCGGCATTACGCGGCCCTCCTCTGTACGTCCTTCACCAGTCCGGCGATCGAGTCCGCCCGCAACTCGTCCAGCGTCACCGCCGTACCCTCCAGTTCACCGGCCAACTGCCCGGCCAGCCCCAGCCGTACGGGCCCCGACTCGCAGTCGACGACCACGGAGGCGACCCCGTCGGCCGCGAACAGCCGCGCCGCCCGCCCCGCGAGCGCGACCGGCTCGGGACCACCCGTCGCCCGCCCGTCGGTCACCACGACCACCAGCGCCCGCCGAGCCGGATCCCGCAGCCGCTCCACCCGCAGCACGTCCCGCGCCTTGAGCAGCCCGGCCGCGAGCGGAGTGCGCCCCCCGGTCGGCAAGGACTCCAGTCGTACGGCGGCGGCGTCCACGGACGAGGTCGGCGGCAGGGCGACATCCGCGGACGACCCCCGGAAGGTCACCAGACCCACCTTGTCCCGCCGTTGATACGCGTCCAGCAGCAACGACAGCACAGCCCCCTTCACCGCGCTCATCCGCTGCCGCGCCGCCATCGACCCGGAGGCGTCCACGACGAACAGCACGAGGTTGCCCTCACGCCCCTCCCGCGTCGCCTGCCGCAGATCGTCCCGGCGTACCACCAGCCCACGCCCGGCCCGCCCACGCGCCAGCTGATGCGGGGCGGCCGCCTGTACGGTCGCCGCCAAGTGCAGCTTGGTGAGGGCCCCTTGAGGACGCCGCGACCCGGTGGTCCGCCCGTGCTCGGTCCGCGCCCGCGAACGCCGCCCGGCGGCACCCTCACCGATCCCCGGCACGCTCAGCGCCTTGGTGCGAAAGGGCTCGGAGGCCCGTACGGGCTGCTGTTCACCGGAACCGGAAGGCTGCGGCTGCCCGCCCTCGCCGGCCTCGGGCTGCGCACCGGTGTCGCCACCCTGAGGTCCGTCGGAGTCCGAGGCCGGCGGCTGTCCGCCGCCCCCACCGGAGTCATCAGGACCGTCAGGACCCGGATCATCGTCTTCGGGCGCCTGTTCCTGCTCCTGCTCCGCGAACTCCTCCAACGTGTCGTCGAGCTTGTTCTCGTCAAGTCCCGGCGCGTCGAAGGGATTTCGCCGCCTGCGGTGCGGCAGCGCGAGCAGCGCGGCCTGCCGTACGTCCTCGGCGAGTACGTCGGTCCGCCCGGCCCACGCGGCCAGCGCGGTCGCCGTACGCGCCATCACGATGTCGGCGCGCATACCGTCCACCTCGAAGGCCGCACAGGTCGCCGCGATCTGCCGCAGCGCCCCGTCGCCCAGCCGCACGGACGGCAACAGCGCACGCGCGGCGATGATCCGGGCCCGTACGGAGGACTCCTCGTCCGCCCAGCGCTCGGTGAAACCGGCCGGATCGTCGTCGTAGGCCAGCCTGCGCCGCACCACCTCGACCCGCTGATCGGGCTCCCGCGAGGCCGCGACCTCCACGGTCAGGCCGAAGCGGTCGAGCAACTGCGGGCGCAGTTCGCCCTCTTCGGGGTTCATGGTGCCGACGAGCAGGAAGCGGGCTGCGTGCCGGACGGAGACGCCCTCGCGTTCGACGTACGACGCGCCCATCGCGGCGGCGTCGAGGAGCAGGTCGACCAAGTGGTCGTGCAGAAGGTTGACTTCATCGACGTACAAGATCCCCCGGTGCGCGTCGGCCAGCAGGCCGGGCTCGAAGGCCTTGACGCCCTCGGCGAGGGCCCGCTCGATGTCGAGCGCTCCGACGAGCCGGTCCTCGGAGGCGCCGACCGGCAACTCGACCATGCGCGCGGGGCGTTGGACCCCGGGCCCGGTCTCGTGCGGTCCGTCCGGGCAGGCCGGGTCGGGGGCGGCGGGGTCGCAGGAGAAACGGCAGCCGGGGACGACGGCGACCTCCGGCAGCAGCGCCGAAAGCGCGCGCACGGCCGTCGACTTGGCGGTGCCCTTCTCGCCGCGCACCAGCACCCCGCCGACCGCCGGCGACACGGCGTTCAGCAGCAGCGCGAGCCGTAGATCGTCCTGGCCGACAACGGCCGTGAACGGAAAGGGAGTTGTCACTGGTCGTCACCCTCCAGGTCGCCTTCGAGCTCCAGATAGGTGGCCCGCAGCCTCTCCAGCGTGTCCGCGTCCGGCTCGGCCCACAGACCGCGCTCGGCGGCTTCGAGGAGCCGTTCCGTGATGCCGCGCAGCGCCCAGGGGTTGGACTTCTTCATGAAGTCCCGGTTCTCCGGGTCGAAGACGTACTCCGCGCTGAGCTTCTCGTACATCCAGTCGTCGACGACCCCAGCCGTCGCGTCGTAGCCGAAGAGGTAGTCGACGGTCGCCGCCATCTCGAAGGCGCCCTTGTAGCCGTGCCGCCGCATCGCCGCCATCCAGCGGGGGTTGACCACCCGGGCGCGGAAGACCCGGTGCGTCTCCTCGCCCAGCGTGCGCGTCTTCACCTGATCCGGAGTCGCGGAGTCACCCACGTACGCCTCGGGAGAGGCGCCCGTCAGGTGTCGCACCATCGCGACCATGCCGCCGTGGTACTGGAAGTAGTCGTCCGCATCGACGAGATCGTGCTCGCGCGTGTCAACGTTCTTGGCCGCTACGGCAATTCGCTTGAACGCCGTCTCCATGTCCCCGCGTGCCGCCCGCCCGTCGAGCCCGCGCCCGTAGGCGTACCCGCCCCACACCGCGTACACCTCGGCGAGGTCCGCGTCGCTGCGCCAGTTGCGCGCGTCGATCAGCGGCAGCAGCCCGGCGCCGTACGCGCCCGGCTTGGAGCCGAAGATACGGGCCGTGGCCCGGCGCCGGTCACCGTGCTCGGCGGTGTCCTCGTCGGCGTGCGCGCGGACGTAGTTGGACTCGGGCGGCTCCTCCAGCTCGGCCACCGCCCGTACCGCGTCGTCGATCAGCCCGACGACGTGCGGGAACGCGTCCCGGAAGAAGCCGGAGATCCGCACCGTGACATCGATGCGCGGTCGGCCCAGCTCCGTGACGGGCACGATCTCGAAGCCGGTGACCCGGCGCGAGGCGTCGTCCCAGACCGGGCGGCAGCCCAGCAGCGCGAGGATCTCGGCGATGTCGTCGCCCTGGGTCCGCATCGCCGACGTACCCCACACCGTGAGGCCGACGGACTTGGGGAACTCGCCGTTGTCCTGGACGTACCGCTGTACGAGCGAGTCGGCCAGTGACTGCCCGACCTCCCAACTCAGCCTGGACGGAATGGCCTTGGGGTCGACCGAGTAGAAGTTCCGGCCGGTCGGCAGGACGTTGACCAGACCGCGGGTCGGGGAGCCCGACGGGCCCGCCGGGACGTAACCCCCGTCGAGCGCGAGCAGGATGTGGTCGATCTCGTCGGTGGTCCGGGCCAGCCGTGGCACGACCTCGGCACACGCGAACTTCAACACCGCGACGGCGTCCGGGAGTTCGGCGCCGATGACGGCACAGACGAGCGCCGGGACGGCCGTGACCTCCCACTCCTGGGACTCCATGCCCTCCGCGAACCGGCGGCACAGCTGCTCCAGCAGATCGATCGCGTCGGCGGCGGAACGAGCCGGTCCCTCGACCAGCTCCGTCAGCTCCGCCGGCACCTTCACAGGAGCGCCCGGCTCGGCCAGCAACTCCTTCTCGTCGAGCCCGAAATGCTCGGCCAGCGCGGCCCGCAGACCCGGCAGCGCGTTCGCCTGTCCGCCCCACACCTGCGAGGCGCGCAGCACGGCGAGCACCAGGTTCACGCGCGCCTCGCCGACCGGTCCGCCGCCGAGGATGTGCAGTCCGTCGCGGATCTGCACGTCCTTGATCTCGCACAGATAGCCGTCGATGTGCATCACGAACTCGTCGAACGCCGCGTCGTCCGGCTGGTCGTCCACATGCAGGTCGTGGTGCAGCTCGGCGGCCTTCACCAGCGTCCAGATCTGCGCGCGGACGGCCGGCGCCTTCGTCGGGTCCAGGTCGGACACCATGGCGTACTCGTCGAGGAGTTGCTCCAGCTTCGCCAGATCGCCGTACGTGTCGGCACGCGCCATCGGCGGCACGAGGTGGTCGACCACCGTGGCGTGCCCGCGCCGCTTGGCCTGGGTGCCCTCGCCGGGGTCGTTGACGATGAAGGGGTAGATCAGGGGGAGTTCACCGAGTACGGCGTCCGGCGCGCAGCCGCTGCTGAGCCCAAGTCCCTTGCCGGGCAGCCATTCCATGGTGCCGTGCTTGCCCATGTGGATGATCGCGTCGGCGCCGAAGGTGTTGTCCAGCCAGCGGTACGCCGCCATGTAGTGGTGCGACGGCGGCATGTCGGGGTCGTGGTAGATCGCGATCGGGTTCTCGCCGAAACCGCGCGGCGGCTGGATCATGACCACCACGTTCCCGAACTGCAGGGACGCGAGCACGATGTCGTCACCGTCGACGTAGAGGTTGCCCGGCGGCTCGCCCCACGCGTCCAACATGCCCTGCCTGAGGGCCGGTTCGAGCTTGTCGAACCATGCCTGGTAGTCGGCGAGCGGCACCCGCGCGGGCGCGGCGGCCAGTTGTTCCTCGGTGAGCCATTCGACGTCGTGGCCACCGGCGTTGATGAGCCGGTGGATCAACTCGTCCCCGTTGTCCGGGTGTTGGTCGACCCCGTACCCGGCGTCCCGCAGCGCGTCCAGCACCCGGATCGCCGAGGCGGGCGTGTCAAGGCCGACCGCGTTGCCCACCCGCGAGTGCTTCGTCGGATAGGCGGTGAAGACGACCGCGAGCTTCTTCTCGGCGTTCGGCTTGTGCTTCAACTTCGCGTGCCGTACGGCGATTCCGGCGACCCGCGCGGCCCGCTCGGGGTCGGCGACGTAGACCGGGACCTCGTCGGGGCCCTGCTCCTTGAAGGAGAACGGGACGGTGATCAGCCGGCCGTCGAACTCGGGGATCGCGACCTGCATCGCCGCGTCCATGGGGGAGAGCGCGGCGTCGGACTCGTCCCAGGCCGCCCTGGACGACGTAAGGCAAAGTCCTTGCAGCACCGGCACGTTGAGGTCGGCGAGGGCGCCGATGTCCCAGGCCTCCTCGTCACCGCCGGCCGAGGCCTGCGAGGCGTGCGCACCGCCCGCGGCGAGGACGGTGGCGATCAGCGCGTCCGACGTGCCCAGGAGCTCGTACAGCCCGGAGTCGGCGTCGCGCAGTGAACCGCAGTACACGGCAAGGGCGTTGGCGCCCTTCGCCTCGATCCGGTCGCACAGGGTGTCCACGAAGGCGGTGTTGCCGGAGAGGTGGTGCGCCCGGTAGAAGAGCACGCCGACCGTGGGGCGTCCCTCGACGAAGGCACGCTCGCCGTGGACGCCGAACTCCGGCATTTTCCGGGGCTCTTCGAAGCCCTCGCCGGTGAGGAGCACGGTGTCGGAGAGGAAGCGGGCGAGTTCGGTGAGGTTGTCCGGTCCGCCCTCGACGAGATAGCGCAGCGCCTCGGCCACGACACCCGCCGGTACCGACGACTCGGCCATCAACTCCGCGTCCGGGACGGTCTCTCCGCCCAGCAGCACGGTCGGGATGCCCGAGGCCTTGAGCACGGCGAGCCCGTCCTCCCAGGCACGCTTGCCGCCGAGCAGTCGTACGACGGCGAGGTCCGAACCGGAGATCAGGGCGGGCAGTTCCTCCGCCGCGTCCACCCGGGACGGGTTGCCGATCCGGTACCCGGCGCCGGAGGCCCGGGCCGCCAGCAGATCCGTGTCGGCGGTCGACAACAACAACACTGTGCTCATGCGGGCGCTCCCGGTGGAATGAAAGGCAGTCCTTGCGGCGCGCCGGACTCGATGAGTCGCCACAGCGCGTCCGTGTCCGCGTGCTGTTCGATGAGGTCGCCGAGCCGGTCGAGCTGCTCCTCGCGCAGCGCGGCGAACGAGGTGTCGGCGGCCGGCACGAACCGACGGCCCGCGGCGGCCGCCACCTCGCGCAGGAAGGCCCGCCGGAAGCCGTCCGACTCCAGCGAGCCGTGCCAGTGGGTGCCCCAGGTCTGGCCGACCCGGCAGCCGTCCAAGAAGGCTTCGCCGCCGGTCAGTTGGGCGACCCCGTGGTGGATCTCGTACCCCTCGACCGGCTCGCCGAGGGCTTCGCCCACCGGCCGGGTGAGGGTCTTCTCGCGCGCGAACCGCACGCGCAGGGGGAGCACTCCGAGTCCGTCGACCGACCCCTGCCGGCTCTCGACCTCGTCCTCGATGTGCTCGCCGAGGATCTGGAAGCCGCCGCAGATACCGAGGACGGGGCGCTGTTCGGCGGCCCGGCGGACGAGGGCGTCGGCGAGACCGCGTTCGCGCAGCCACTCCAGCGCCTTGACCGTCCCCCGGGTCCCGGGGATCACGACGAGATCGGCGTCGGCCAACTCCTCCGGCCGGTCCACGAACCGCACCACGACGCCCGGTTCGGCGGCCAGCGCGTCCACGTCGGTGAAGTTGGACATCAGCGGGATCGCGCAGACGGCGACCCGCAGCACGTCCTCGCCGACCGGTGGCGCGGTGTTCGACTCGCGCACGGTGCCGCGCAGCGAGATCCGCAGCCCGTCCTCCTCGTCGATCCCGAGTCCGTGCCGGAACGGCAGCACGCCGTACGTCCGCCGCCCGGTGAGGCCGTGCAGCATCTCCAACCCCGGCTCCAGGAGCGACACATCGCCCCGGAACTTGTTGACGAGGAACCCGGTGACGAGGGCTTGATCCTCCGGGCTGAGCAGTGCCACGGTCCCGAAGAAGGAGGCGAAGACGCCGCCGCGGTCGATGTCGCCGACGACGAGAACGGGCAGCCGTGCGTTGCGCGCGATGCCCATGTTCACGATGTCGGTCCGCCGCAGATTGATCTCGGCCGGACTGCCGGCCCCCTCGCAGATCACCGCGTCATACGTGCCCCGCAACTCGGCGAGGCAGTCCAGTACGGTCCCGAGCAGGGCCTCCTGCCGCCCGCCGTGATACCCACGGGCACTCATCTCGCCAACCGGCCTGCCCATGAGGACGACTTGGCTGGTGCGATCGCTGCCCGGTTTGAGGAGGACGGGATTCATCAACGCGGTCGGCTCGATCCGGCAGGCCTGCGCCTGCATGGCCTGCGCCCGCCCGATCTCCGCCCCCTCCCGCGTGACGAACGAATTCAGGGACATGTTCTGCGCCTTGAACGGCGCCACCTTCACGCCCTGCCGCACCAGCCACCGGCAGATCCCGGCGGTCACGACACTCTTCCCGGCGTCCGAGGTGGTGCCCGCGACCAACAGCCCGCCGCCGCTCATGACTTACGCCCTTTCAGCAGCAACAGCCGCCCGGCGACACTGACTCCGAGCGCCAGCAGGCCGACGCGACGGGACAGCCGTACGGCTCGATCGATGTCGGCTACGGCGACGGCGCGCCCGTCTCCGTTGAGCACGGGCCGGTGCTCGACCCGGCCGCCGTAGGAGAGCGTCCCGCCCAGTCGTACGCCGAGGGCGCCCGCGAAGGAGGCCTCCACGGGACCGGCGTTGGGGCTCGGGTGCTTGGGGGCGTCCGTGCGCCAGGCGCGTACCGCTCCGCGCGGGTCGCCGCCCGCGACGGTCGCGAGGACGGCGGTGAGGCGGGCGCCCGGCCAGCCCGCCACGTCGTCGAGGCGGGCCGAAGCCCAGCCGTAGCGGCGGTACTTGGCCGACTTGTGGCCGACCATGGCGTCGAGGGTGTTCACGGCCCGGAAGCCGAGCAGGCCCGGGACGCCCGCGATGCCGCCCCAGACCAGGGCGCCCACCACCGCGTCGGAGGTGTTCTCGGCGACGGACTCGACGACGGCCCGGGCGATGCCGTCGGCGTCGAGGGCCTGCGGATCGCGCCCGCAGAGGTGGGGGAGCCGGGCCCGCGCACCGTCGATGTCCCCGGCCTCCAGCGCCCGCCCGATCACCCCGGCCTCGCGCGCGAGCGAGGTCCCGCCGACGACCGCCCAGGTGGCGGCGGCGGTGAGAGCGGCAGAGGCCGTACGGGAAGGTCGTAGGGCCGAAGTGGCCGCGGCGGCGAGGGCGACGGTGCCACCGACGCACACGGCGGTGTGCAGGGCGCCCCAGCCCCGGTGGTCGCGCCACAGCACCTGTTCCACGGCACCGGCGGCGCGGCCGAACGCGGCGACCGGATGCCCGCGGCGAGGATCGCCGAGCAGTTGGTCGCCGAGAAGGCCGGCGGCGGCGCCGTACGCGAAGACGCGATCGGCACGCATCGGCTCAGCCGATCGCCGGGTCGGGCACTGCGCTGGTACGGGACCTCGAACGGCAGCCGAGCATGGCGATATGTCCTCACTCAGGGTGTCCACGCCCTGGTTCGACGAGACCGGCGGTGAGAGTTCCTGGCTCCCGGGGGTGCATACCCCGGTGACAGTGGCGGGACCGCGCCGGATTCACACCGGCTTCCTCTCCTGCCGCCGTATATGGCTCCGGCAGTCCACCATGCTGTTGGAAGGGGCGTCAACTTGCTGTTGACCTGGGACGGAGGAGTGTGCTGAGACGCACACTGGTCCGGATTCAGGCTAGGCAGTGACGGCCCGGTTCGTAGAATTGGAGACAACGGCAGGGGAGCGGCACAGAACATCCGCGAGCAGATCCTGTCCGCCTCGGTCCGGGTCCGGTCAATCCGGTGACCCGATGTCGTGCCTTGCCGTCTGGGACTAGGGTGCGTCAGCCGGGTGGGCGTGCCGCGACATGGGCTGAGTCTCGACATGGGGGAGGCGGTGTGGCCGACCGGGCGTCCGCGTGGCGTTGGCAGAAGAGCAGCTACACCAGTTTGACCGGGGAGTGCGTCGAGGTCGCCTGTCCCGGAGACGAGGTGTGGGTGCGGGACTCCAAGAACCGTCGGCAGCGGCATATGGTCGTGACCAGCACGGCGTGGTCCACGTTTGTGACAGCGGTGGCGGCGGGCAGATCCGGCGGCGACGTAACCCGTCCAGCGTAAGCCGCGAGAGGCTGGGGGCAAAAATGGGGGCCGAGAGCGAACGACCGCCGCCAGGCAAGGGAAGTACTGCCGAGCGGAAACGGCTCGCGCTGCTCTCGTACTGCGCTGTGTGCGGAGCCGTGGCCACGGCTGTCGGGGCCCTGGCCTCTCTTCTCTTCGACGGAGTCCAGGAGCGGTTCACCGTCTGGCTCGTCACCTCGGCGGTAGTGGCGGCGGGTGCCGGGGTCGCGTGGGGATTCGCGCCGGTCACCTTCCACTGCCTTGCCGCGGGTCATCGGTCCGCGTCCCGGGCGAGGGCCGACCGCCGTTCTCCGTCCGGTCGTTGAGATTTCCGTTTCTGCTCCTCCGCCGCGGTCGGTCACGGAGCTTGCGTATGAGCCATCCGATCGTCCCGGTCAGTAAGGCGCTGCCCACCGAGACCAGTGCTACGTGCGTGGTGGGCGAGAGCTTGACCTGGTGGAGATCGATGCCCTTCGCGATGCGCGTGGAAATCACCAGGCTTCCCACGAAGAGTGCGATGCACAGAGTGAGACAGCCACTTTTGGCCAGGAAGCCCTTCAGCTCCTGGTCTCGGGTGCGGAGCACGCGCTCATGCTCCGCCTCCAGGAGGCCGTCCAGCGTCTTGGCCTGGCCTTCGTCCTTCATGCCTACGGCGAACAGGTCGTGGACCGTGGGATGGTTCCACTCCTCCTGGGCGGAGGGGTCCTCGCCGGAGGACTCCCCTCGCAGGGGGTCTGGTGCTGCTGGTGCCTCGGGTGGGGAAGACGGTGCTGTGGCGTGTGTGTCGCCGGTGGCGGTCTGACCAGGGGTGTGGGCAGTGGTCAAGGCAGCGAGGAAGTGCCGCACGAGCCCTTGCCAATCGAAGAGCGGCATCGCCGGCCCTCCCCCTGCTGTGCCCGAGCCCTGGGGCTCCGGGTCAGTCCGCGCTGAAGGCTTCCTTGGCATCGTCGATCAGATCGAGTGCCTGGGTCCCGCTGTAGGCGAGATTCCGCAACTGCTCGAAGGAGTCCTGGAAATTGGCCACGAGTTCGAAGTTGTCCCTGGTGGCGATGGAACCGGCCTGGGAGAACTCGAGGTAGATCAGGTCTTCCTCGTCCTTGAAGCTGAGCAGGACGAACGCGGTCTGTGTGCTCAACAGGGCACCGGCCGAGAACGGCAGTACCTGAAGGGTGACGCGTGGATGCTCAGCCATGTTCTTGAGGTGCTGCAACTGCCGACGCATGACGTCGGGTTCACCGATTCTGCGCCGTAGAGCAGCTTCGTCCACCACGAAGTGCAGCTGGTCGACGCCGGTCTCCTCGTCGAAGACCCGCTCCTGCCGGGCGGTGCGGAACTCGACGATCTTGCGCCGAAGGACCGCGTCGGGCATTTCGGGAGCTCCCAGAGCGTCCGCGTACTCCTCGGTGTGCAGGAGGCCGGGAATGACGACCGGGTGATACGTGCGCAAGGACGAGGCGGCCGTCTCGAAACCGAGGTACTCGTAGAAGCGCGGCGCGGAGAGGCCCGCGAAGGGCGCCCACCACGACTGCCCCTTGGAGTTGCGGGCGGCGTTCTCCAGGTCGCTTACCGTCTCGGGATCTTCCAGACGGTAAAGCTGGACGAGGGCACGCAAATCGGTCAGGGCGACGCTGACCGTTCCTGTTTCGATGCGGTTGAGTTTGGACACGGACCAGTCCACTTGGCCTGCGGCCTCTTCCCGGGACAGACCGGCTCCCTCACGCGCTCGGCGCAGTGCGATGCGGAGCTTGCGACGGTTCAGGCTCGGGTCCACTTCCCTGCGCATGACTCTTCCTTGCTCCTCGTTGCGAGTCGGCGGCGCCTGCTGTCACGTGAGTACAGGCTCATCGATGTGTGGCAAAGTGCTGCCTGTCCACTGGACTTGCATCATCTTGAACCTATCAAAAGGGTACACCCCGATATGACACATGTCAGATCGAGTTTCGGCTGGTTGAGGCATGGCTGTCCGGCGCCTGGCGATGTGGGGTGTGGCGTGAACGCAGTAGTCCCGGGAGGCCCGACCACAGGTCGGTCCTCCCGGGACTGCTGGAGTTACGGGAGTGAGGGCGTCAGGCCACGATGAGATAGATCCCGTACGCCACCGCCGCCGCGCACGCCGCGAAGCACACGTACGCGCCGCTGAGCGCGAGCGTCGCCGAGTTGCCCTGGGCGGTGGCGCGTTCGCGGTGGGAGAGGGCGGTGATGCCGAGGGTGAAGACGGCCACGAGGGCCACGGTGGCCACGAGGCTGACGCCGAAGACGGAGCCGAGGGCTGCCCAGTCGATGTGCATGCTGATTCGTTCCTTCGTGCCGGGGCGCGGGCTCAGACGGCGGCGGTCGGCGGGGTCGCCGGGTCGGACTTCACGATGGTGGGCGGCGAGAGGATCGTCGCCGTGAGGCCTTCGGAGAGGGCGACCGACGGGGGCGGCGGGGTCACGGCGGCGATCGCGGCGGTCACCACGCCGGCCGGTTCGTCGATCTCGTTGACGTTCGAGGCGTCGACGACCTGGCGGCGGGAGAGCAGCCAGATGGCGGCGCTGGAGGCGACCAGGAAGACGGCCACCAGTGCGGTGCCCCAGTCGCCGAGGTCGGTGACGGACTCGGCGAGCGCGCCGACCAGCGCGGCGGCCGGCAGGGTCAGACCCCAGGCGACGAACATCCGGGTGGCGGTCGACCAGCGGACGACACCGCCCTTGCGGCCCAGGCCCGCGCCCATCACCGAGCCGGAGACGGCGTGCGTGGTGGAGAGCGAGAAGCCGATGTGCGAGGAGGCCAGGATGACCGCGGCGGCGCTGGTCTGGGCGGCGAAGCCCTGCTGCGGCCGGAGGTCGGTGAGGCCCTTGCCCATCGTGCGGATGATGCGCCAGCCGCCGATGTACGTGCCCATCGCGATCGCGAGGCCCGCGGAGAGGATGACCCAGGTGGGCGGGTCCGAGTCGGGGGCGATGGAGCCGCCGGCGATCAGGGCCAGCGTGATGATGCCCATCGTCTTCTGCGCGTCGTTCGTGCCGTGGGCCAGCGAGACCAGCCCGGCGGAGGCGATCTGGCCGACCCGGAAGCCCTTGTCGGCGGCCTTGCCGTCGGCGTTCCGGCTCAGGGCGTACGAGAAGCGGGTGGCGAGCAGCGCCGCGACGCCTGCGACGATCGGGGCCGCGATCGCCGGCAGCAGCACCTTGGTGACCAGGACGTCGCCGTGCACCGCGCCGGTGCCGGCCGAGGCGATGGTGGCGCCGATCAGACCGCCCATCAGGGCGTGCGAGGAACTGGACGGCAGGCCGACGAGCCAGGTCACCAGGTTCCAGAGGATCGCGCCGACCAGGGCGGCGAAAATGACCTCGGGACGGATGCCGCTCTCATCGACAAGCCCTTTGGAGATCGTGTTGGCGACCTCCACGGAGAGAAAAGCGCCCACCAGGTTGAGGGTGGCCGACATGGCCACCGCGACCTTGGGCTTGAGCGCGCCGGTCGAGATGGTGGTGGCCATCGCGTTGGCGGTGTCGTGGAAACCGTTCGTGAAATCGAACGCGAGTGCGGTGATCACCACAATCGCGAGGATCAGCGAGAAGCTTTCCATTTACCCAGGCAATCGTTCGAGGTCATTGGCGCGTTGACCGTAGGAAACCTGAATGAACGGAAGATGAACTGAGGGGGTCTCTGCGGTGTCCGGATCGCCTAGTAGCCCCGGGTGAACTTCCGTAGTTGGGCCACCGTCCCGTTGAAGAGATTCTGATCACCCGGCAGGCTCCCGCTGTTGTCGTACTGCCAGAAGGTCCAGTACGACCATCCGGCGGGCAGTGTGCCCGCGTCCGCCGACTTGTGGCGGGCGACCCACAGCGCGTGTGTCGAGGCCAGGGTGGTGTTGTCGCCCGTGCAGGCGCTCCACCACCGGGTGGTCGTGTAGATCACCGGGCGGCGGCCGGTCTCCCGTTTCACCTCGGCGCTGAAGGCCTTGATCCAGTCGACCATGTCGGTCCTGCTCAGGCCGTAGCAGCCGTGCTTCGTGTCGTACGGGTTGTATTCGATGTCCAGCGCGGGCGGCAGCGTCCAGCCGTCCGCCTTCCAGTCGCCGCCGTTCGCCACGAAGTAGGCGGCCTGGGTCGCGCCGGACGACCTGTCCGGCAGGGCGAAGTGGTAGGCGCCGCGGATGATGCCCTCCGCGCGGGCGCCGTCGTACTGCTGGCCGAAGTGGGGGTTGCGATAGGTGGTCGACTCGGTCGCCTTGACGTAGACGAAGGTGGCGCCCTTCGCCTTCGCGCTCGGCCAGTTGACGTTCTTCTGGTGGGAGGAGACGTCGTGGCCCTCTGCGGGGGTGGTGGCGGCGGCCGGGGGTGCGGTGAGTGTGAGCACGAGTGCGGTCACGGTGGCGGTGAGTGCGTTGAGCGCGGCGAGGCGGGTGCGGGGCAGGGGCGGTTTGCGGTCGCGGGCCATGGTTCCCCCGGGAATGGCGGCGTGCACGACACATCCCCCAGAGGTTATGGGGAGATCTGTCGATGCCGGTCGGTCTCCGGCCAAGCGGCCGGAGTGGGTGGTTGGCACCCGTATGTCATCTTTCGGATGCACGCCTTCCGGCCTAAAGTGCCTTCGCCCGAACGTGCGTTGGGGCACCGGCTGACAGGATCGCGGCATGGCTGAGCAACGGCGGGACCAGCGGGGCGGACGGGACCAGCGGGATGGGCGGGAT
>NZ_JAENRY010000174.1 GCF_016612545.1 Streptomyces sp. MBT65 | reverse complement strand
CCCCACACCCACAGCACCACCCCCTCAGCCCACGCCCCTCAGTACCACGCACAGGAACAACAGGAGTGACCCGTGGACCTTTCACGCAGAGGCTTCCTCCAGGCCGCCGCGCTCACCGCGGCCGCGTCCGGCCTGACCGTCGCATGCGGCGGCTCCGGATCGGGCGGCACCAAGAACGGCAAGAACCTCACCCTGTGGTACTGGGGCGGCGCGCTCAGCGACAAGGTGGTGGCGGAGGCGAAGACCCACTTCAGCGGTGCGGTCAAGCTGACGGCCTCCTCCATCGGCGGTGACTTCAAGCAGAAGCTCACCACCACCCTCGCTGCGGGCGGCTCCTCCGTGCCCGACATCACCGGCATCAAGGGCGAGGACATCGCGTCCTTCCTGCCCAACGCCTCCCGCTTCCTCGACCTGAACGACCTGGGCTTCAAGAAGCTCTCCTCGCAGTACCTGGGCTGGAAGACGAAGCTCGCCCAGACCAGCGACGGCAAGCAGATCGGCTTCCCGATCGACATCGGCCCCACCGCGCTCTTCTACCGCGAGGACCTCTTCGCCAAGGCCGGCGTGGCCACCGACCCCGACAAGGTCGCCGCGCTGGTCACGACCTGGGACGACTACTTCGCGCTCGGCACCGAGGTGCAGAAGAAGAACCCCGGCACCTTCCTGGTCAACAACCTCGGCTCCATGTTCGACATGACCATCGGCCAGGGCACGCAGCGGTTCATCGACAAGAACAACCACTTCATCGGCGACCAGGACCACATCCGCGCCGCATGGACCACGTCGGTGCGCCCCTACACCCTGGGCCTCGACGCCAAGATCAACGACAACTCCTGGAACGCCGCCGTCGGCAAGACTCTCCTCACCGAGCTCGGCGCGGCCTGGCACGCGCTGGACATCGAGCAAGCGGCCCCGCAGACGAAGGGCAAGTGGCGGGTGTGCGCGATGCCCGTCGGACCGGCCAACCAGGGCGGCTCCTACCTGGCCCTGCCCAAGCAGTGCCGGAATCCCGAGGAAGCCTTCAAGATCATCAGCTGGATCCTCAGCCCGGCCAACGACGCCCGCGGGTTCACCGACGCCGCCATCTTCCCCGCCGCCCCGGCCGCGTACACGATGCCGGCCATGACGGGCCCCGACGCCTTCTTCGGCGGACAGAAGATCATCGAGATCTTCGGGCCGGCCGCCAAGGCCGTCCCGAACACCTACGAGGCCCCGGCCGACGCCGCCGTCATGGCCCCCTACAAAACGGAACTGACCAACATCGAGGCCAAGGGCAAGAAGCCCGACGACGCCTGGAACGACGCGGTCAGCCAGGCCAAGCAGATCGCGCGTCGCCAGGGGGTGAACTGAGGTGACGTCCCCTCCGGTCACCGGTCCCACCGCGGTGTCCGAACACCGCAGCGGGCCGGGCCCGGCCCGGTTCCGCCCCCGGCGCGCCACGCCCGTCGGCACCGTCCGGCCGAAGCGGCGCGGCCCGCTGGCGTACTGGCGGCAGTACCTGGCCATCTCGCCCTTCTACGTGATCTTCGCCGCGTTCTCCTTCTTCCCGGTGTTCTACTCGCTGTATCTGGCCTTCCAGCGCTGGGACGGCCTGGGCGACAAACAGTTCGTGGGCCTGCAGCAGTTCCGGTTCCTGTGGTCGGACCCCGTCTTCTGGCTGTCCATCCGCAACACCCTGGTGATCTGGGTGCTGTCCACGGTGCCCACCCTGCTGGGCGCCCTGGTGCTGGCCACGCTGCTGCACTCGGTGCGCCGCTTCAAGGGCTTCTACCGGATCGCCCTCTACGTACCGAACGTCACCTCGATCGTCGCCGTGGCGATCTTCTTCGGCGCGGTGTTCAGCAACAACTTCGGCCTGGTCAACGCGATCCTCGGCACGGTCGGCATCTCGCCGGTGCCGTGGCTGAGCAACCCGTGGCTGATCAAGGTGGTCATCGCGCTGCTGATGACCTGGATGTGGACCGGCTACAACATGATCATCTACCTGGCCGGTCTCCAGGCGATCCCGACCTCCATCTACGAGGCGGCGAAGGTGGACGGGGCCGGCCCGGTCCGCACGTTCTTCCAGATCACCGTCCCGATCCTGCGGCCGATCATCCTGTTCACCGTCATCATCTCGACCATCAACGGCCTGCAGAGCTTCAGCGAACCCCAGGTGCTGTTCGCCAGCAACGCCGCCAACGCCAACCTCGGCGGCCCCGGACAGGCCGGTCTGACCACGCTCCTGTACTTCTACCAGTCGGCCTTCCTCAACAACGACTACGGCTACGGCGCCGCCATCGTGTGGGCCTTCTTCCTGCTGATCATCGTCCTCGTCGCCGTCAACTGGCGCATCACCCAACGAGGGAGGAAACCGTGACCACAGCCGACACCACAGCCGACCCGACAGCCGAGCCGACGCGACCGGCCCCGCGCGCGAGGCGGCTGCGCCGCCCCAAAGGCCTGACCGCGCACATCCTCCTCATGGCCGCCGTCCTGCTCTCGGTCTTCCCCTTCGTGTGGACGATCGTCATGGCGACCAACACCACCCAGGACATCTACAAGAGCCCGCCGAAGTTCACCTTCGGCTCCCACCTGCTGGAGAACGTCCGGCACGTGCTGAACACCATCGACTTCTTCGGGTCGATGCTCAACACCGTCATCGTCGCGACCGTCACCACCGTCCTGGTGCTGTTCGTCGACTCGCTGGCGGCCTTCACCTTCGCCAAGTTCGACTTCCCCGGCCGCAAGGTGCTCTTCGGCACGCTGCTGCTGTTCATGATGCTGCCGCTGCAACTGGCGATCCTGCCGCAGTTCATCCTCATGTCGAACATCGGCTGGGTGGGCATGCTCAAGGCGCTGATCCCACCCGCCCTGGCCAACGCCTTCGGCATCTTCTGGCTGCGCCAGTACATCGAGAACGGCGTGCCCGACGAACTCCTCGACGCCGCGCGCATCGACGGCGCCGGGTTCCTCCGCCAGTACTGGAACATCGCGCTGCCGATGATCAGGCCCGCGCTGTCCTTCCTCGCCATCTACGCCTTCGTCGGCGCCTGGAACGACTACGTCTGGCCGCTCATCGTGCTCACCAACCCGGACCACGTGACCCTCCAGGTGGAACTGGCCCAGCTGAACGTCGGCCACACCACGGACTACAGCATGGTCATGGCCGGGGTGCTGATGGCCTCGCTCCCACTGGTGCTGGTCTTCGCCATCTTCGCCCGCGGCTTCATCGCGGGCGCCACCGAGGGCGCGGTGCAGGGCACCTGACCCGCGCGGGCCGCCCCGGCCCGCGCGGTACGCGCAGGACAGAGGAGGAATCCGGTGACGGACACCGACGCCGAGCGGACGCGGGCAGCGGAGGGCAAGGAGCCCGCCGCTCCCCAGTCCTTCGCCCGGCGCCGTGCCGTGCCCGCCGGCCGGGACGGCACCCCCCGCAGCAAGGTGCTCGTGGTGGGCATGGACGGGCTGCGCCACGACCGGCTGGTCCGCCCCGCGACCCACGCCCCCGTCCTGCACGGCCTGCTGGCCGGGGGCGCCCACGGCACCAGCCTGCTGCCGTACGGCGAGGCCGACGGCCAGGCCGAGGGCGGGCCGTGGACGAGCATGGCCTACACCGACTCCGGGCCCGGCTGGTCCAGCGTGCTGACCGGGGTGTGGCCCGACCGGCACGGGGTCACCGGCAACGATTTCGCGGGCGCCGACTACGCCCGTCACCCCGACTTCCTCAGCCGCGCGGCCCTCGCCCGCCCCGGTCTGCGCACCGCCGCCGCGGTGTCCTGGCCGGAGCTGGTCCACCGCGGTGTCCTGGGCCCCGCCATCGGACGGCGCGTGCACCACGACGGCGAGAGCGACGGCTATGCGAGAGCGGACGGCCTCGTCGCCCGCACCGCCCTGCGCTGGCTCACCGAGGACGACCCCGACCTGGTGTTCGTGTACTTCGGCGCCACCGACGAGGCCGCCCACGCCACGGGCCCCCTCTCCGCGGCCTACGACCACGCCCTCCTCACCCAGGACACCCACCTGGGGCGGCTGCTCGCGGCGCTCGACGCCCGGCCCTCCGGCGAACGGTGGACCGTGCTGGTCACCACCGACCACGGACACCTCGACACCGGCGGCCACGGCGGCGACACCCGTGCCGAGCGCGAGGTCTTCGTCGTCCTCGCCGAGCCCGGCACACCCGCCGGCACCCGGCTCGACTCGCCCCAGCTCGTCGACATCGCCCCCACGGTCCTGGACCGGCTCGGCATCCCCGTAGACCCGGACTGGGGCCTGGCCGGACAGATCCTGCCCGGACCCGTCACGCCACCCACGCCCGGCACGCCGCGCACACCGACCGAAAAGGGAGCCATCCGCCGATGAACGATCCGTCGATCCACGGGCCCCGGCCCGCCGATCCCCTGATCGCCCTCCGCCCCTGGGAGGCACCCGAGCTGACCTCCTGGGCACGCCTCCCCATGTCCGCCGTCGACCACCGCCCGGATGCCGTCTCCCTCGACGGGGACTGGCGCTTCCAGTTGCTGCCGGCGCCCGACGCCCCGCTCGTGGACGGCTGGTGGTCCGCATACGTGCCGGGCGTATGGACCATGCAGGATACGGACGACCTTCCGCAGTACACGAACGTCCGTATGCCGTATGCGGAATTCCCTCCACTGTCGCCCGCGGCCAATCCGACGGGTGTCTACGAGCGGGAGATCGACGTCCCGGCCGACTGGGCCGGGCGGCGGATCGTGCTCCAGGTCGGGGCCGCCGAGAGCGTGCTGCTCGTGCATGTGGACGGGCGGCCCGTCGGCATCTCCAAGGACTCCCATCTCGCCGCCGAGTTCGACCTCTCGGCCGTCGTACGTCCCGGCGAGCGGGCCACCGTACGGCTGACCGTCGTCAAGTGGTCGGACTCCTCGCACATCGAGGACCAGGACCAGTGGTGGCACGGGGGCATCACGCGGTCGGTGCTGCTGTACGCGACCGATCCGCTGTATCTCGCGGACATGACCGTGCGCGCCGGGTACGACGGGGAGCTGCGCGTCGACTGCCAGGTGCGGGACGCGGGCGGCGCGCTGCCCGCCGGGTGGTGGATCAGCGGCGATCTCGACGGGCAACTCCTCGCCCAGGACGCGGAGTTCGACCGGTTCAACACGGAGGACGACCGGGTCTCCGACTTCCTCGGCGAGGCCCGCATCCGGGCCACCGTCCCCGAGGTGCGGACCTGGAACGCCGAGACGCCCGAGCTGTACGGCCTCACCGTCCGGCTGCACCGTGCCGACGGAACGGTGGCCGACACGTCGTACCGGCGCATCGGGTTCCGTGACGTGGAGATCGTCGGGCGGGATCTGCTCGTCAACGGCGAGCGGGTGTTCATCCGGGGTGTCAACCGGCACGACTTCCATCCGCTGACCGGGCGCACGGTGTCGTACGACGACATGCGCGCGGACCTGGTGCTGCTGAAGCGGTTCGGGTTCAACGCGGTGCGCACCTCGCACTACCCGAACGACCCGGCGCTCTACGACCTCGCCGACGAGCTCGGACTGTATGTGGTCGACGAGGCGGACATCGAGTCGCACGACCACGCGCACGAGATCGCCGACGACCCGCGCTATCTGAACGCGTTCGTGGACCGCGTCTCGCGGATGGTGCTGCGGGACAAGAACCACCCGTCGATCATCGTCTGGTCGCTCGGCAACGAGTCCGACTACGGCGCGAACCACGACGCGGCGGCCGGCTGGGTCCGGCGCCACGACCCCACCAGACCGATCCAGTACGAAGGTGCCGCCAAGCGCGGCTGGGCCGACCCCGACCTCGCCTCCGACATCGCGTGTCCGATGTACGCGCCGCTGGAGGACTGTGTCGCCCATGCGCTGTCCGGTGAGCAGACCAAACCGTTGATCCAGTGCGAGTACTCGCACGCGATGGGCAACAGCAACGGCACGCTCGCGGACCACTGGGCCGCCATCGAGTCAACCCCGGGTCTTCAGGGCGGCTTCATCTGGGAGTTCTGGGACCACGGAATCCTGCAGCGTGTGAGCGACGGAAGACCCACCGGCCGCGCGGGCGCCGGACTGTATGACAACGGTGTCGCCGCGCCCGGTCACCGCTGGGCGTACGGCGGTGACTTCGGCGAGTCGATCCACGACGGCGCGTTCATCGCGGACGGCGTGGTGTTTCCCGACCGCACGCCCAAGCCGGTGATGTTCGAGCACCGGGAGATCGCGGCGCCGGTGCGCATCGAGTGCTTCCGGCACGAGGGCATCGTCCTCGGCAACCACCAGCACTTCCGGGGCCTCGAATGGCTCGCCGGGACATGGGAGTTGGCGCTCGCGGACGGTCGTACGCTGACCGCTCCGGCCGAGCTGCCCACCCTGTGCCCCGGCGAGACGGCGGCCGTTCCGCTGCCGTTCGAGCTGCCGGAGGACGGCGGCGAGGCCTGGCTGACGCTGCGCGTGACGACGGCCGAGGAGCAGGGGTGGGCACCGCGCGGCACGGAGGTGTGCGCGCCCCAGGTGCGGCTGCGGGCGGCAACTCCCCTGACCTTGCCGGTGGTTGGCGGCAGTCGGGTCGAGGTCGACGGGGAGGGTCTGCTGCGTCACCCGCTGTTGTCCCTCGCCCCGACCCTGTCCCTGTGGCGGGCGCCCACCGACAACGACGAGTTGGGCGGTATGGCGGCGCTCTGGCGGACCTGGGGGCTCGACTCGCTGGTCCGCAAGGTCGTGTCGGTACGGCGGGACGGCGAGCGGGTGACGACGGTCGCCGAGTACGCCGGAGCGGACGGTGTGGTCCGGCACTGCCAGGTGTTCACACCGGTGGAGGGCGGGGTGCGGGTCGAGGAGTCGGCCGAGCTGCCCGAGGAGTTCGTCGACGTGGCCCGGGTGGGCACCGTGTTCGAGACGGTGCCGGGTCTTGATCTGCTGGAGTGGTTCGGCCGGGGTCCGTGGGAGTCGTACCCCGACCGCAGCACGGGCGCGCCCGTGGGCCATCACTCGGTCCCCGTCGACGAGTTGTTCACTCCGTATCTGCGCCCGCAGGAGAGCGGTGGCCGGCACGGGGTGCGGTGGTTCACGCTGTCGGCTCCGGACGCCACCGGTCTCACGGTCGACCTCGACGAGCCCCGCCAGGTCTCGGTGACCCGCCATCGCGCCGAGGACCTGACCGCCGTACGGCATCACGACGAGCTGGTGCCGCGCGCGTCCTGTGTGGTGCAACTCGACGCGGTGCACCGGGGGTTGGGCACGGCCTCGTGCGGGCCCGACACCACACCGCAGTATCTCGTCGCACCGGGTGTCCATCGCTGGAGCTGGACCCTGCGCGTTCTCTGAACCCACCGGTTCGGATCTTCCCGGCTTTGAACTCCCCAGCTTTCACGAGCACTTACCCACGGAGCACACGTGTGTACTTCGCATGACCACGAGCACGAGCAGTGCGAGAGCGCCCAGGCCGGTGCCGGGCGACGCAACTTCCTGCGCGCCACGGCGTTGCTCGGCGCCGCCGCCACGGCCGGTGTCGCGCTGCCGGGCGTCGCCGAGGCGGCCCCGAACTCGGCGTCCACGAAGACGGGTTGGCGGCCCGACACCGACAGCCGGCACTTCACCCTCGCCGTGATGCCGGACACCCAGTACCTCTTCGACGGGCCGAGCATCGACAAGGCGCCGATCGAGGCCTCGCTGCGCTATCTCCTGGAGCACGGCAAGGACGACAACATCGTCTTCCTGTCCCACCTGGGCGACCTGACGCAGAACGGGGCCGTGCCCGAATTCGCCGCCATCGGGGAGGCGTTCAAGCTGCTGGACCGGCGGGGCGTCGGCTACAGCGTGCTGGCCGGCAACCACGACATCAAGTCGTCGACGGACGACCAGCGCGGGGCGTCGCCCTACCTGGACGCGTTCGGCCCGCAGCGGTTCAAGAACAAGTCCACGTTCGGCGGGGCCTCTTCGGACGGCTACAACACGTACCACGTGTTCAAGGCGGCCGGGCGGGAGTGGCTCGTCCTCGCGCTGGACTGGCGCCTGTCGGCGAAGGGCTACGCCTGGGCGAAGGACGTCATCGCCCAGCACCCGAAGACGCCGGTCATCCTCACCACGCACGAACTGGTCGTGGACGACGACACGTTGTCGGACTACGGGCAGCAGCTGTGGGACCAGCTGATCGCGGACCACGACCAGATCTTCCTGACCCTGAACGGCCACTACTGGCCCGCGCGCCGGGCGACCCGCAAGAACGCGGCGGGCAACGACGTCCACCTGCACCTGACGAACTATCAGAACCGCTACTTCGGCGGCGCGGCGATGATCCGCCTCTACCACTTCGACCTGGACCGCGACGTCATCGACGTGGAGACGGTGTCGCCGTGGATCCTGGGCCGGGCGGCGAAGGGCCTCAACGAGCTGGAGCGGCAGGAGATCGAACTCAGCGGCGACGCCGACCGGTTCTCCGTCGACATCGACTTCGCGGACCGCTTCGCGGGCTTCGACCCTGTGCCGGTCCGTGCGGCGCGCCCCGCGTCGAAGATGGTGATCCCGGGCACGGCCGCCTACTGGCGCTTCGAGTCCCCGGTCTCCGGTTCAGGCACCGTCCGTGACCTGTCCGGCCGCGGCAACGACCTCACCGTGGTCTCCGTGAACGGCGGCACCCTCGACTGGTCGGCCGACCACCACCCGGACCAACCGGGCCACGGCAGCCTGGAGTTCTCGGGCTACAAGTCCCCGCTGAAGGGCGCGTACCTGCGGACCGTGGACGGTGCGCCGCTCAACTCGGCGACGTTCAAGGACGGTTACACCATAGAGGCGTTCTACTGGCTGCCCGCCGACTGGAACGCCTCGCACAACGCCTGGGCCGGTCTGGTCAGCCGCACCGGCCGCAACGGCTCCGTGGGCACGGTGACGGACGACCCCGACGAGCCGCTCGCGACCCTGTCCCTCTCCGACGGGCCGGGCCCGCAGTGGGCCGTACACGCCCTGAACCAGCGGCAGTTGGCCACCAACTGGGGTGACGAGACCGACCCCGAGATCTGGTGGCACCTCGCCGTCGTCAACGACGGACGGCACACCACGATGTACGTCCAGGGCTGCCCGGTGGCCCGCAACCCGCACGCCCCCGCGATCGGCATCGCCTCCTCCGGACAGCCGTGGCTGCTCGGCGGCTACGAGTACGCGGACAAGATCGACCAGATCCTGCACGGCCGTCTCGGCGACGTCCGGATCGTCTCCCGGGCGCTGCCCGTGACCTCCTTCATGACCCACTGACAGCCCTCCAGAGGACTCCCGAAGATCATGACCGAGCAGCAGCTGCCCACCTGGGCCGACCCGTCCGTCTCCCCCGCCGCCCTCGACGCGCAGGGCGTCTCCCGGCGCCAACTCCTGCGCCGCGCGGGCCTGTTCGGCGCCGCGTTCACCCTCGGCGCGGGACCGCTCGCCACCTCCGCGGCGGCGGCCGGGCGCGGCTACGGCGGCAACGACCCGCGCCTCGCCTACCTCGTCGGCGACCACCATGTGCACTCGGTGTACAGCCACGACGCCAAGTACACGTTCTCCCAGCAGGCGAAGGCCGCCGCGAAGTACGGCCTCGACTGGATGGTGTTCAACGAGCACTCCAACTTCGGACACGCCAACTACGGCGCCAAGTCGGAGCACGCCGAGATCCTCAAGGCACGCGCCGAGAACCCCCGCCAGCTCATCTTCCAGGGCCTGGAGTGGTACATCCCGGCCGCCGAGCACTGCACGATCTTCGCCGCGCCCGGCCGCCACGAGGTGGATCTGCTCACGCAGTTCGAACTCGCCTACGACGGCAAGCTGCTGGGCTACACCGAGGGCTCGGCCGGCGCCACGGACACCGCCCGCAACGAGGCCCACGCCGTGAAGGCCATCAAGTGGCTGGCGGAGCAGCGCCGTTCGGGCTACGTCGACGACGTCCTCGTCCTCGCAAACCACCCGCTGCGCCTGGGCATCGACTCCCCGCACGAGATGCGGGCCTGGCGGGACGCGGCACCCGAGATCATGATCGGCATGGAGGGCGCGCCCGGCGCGCAGGGCGCGGCCCTGCCCGGCTGGCGTGGTGCGACGTCGATCCGGGGCGAGTACGAGAACAAGCCGTCGGCGCAGTCCTGGTCGGGGTATCCGGCGGACGCGTATGTGACGTACGGCGGTTTCGACTGGGCGACGGCGACCGTCGGCGGGCTGTGGGACTCGATGCTGGCCGAGGGCCGGCCGTTCTCGATCACCACCAACTCCGACAACCACCGCACGGTCTACGACACTTGGGCCAACGGCACCTGGCCCGAGGGGCAGAACTTCGACAACACCGGGAAGCTGCCCGACCCGGTGCAGACCGGCACCCCGCAGCCCGGCAGCGACTTCTGGCCCGGAGAGTTCAGCCGCACGCACGTCGGCGTGACGCGCTACGGCTACGGCGCGGTGATGGCGGGGATGCGCGCGGGCCGGGTCTGGGTCGACCACGGGCATCTGCTGGACGGGCTCGACGTCCGCCTGAAGCGGGACTGCGACCACGGTCAGGGCGTCACGCTGGGCGGCCGGCTGCGGGTCCGCAAGGGCGACAAGCTCACCCTGAACATCACCGTGACGACCGCCTCACGGCCCAACGCCCAGGGAATCCTGCCCGAGTTGGCGCACGTGGACGTGATCCGGGGCGCGGTGCGCGGTGCGGTGTCCGACCGGGACGCGTGGCGGGCGCCGGACACGAAGGTCGTGCGGACGGCTGACGTGAGCGGCCGCAAGGGGACGTACACGCTGCGGATCCCGGTGACCGTCGGGGACGAGCCGTTCTACGTGCGGGTGCGCGGCAGTGACGGCGAGCGGCACGGCGCGGGCTACCTCGGCGCCTCGGTCGATCCGCACGGCCCGATCCCCCACGAGCCCGGAAACGGTGACCCGTGGGCCGACACATGGTTCTATTCCAACCCCATCTTCGTCGATCTGGCAGGTATCTGATGAAGCGTCAACTCACCGTCCTCGCCGCCTTATTGGGTGCTCTCACGCTCAGCGTGAGCAGCTCCTCGGCCGCCGCCACCACCTGGGTGGAGACCGGCACGGCCTACACCGGCAGTCTCGGCGGCGGTGAGGGTGTCGCCAGTCAGGCGGACGGCTCGCTGCTGTACCGCGGGCTGGCGTCCATCCCGCTGGATCTGCGCATCCAGGGCTGGAACCACATCGGCGACCCGGACATCGCGAACGGCTACGTCTTCGACGCCTACCAGGGCGCCGACACGGCCACGTCCAAGATGTACGCGGTCACCACGCCGTCGGGGACGCGCTACACGTACGTCCACACGCTGGACTCGGGCGAGAAGATCAACAACTCGTTCGACGCGATCTCGCCGGACACGCAGTGGATGGTGTCGGGCGAGTGGGGCGACCAGTCCAGACTCCAGGTCTTCCCCACTCCCCTGCTCAACCCGTCCACTCCGGCGACGGGCGGAGCGCTGCCGCAGGCCGGGCAGATCACCCTGGACAGGACGGTGAACGACATCCAGGGCTGCGACTTCGTGACGGACACCCGGCTGGTGTGCGTCTCGGACGACGCGTCGGGGAGCAAGTTCCCCGAGATCCGCCCGCTCCTCCAGGTCGACCTGCCGCACAAGCTGGACGGGCAGCCGATCACCGGAACGGTGACGAGCCTGTTCGCGCTGCCGGCGCGGAGCATCTGCACGGGCACGTTCGAGGCGGAGGGCATCGACTACGACGTGAACAGCGGGACCTTGCGTGCCGAGGTCGTACAGCCGGGCGTGTGCCAGGTGTCGACCAGCGTCTACTCCTACAAGCAGCAGTAGCGGTGGGGTTCGCTCAGGCGTAGAACCGCGAGAGACTCTGCAGGACGGCGGCGGGCTTCGGCCCGCCGTCGATCTCTATCGTCCCGTCGACGGCGATCTGCACCCCGCCCGGCACGTCCTCGACCGAGGCGAGCCTGGCGGCGAGCCGGATCCGCGAGCCCACCTTGACCGGGGCGGGGAAACGCACCTTGTTCAGGCCGTAGTTGACCTTCGTCGACACGCCCTCGACGTCCAGCAGTTCGGTGAAGAGCGGGATGAAGAGGGAGAGGGTCAGATAGCCGTGCGCGATGGGCGCGCCGAAGGGGCCCGCCGCGGCCTTCTCCGGGTCGACGTGGATCCACTGGTGGTCGCCGGTCGCGTCGGCGAAGGTGTCGATGCGTTCCTGGGTGACCTCGATCCACTCGCTGGTGCCGAGGTCGCTGCCGGCGAGCTTCTTGAGTTCGTCGAGGCCGTTGACGGTGATGGTCATGAGTCGCCTGTTCCTTACGGGAGTTGCCGGTTGCCCATGGGGCTGTCTACTGGTTGCCGAAGCGCTTGCGCACCCGGGACTTGAGGAGCTTGCCGGAGGCGGTGCGCGGGAGTTCGTCCGCGACCACCATCGACTTGGGGATCTTGTACTTGGCGAGCCGGCCGGCCAGCGAGGCGAGCACCTCGTCGGGGTCCGGCGTGGCACCCTCGCGGGGCACGACGACCGCGCGCGGCACCTCGCCCCACTTGTCGTCCGGGACACCGATGACCGCGCACTCGACGATGTCGGGGTGGGCGAGGAGCAGGTCCTCGATCTCGGCGGGGTAGATGTTCTCGCCGCCGGAGATGATCATGTCCTTCATACGGTCGACGATGTACACGTAGCCGTCCTCGTCGGTCCGTGCCGCGTCCCCGCTGCGGAACCAGCCGTCGGCGAAGACCGCGGCCGTCTCCTCGGGCAACCCCCAGTAGCCGGGCATGACATGCGGTCCGCGCACCACGACCTCGCCGGTCTCGCCGACGTCGGCGGGGGTGAGGTCGGGCCGTACGACCCGTACGTCGCTGAAGAAGTGCGGTACGCCCGCCGAGCCCGCCTTGCTCACGGCGTGCTCGGCGTCCAGGAACAGGGTTCCGGGGGCGGCCTCCGTCATGCCGTAGCCCTGGAGGAAGGTCAGCCCGCGCTGCTGGTACGCGGCGATCAGCGGGGACGGGACCGGGGAGCCGCCGCAGGTGAGGATGCGCAGCGAGGACAGGTCGGCGTCGGGCCAGCGGGGGTGCCGGGCCAGTTGGTCGAACATCGTGGGCACCCCGAACATGAAGGTGATCCGGTGCTGTTCGATCAGGTCGAAGGTGGCCGCCGGGTCGAAGGCCTCGACCAGGACGCAGGTGCCGCCCTTGAGCAGGACCGGCAGGGTGAGCATGTTCAGGCCGGCCGTGTGGAACAACGGGGCGGAGACCAGGGCGCGTTCGTCGGCGGTCAGGTCGGTGTCGACGAGGACGTTGATGGCGTTCCAGGCCAGGTTGCCGTGGGTGAGCATGGCGCCCTTGGGGCGGCCGGTCGTGCCCGAGGTGTACATGATGATGCAGGTGTCGTCGACCGACACGGGTTCGTCGATCGGCTCGGTGGCGGCGGCGTCGATCAACTCCTCGTATTCGGGGCCGACTTCGATGTAGACCCGGACGTCGGTGCTGCCCGGCAGTCCGGCGACGAGGCCGGCGTGCGTCGGGCCGTAGACGAGGATCTTCGCGCCGGAGTCGGTGAGTTGGTGGGCGATCTCGGGGCCGACGAGGCGGGTGTTGAGGGGGACGAAGACCGCGCCGAGGATGCCGGCCGCGAACAGGGTCTCCAGGTAGGAGGGGTGGTTGGGGCCGAGGTAGGCGATGCGGTCACCGCGGCGGAGGCCGCGGGTGCGCAGGGCGTGGGCGAGGCGGGTGGTTCGGGTATGCAATGTGCCGTAGTCCGTCGACGAACCGTTAGCGGGAGTCGGCGAGCTGTTCTCGGCAGTCGCCGAGCCGTTGCCGAGAGTCGGCGAGCCGTTGTCGGCAGTCGGCTGTCCGCCGTGGTCTGTCGACGAAATACCGTGCGCCGTCGACCGTCGGCCGTCGTCTGACGACAACCCACCGCCGCCCGTCGACCGTCTGCCGTCGTCCGACGACAACCCACCGCTGCGCGTCGACAGTCCGCCGTATACCAGAGCCGTGCGGCGCGGGGTCTTGCGGGCCCGGCGTGCGGGCCATGACCCCAGTCCCTCGTTGCGCATCGGGGGCTCCTTACGTCAGTCCGAGGAGGCGGGCGGCGTTCTCCTTGAGGATCTTCGGCTTGACCTCGTCCTTGATCGGCAGCTTCTCGAAGTCGGCGAGCCAGCGGTCCGGGGTGAGGACGGGGTAGTCGGAGCCGAAGAGGACCTTGTCCTTGAGGAGGGTGTTGGCGTACTGCACGAGTTGCGGCGGGAAGTACTTCGGGGACCAGCCGGACAGGTCGATGTGGACGCCCGGCTTGTGGGTGGCGACGGCGAGGGCCTCGTCCTGCCAGGGGAAGGACGGGTGCGCCAGGATGATCTTGAGGTGGGGGAAGTCGGCGGCGACGTCGTCCACGTGCAGGGGGTTGGAGTACTTGAGGCGGATGCCGCCCCCGCCCGGCACTCCCGCGCCGATGCCGGTCTGGCCCGTGTGGAACAGGGCGATGGTGCCCGTCTCCTCGATGACCTCGTACAGGTCGTAGGCGACCGCCCGGTCGTTGGGGAAGAAGCCCTGGATGTTGGGGTGGAACTTGAAGCCCTTCACCCCGTACTCCTCGACCAGCCGTCGTGCCTGCTTCACGCCCGCTCGGCCCCGGAACGGGTCGATGGACGCGAAGGGGATGAGGACGTCCGCGTTGGCGGCGGCGGCCTCGGCGACCTCCTCGTTCGGGACGGGTTCGGTGCCGGTCGCGGACTCGGCGTCGACCGTGAAGATGACGGCGGCCATCTTCCGCTCGCGGTAGTACGCGGCGGTCTCCTCCAGGGTGGGTTTCCGCTTGCCCTCGACCTTGAAGTAGGCGGAGGAGGCGTCGTGGAGGTCGTCGTCCAGGGAGGAGTGGCCCTTGGAGGACACCTCCGCGTGGGTGTGGACGTCGATCGCGACGAGTTCGCTCAGGTCCATGGGGGGTGTCATCACGCCTCCGGGAGCTTCGGTGCGGGGATGCCGACCGACTGGAGTTCGGCGCCGACCGAGGTGGGGAAGGCGTCGGCCAGGGTGTCGGGGGTCCAGCCGCCGTCGGCGTAGGCCGCGCTGATCTCCTGCGGGTGGGACCAGAGTGCCACCTTGTCGCCGCCGATGCCGATGGCCTGGCCGGTGACGGAGCGGGCAGCCCCGGAGGCGAGGAACGGGACGAGGGC
This sequence comes from Streptomyces sp. MBT65, assembly GCF_016612545.1. Taxonomy (GTDB): domain Bacteria; phylum Actinomycetota; class Actinomycetes; order Streptomycetales; family Streptomycetaceae; genus Streptomyces. The sequence continues at coordinate 2,782 of NZ_JAENRY010000174.1, read as the reverse complement.
GGCGCAGTCCTCGGGGGTGCCGAAGCCCTCGCCCTTGCGGAGGAAGTCGGGCAGCGGGTCGCCGTTGCGCATGGCCTCGATGTAGGGGGCGAACGCGGGGATCGTCTCGGTCATCGCGGTCGCGGCGACCGGCACGATGGCGTTGACGGTGATGCCGGCGCGGCCCAGTTCCATCGACCAGGTGCGGGCGAAGGCGGCGATGCCGGCCTTGGCGGCCGAATAATTCGTCTGGCCGAAGTTGCCGCGCTGGCCGGCCGGCGAGCCGACCAGGATCAGGCTGCCGCCCTCGCCCTGCTCGCGCATGCGTACGGCGGCGGCGCGGGCGCAGGTGAAGGTGCCCTTGAGGTGGGTGGTGATCACCGCGTCGAAGTCCTCGTCGGTCATCTTCCACAGCACCTTGTCGCGCAGGATGCCCGCGTTGGTGACCAGGATGTCGAGCCGTCCGAACTCCTCGACGGCCCGGTTCACCAGCCGCTCGGCCGCCTCGGTCGTACCGACCGGGACCACCTCGGCGACGGCGGTGCCGCCCGCCTCGGTGATCGACTTCACGGCCTGCTCGGCCACCGTCTCGTCGATGTCGTTGACGACCACGGACGCGCCGTGGGCGGCCAGGGCGTGCGCGTAGGCGAGGCCGAGGCCCCGGCCGCTGCCGGTGACGACGGCGACCTTGCCGGTCAGATCGATGCTGGGCACGAGCGGTCCCTTCACAAGACGAGGCTGCGGTACGACACACCGGGACCGTCACAGCGAAGAGCGCGAGGACTGCGAGACCTGCGAGCTCTCCGACGACTACGTCGACTGCGACGACTGCGAGCGGCACCGGTGCGGCTTCGAGATCGAAGCTAAGAGCAATAATTGTTGACGTCAATAGTTGTTGCCGATGGACCATGTGCGTCACACTGGCCCGGAACCACCGCACGCCCCCACCCGGGGCCTCGACCCAGGGAGCCCGCCATCGCCCGCCAGCCGCACGCCGCGACCCCCCCGATCGACGCGCACGAGCCGTGGATGCGCGGGCTGCACGCGGACACGGGCTATCTCATGTACCGGCTGGGGCTGCGTTCCGGTCAGCTCTTCAACACGTTCCTCCAGGAGTCGGGCCTGCGGCTGCGCCACTACGCGCTGCTCCGCTTCCTGGCCACGTCCGAGGGCGCCCTCCAGCGCGAACTGAGCACCAGGCTCGGCTACGACCCGAGCGCGATCGTCGGCCTGGTCGACGACCTGGAGAAGCTGGGATTCGCCGAGCGCCGCCCTTCCCCCGACGACCGGCGCAGCCGCATCGTGGTCCTTACGGCGGACGGCCGCGGTTTCCTGCGCGACACCGACGAGGCGGGCCTGCGCGTCACGAACGAACTGCTGGGCCCGCTCGACGCCACCGAGCGGGAGACCCTGCACACACTGCTGCAACGGGTCGCCGAGGACGGACTGACCTGACACCGGACGGAGGCCCGGCCATGACCACCACGCAGCCTGCGGATACGGCCCGTTCGGCGCCCGCCACCCGGTCCGCGCCCGACCGGCTGCTCGCCGTGCTCGCCGCCTTCGACCACGCGCACACGGCCCTGTCCCTCTCCGACATCAGCCGCCGCGCCGGCCTCACCCTGACCACCGCCCACCGCCTCGCGGGCGCCCTCACGGAGTGGGGCGCGCTGGAACGGGACGCGTCGGGCGTCTACCACGTGGGTCTACGGCTGTGGGAGATCGCGGCGCTCGCGCCCCGCGGCCTGGCCCTGCGCCAACTCGCCCTGCCCTACCTGGAGGACCTGTACGAATCGACGCACGAGAACGTGCAGTTGGCGGTGCGGGACGGCACGGAGGTCGTCTACACCGAGTGGATCTCGGGGCGTTCGGCGGTCGGCGTGCACATCCGGGTGGGCGCCCGCTGGCCGCTGCACGCCACCGGCGTGGGACTCACCCTGCTCGCCCACGGCGACCCCGACTTCCAAGAGGCCTACTGCGCCGGGCCGTTGGCGTCCTTCACGCCGTACACGATCACCGATCCGGTACGGCTGCGCCGGGTGCTGGCCGAAGTCCGGCGCACCGGCGTCGCGGTGAGCAGTCGTCAGATCACCGACGACGCGCTGTCGGTGGCGGCACCGGTGCGCGGGCCGGGCGGTGCGGTGGTGGCCGCGGTGTCGGTGGTGGTGCCCCAAGCGGACGCGCAGGTACCGGCGTTGATACCGGCGGTGCGGCTCGCGGCGCGGGGGATATCGCGGGCGTCGGGGTGGCTGCCGGACCAGTGACGACACCGTCGGCACCCCCCCCGGGGGGCCTACTTGCTCTCGCCGGGTTTTCCGACATGTTCGCCGTCGCCGGGGGGATGCGGACGCATACACAGGTCTACGACGGGACAGGCGTCCGGCGCCTGCACCCGCCCCGGCCCGCCCGTCTCACCCCGGCAGACCCGCCAACATCCGCCGGTCCCGAGGCGCCGCCTTCCGGTCCAGGCGCGCGTCCAGCAACCGTCGTGCCGCGTCGCTCCGCCCCGCCGACACCAGTGCGTACAGCAACGTCTCCTCGACGACCTCGCGTTGGGCCGCGCTGCCGCCCACCTTGCGCAGCACCGGAAGCAGTGCCTCCAGGCCGTGGGCCGCCTCGTGGAAGCGGTGGTCGACGAGGGCGGCGAAGGCCTCGCAGAGCGGGACGATGACCTCGATCTGCACCGGGTCGGCGCCCGCCGCGTGGTCGCGCAGACGGCGCAGGGCGGGCAGGTCTCCGGCGGCGGTGAGGGCCACCGCCGCGTGCAGCGCGGTGAACGCGGTCGCAGGCCGCTCCAGCACCT
>NZ_JAENRY010000173.1 GCF_016612545.1 Streptomyces sp. MBT65 | reverse complement strand
AGCCCGTCCGGCGTTTGAGGACGAGGCCCCTTCAGGGCCGATGGGGGTCTGGGGGCGCAACCCCCAGGGGCGCGCCCGGACCGCCGGAGGGTTCCGTAGGCTGCCCAGGTGAGCAACAAGACTACGTTCAGCTTCGGTCCCGCCACCGGTGTCGGTTCACTCCCCGGCACCGACGCCCGTGAGGCCGCGAAGACCGCGACCGGGGCCTTCGAGGACTTTCCGTTCCTGCCCGAGCTGCCGGCCCGGGGACCCGGCGCGGACATGATCGGGCGGACCGCCGGGCTGCTCGTCGAGGTGTACGCGCGCGTGGAGCCCAGCGGTTGGCGGATCGGGGACCGGCCGGGGCGGGACACCAAGCGCGCCTGGGCGTGGCTGGGGGAGGACCTCGACGCGTTCGAGGAGTTCACCCAGGGCTACGAGGGGCCGCTCAAGGTGCAGGCCGTAGGACCCTGGACCCTCGCCGCCGGGCTGGAGTTGAGGAACGGCGAGGCCGTGCTCTCCGACCCCGGCGCCTGCCGCGACCTCGCCGGCTCGCTCGCCGAGGGCCTGCGCAATCACCTCGGCGAGGTCCAACGCCGCGTCCCCGGCGCCCAGATCGTGCTGCAACTCGACGAGCCGTCCCTGATCGGCGTCCTGCGCGGACAGGTCAGGTCCGCCAGCGGCTACCGCACCTACCGCGCCGTAGACCGCCAACTCGTCGAGAGCACACTCCGCGACGTCGTCGCCGTGCACACGAACGGCCCGGTCGTCGTCCACTCCTGCGCACCGGACGTGCCGTTCGCCCTGCTGCGCAGGGCGGGCGCCGCCGGGGTCTCCTTCGACTTCTCGCTCCTCACCGAGCGTGACGACGACGTGATCGGCGAGGCGGTCGAGGCCGGCACCCGGCTGTTCGCCGGTGTCGTGCCGGGCACGGACACCGCATTGTCAGACCCTGCCGGTAGCGTCATGGGTGTCAGGACGCTGTGGCGCAGGCTGGGGCTGCGACCGGGACTTCTCGCGGAGGCGGTCACGATCACCCCGTCGTGCGGACTCGCGGGGGCTTCCCCCGAGTACGCGCGCAAGGCTCTCGCCCACTGCGTCCGGGCGGCGAGATCCCTCGCGGACAACCCTGAGTGACGGAAGGACAACACGGTGGCCGGCGACAGGCAAGCGGAGACGGCGGTGCCCGCAGAGGCACGGGAGAAGCACGCGCAGCTCGCTGAGCAGATCGAGGAGCACCGCTTCCGGTACTACGTGAACGACGCCCCGGTCGTCAGCGACGCGGAATTCGACCAACTCCTGCGCGCCCTGGAGGCGTTGGAGGAGGAGTATCCCGAGCTGCGCACGCCGGACTCGCCGACCCAGAAGGTCGCGGGTGCGTACGAGACGGAGTTCACCTCCGTCGTCCACCGCTCCCGCATGCTCTCCCTGGACAACGCGTTCGACGACCTGGAGCTGGCCGCCTGGGCCGAGCGCGTCCACAAGGACGTCGGCACCTCCGACTACCACTTCCTGTGCGAGCTGAAGGTCGACGGCCTCGCCGTCAACCTCACGTATGAGCACGGCCGTCTCACGCGCGCGGCGACCCGCGGCGACGGCCGTACGGGCGAGGACATCACGCCCAACGTCCGCACGATCGCGGAGATCCCGGACCGGCTGACCGGCGAGCGCGTCCCCGACCTCGTGGAGATCCGCGGCGAGGTCTACTTCCCGATGGAGAAGTTCGAGGAGCTGAACGCCCGGCTGGTCGAGGCCGGCGACAAGCCCTTCGCCAACCCCCGTAACGCGGCGGCGGGTTCACTGCGCCAGAAGGACCCCCGCGTCACCGCCGGCCGCCCCCTGCACATGGTCGTGCACGGCATCGGCGCCCTGGAGGGCTTCGACCCCCTCACCCGTCTCTCCGAGGCGTACATCCTGCTGAAGACCTGGGGCCTGCCCACCTCCCCGCACAACAAGGTGGTCGACGACCTCGACGGCGTACGGGAGTTCATCCGGTACTACGGCGAGAACCGCCACTCCGTGGCCCACGAGATCGACGGCGTGGTCGTCAAGCTCGACGAGATCCCCCTCCAGGGACGCCTCGGCTCCACCTCCCGCGCCCCGCGCTGGGCGATCGCGTGGAAGTACGCGCCCGAGGAGGTCAACACCAAGCTCGTCAACATCCGGGTGGGCGTGGGCCGTACGGGCCGGGTCACGCCGTACGCCCAGGTCGAGCCGGTGACGGTGGCCGGCTCGGAGGTCGAGTTCGCGACGCTGCACAACCAGGAGGTCGTCAAGGCCAAGGGCGTGCTCATCGGCGACACGGTGGTGCTGCGCAAGGCCGGTGACGTCATCCCGGAGATCCTCGGCCCGGTCGCCGACCTGCGCGACGGCAGCGAGCGGGAGTTCGTGATGCCGGCCGAGTGCCCCGAGTGCGGGACGCCGCTGCGGCCGATGAAGGAGGGCGACATCGACCTCCGCTGCCCGAACGCCCGTGCCTGCCCTGCCCAGTTGAGGGAGCGGCTGTTCTACCTCGCGGGCCGCAAGGCGCTGGACATCGACCACTTCGGCTATGTGTCGGCCGCCGCCCTCACCAATCCGCTGGAGCCGGCCGACCCGCCGCTGAAGAACGAGGGCGACCTGTTCGACCTCACCATCGAGCAGTTGCTGCCCATCAAGGCGTACGTCCGCGACCAGAACAGCGGGCTGCCCAAGCGCGACCCGAAGACCGGCGAGGAGAAGATCGCCACGGTCTTCGCCAACCAGCTGGGCGAGCCGAAGAAGAACGCGCTCGCGATGCTGGAGACCATCGCGGCGGCCAAGGACAGCCCGCTCGCCCGCATCCTCACCGGCCTGTCGATCCGTCATGTCGGCCCGGTCGCGGCCGAGGCGCTGGCCCGGGGGTTCCGTTCGATCGAGCGGATCGAGCAGGCCACCGAGAAGGAGCTGGCGGACACCGCCGGTGTCGGCGAGATCATCGCCGCCTCGCTCAAGGAGTGGTTCGCCGAGGACTGGCACCAGGAGATCCTCCGCAAGTGGCGGGCCGCCGGGGTCCGTATGGAGGACGAGGGTTCCGCCGAGGACGAGGGCCCGCGCCCGCTGGAGGGGCTGACCGTCGTCGTGACCGGCACACTCGAGCACTTCACCAGGGACGGGGCGAAGGACGCCCTGCAGAGCCGGGGAGCGAAAGTGACCGGTTCTGTTTCGAAGAAGACGTCTTTCGTCGTCGTAGGTGACAATCCTGGTTCCAAGTACGACAAGGCGATGCAGGTCAAGGTGCCTGTTCTGAACGAGGACGGCTTCACCGTCTTGTTGGAACAGGGACCCGAGGCGGCCGCCGAAGTCGCGCTTCCGGTCGAGGAGTAGCGAGGAGCAGCGGTTGAAGGCCACCCGATTGGCGCATACCAGATGCATACGGGTGGCCGGGTCGCATTCGGGCAACCGTCTACGACCGCTGCCCGTGGAAGCCTTCTGCGGCCTACTGTTGAGGTGTGCACCTGCCGTGCCCAGCTGCGGTTGGGGCAACCCCCTGCTCTTGGTGAGCAGGGGGAGGGGTTTTCCAAACGCGGTGCCGTTGACGGAAGTCGGGCATCGGACCGCGTGGCGTGGGCACCGCCGGCTGTGAGAGGGACGGGAATGGAACCGACCGAGAGCGCCCCCCCGGACTCTCCGCTGCGCCGGCTCACCGGCGCCTGGCGGAAGAGTCGTTGGGGAGCGCGACCCGTGGAGCGTCCGGGCGCCCAGCCGCGCGCCACCGGGCAGTACTCCACACCGGACGCCCGGCACTCCGTACCGCTCTCCGCCGACCCGAGCTCAGGGCTGCCGGACAGCGAGGGCGAGCGCCATCTCACCTGGCCCGCGCTGCCCACGGCGGTCGTGGTCACGGCCGCGTTCGTCCTCGGCGCCGGATTCTTCCGGGCGTTCACCGGCGACCACGCGCTCTTCCCGTCCGGCACGGTCGGCTGGTCGCTGGCCGTCCTGACCGGCATCATCGTCGGCCACCTGGTCGCCCTCGGCCGCGCCCGCTGGTGGGGCGGCACCGGCTCGGGCGCCGCCCTCACCCTCGGCGTCCTGCTGCTCTACGGCTGGGTCGCCGCCGGCATGGTCAGCCTCACCGTCGTCGTGCTGGTCGGCATAGCCCGCCGCAACCGCTGGCGCCAGGGAGTGCTGCACGGCGCGGTGGACATCCTCGGCATCGCCGCTGGAGCACTCGTCCTGCGCGCGTTCGGCCGGGTGCCGTCCGTCGAGAAGCCCTGGAACCCGGACACCTGGACGGTCTACACCGCGCCCGAGGTGGTCCTGGTCGCCGTCGCCTATCTGGCCGTGACCCGCACCCTCCTCTGGTACCTGCACGCCCCGCGCCACGGCGGACTGCCCACCGTCGCCCGCACCGCCCTGCTCAGACAGGGCCTGGTCGCGGTCGCCCTGCTCGGCATCGCCCCGCTGATCTGTGTGGTCGCCGTGGCCCAGCCGGTGCTGCTGCCGCTGTTCTCGATCCCGCTGATCGCCCTCGACTCCACTTTGTGGATGGCTCGGGCCCGGGCCGAGGAACAGTTGCGCGACCCGCTGACCGGACTGCCCAACCGGCAGTGGCTCCTGGAGCGCATCTGGACCGCGCTGGACGACGCCGAGCGCATCGGTGCCAAGGCCGCACTCATGCTGATCGACCTCGACCGTTTCCGATCGGTCAATGACACCTTGGGTCATCTGGCCGGTGACCGGCTGCTGTTGCAGATAGCCGACCGGCTGCGGGTGGCGCTGCCGCGCGGGGCGGAGGCCGCACGGCTCGGTGGTGACGAGTTCGCCGTCCTGCTGCCCGTCGCCGACTCCACCACGTCCGCGACCCGGGTCGCCCGCAACCTCGTCGCCGCGCTCAGCTCCCCGCTCGACCTCGACGGGCTCACCCTCGTCCTGGAGGCCAGCGCGGGTGTCGCCGTCTTCCCCGACCACGCCCTCGACGCCGAGGGGCTGCTGCGCCGGGCGGACGTGGCGATGTACCAGGCGAAGCGGGACCGTACGGGCGTAGAGGTCTACGAGTCCAAGCGGGACTCCAACACCCCTGACCGGCTGGGCCTGTTGGGGGATCTGCGGCGGGCGCTCGACGCGCACGAGGTGCAGTTGCACTACCAGCCCAAGGTGCGCTTCGACGGTCAGGTGGCCGGGCTCGAGGCGCTGGTGCGGTGGGTGCACCCGGAGCGCGGGAAGGTGCCGCCGGACGAGTTCATAGCGATCGCCGAGTCCTCCGGGCTGATGCCCCATCTCACCGAGTACGTGCTCGACACCGCGCTCGCCCAGGTCGCCAGATGGCGGGCCCAGGGACTGTTCGTACCGGTCGCGGTGAACGTCTCCCCGCGCGATGTGCACACCCCCGGGTTCGCGGGGTCCGTGGCCGCGCGCCTGGCCCGGCACGGCGTTCCGGCGGGCTCGCTCCAACTGGAGATCACGGAACACGTCCTCCTGGAGGACCCCCAGCGCGCCGCGGACACCCTCAACGGTCTGACCGGACACGGCGTGAAGATGTCCCTCGACGACTTCGGGACGGGGTACTCGTCCCTGGTGCATCTACGGCGGCTGCCGGTCAGCGAGTTGAAGATCGACCGGTCGTTCGTGGCCCGGCTGGCGGTGGACACGGAGGATGCGGAGATCGTGCGCTGCACGGTTGATCTGGCACATTCCCTGGGGTTGCTCGTCGTCGCCGAGGGAGTCGAGGACGACGAGACATGGGAGCGGCTGCGGGATCTCGGGTGTGACGCCGTGCAGGGGTGGCTGGTCGCCGCCGCCATGCCGCCCGAGGACATGACCGCCTGGTTGCTGGCGAGGGGGTCTCGGGGCTGGCAGCGGCCTCGGGCGGCCTTGCCCGCGGCTGCCGCCGACGATCCGGGGCGGCTCGGCTGAGTTTTTGAGTGCGGGTGCGCTGTTGCCGGGCGCGCCCATGCGGCGGAGCCGCACCTTGATACAGCCCCGCGCCCCTGCGGTGGGTCAGCCCGCCCTCGTCGTGAAGTGACTGATCAGCAGCGCCAGGCGCTCCTCGTGTGCCCCCTCCGGCAGGCGGCCGCTGCGCATCAGCGTCACCAAGCCGTGCAGGCCCGCCCAGTACGTCTCCGTCAGCAGGGCCGGGTCGTCGCCCTCGGCCGCGATGGGCTCGACCGCCTGGAGGATCTCACCGAAGGCCGCCTGCAAGGGCGCCGGTGCCTCCGGGGTCGCGAACGGTAGGTCCACCATGTGGGTGAACATCGCGTCGTAGAGCGCGGGGCGGAGGCGTCCGAACGACGTGTACGTCTCGCCGATCGCGGCCAGCGCCCCGCGCGTGTCCTTCGCCGCCGTGCGTGCCGTACGCAGTTCGACGGCCAGGACGGCGCAGCCCTCCACCGCGACGGCCGCCATGATCGCGCCCTTGTCCTTGAAGTGGCTGTAGAGCACGGGCTGGCTGTACTCGATCTCGGCCGCCAGCCGCCGGGTCGTCACCGCGTCCCAGCCCTCCGTCTCGGCCAGTTCCCGTGCGGCCGAGACGATCAGCAGCTCCCGCTCCGCCCGTTCGCGCTCCCGGCGCTTCTGAATCGTCATGCCTCGAATTCTAGCATCGCTAGCGTTCCTGTCGACGCTCTGCTAGCTTCGCTCTTGTTGCTAGCGATGCTAGAAAACGAGACGAGGAGAAGTGACGTGACCATCACCGCGTACACCCTGGCGATCCTGCTGGACCTGTTCTGCCTGTTCCTCGGCTACCGGTTCCTGTTCCAGCCCGGCCCCGCCGCCACCGGCTACGGCGTGTCGGCCGACCCGGCCGGTGACGCCCGCGCCTACCTCACGATCAAGGGCTCCAGGGACGGCACGCTCGGTCTGATCGGCCTGGCTCTGCTGGCCTTCGCCGGGGCCCAGGCCGAGGCGTGGTTCATGCTCTGCGTGGCTGTCATACCGCTCGGCGACACCCTGATCGTGCTGCGCAACGGCGGCACGAAGGCCGTGGCCTTCGGGATCCACTTCGCCACGGCGGTCGTCGTACTGATCACCGCCGTCCTGCTGTTCCTCGTCTGACGGGGCGCCCCGGACCGGGGCCCCGGCGAAACCGTTTAACGGCTGAGGCCCCCCGCCCCATAGGATTGGCGCCAAACCACACACACTCACCCCAGAGGAACGCCGCATGCCTGGCATCACGCGCGAGGAGGTCGCCCACCTCGCCCGGCTGGCGCGTCTGGAGCTGAAGCCCGAAGAGCTCGAGCACTTCGCGGGACAGCTGGACGACATCATCGGCGCGGTCGCCCGCGTCAGCGAGGTCGCCGACCAAGACGTACCGCCGACCTCCCACCCGCTGCCGCTGACGAACGTCATGCGCGCGGACGAGGTCCGTCCCTCGCTCACCCCCGAGCAGGCGCTCTCCGGCGCCCCGGCCCAGGAGCAGCAGCGTTTCAAGGTGCCGCAGATCCTGGGGGAGGACTAATCACCATGACGGACCACAGCAGCATCATCCGGCTGACCGCCGCCGAGACCGCCGCGAACATCGCGTCCGGCGTCCTCACGGCCGTCGAGGTCACCGAGGCCCACCTCGCCCGGATCGAGGAGGTCGACGCGAAGGTGCACGCCTTCCTGCACGTCGACCGCGAGGGCGCCCTCGCGCAGGCCCGTGCCGTCGACGCGAAGCGGGCCAGGGGCGAGGAGTTGGGGCCGCTCGCCGGCGTTCCGCTCGCGCTCAAGGACATCTTCACCACCGAGGGCATCCCGACGACCGTCGGCTCCAAGATCCTCGAGGGCTGGATCCCGCCGTACGACGCGACCGTCACCAAGCGGCTGAAGGCCGCCGATGTCGTCATCCTCGGCAAGACCAACATGGACGAGTTCGCCATGGGGTCCTCCACCGAGAACAGCGCGTACGGGCCGACCGGCAACCCCTGGGACCTCACCAAGATCCCCGGCGGCTCCGGTGGCGGTTCCTCCGCCGCGCTCGCCTCCTTCCAGGCGCCCCTCGCGATCGGCACCGACACCGGCGGCTCGATCCGCCAGCCGGCCGCCGTCACCGGCACGGTGGGCGTCAAGCCGACGTACGGCGCGGTCTCCCGCTACGGCATGGTCGCCTTCTCCTCCTCCCTCGACCAGGGTGGGCCCTGCGCCCGTACGGTCCTGGACGCGGCGCTGCTGCACGAGGTCATCGCCGGGCACGACCCGCTGGACTCGACGTCGATCGACGCCCCGGTCCCGCCGGTCGTCGAGGCCGCCCGCAACGGCAGCGTGCAGGGCATGCGGGTCGGTGTCGTCAAGCAGTTCCGCGGCGAGGGCTACCAGGCCGGTGTCATCCAGCGCTTCGACGAGGCCGTCGCCGTACTGAAGGAACTGGGCGCCGAGATCGTCGAGTTGGACTGCCCGTCCTTCGATCTCGCCCTGTCGGCGTACTACCTGATCGCGCCCTCCGAGTGTTCGTCGAACCTGGCCCGTTTCGACGGCCTGCGCTACGGCCTGCGCACGGGCGACGACGGCACCCACTCGGCCGAAGAGGTCACCTCGATCACCCGTGAGGCGGGCTTCGGCCCCGAGGTGAAGCGCCGCATCATGCTCGGCACGTACGCCCTGTCGAGTGGCTACTACGACGCGTACTACGGCAGCGCCCAGAAGGTCCGTACGCTCATCACCCGCGACTTCGAGAAGTCGTTCGAGAGCGTCGACGTGATCGTGTCGCCGACGACACCGACCACCGCCTTCCCGATCGGCGAGCGTGCCGACGACCCGATGGCGATGTACCTCGCGGACCTGTGCACCATCCCGACCAACCTGGCGGGCAACTCGGCCATGTCGCTGCCCTGCGGTCTCGCACCGGAGGACGGTCTGCCGGTCGGGCTCCAGATCATCGCGCCGGCGCTGAAGGACGACCGTCTTTACAAGGTCGGCGCCGCCGTAGAGGCCGCCTTCGTGGAAAAGTGGGGCCACCCGCTGCTTGAGGAGGCACCGTCGCTGTGAGCAACGCACTGTCGAAGGCCAAGGGCTTCAAGAAGTCCAAGTCCGGCACGTATGTGTCCATCGCCACCACCGCGTTCGGCGCGCTGGGTGTCGCCAAGCAGATCAAGAAGGCGCGCACCGAGCACGACACGCTCCGTCTGATCGACGCCACGGTCTCCGCCGTCGCGATCGTCACCGGCCTCGCCATCCTGTACCGCGAGCTGAAGCGGCTGGGCGACGACGACGTCCTGCTGGGCTGAGAGGGAAAGTTCACCGTGACCACCACGACCGACCTGGAGTCGTACGAGGACGCTCTCGCGTCGTACGACCCCGTCATGGGCCTTGAGGTCCATGTCGAACTCGGCACCAAGACCAAGATGTTCTGCGGCTGTTCGACCGAACTGGGCGCCGAGCCCAACTCGCAGACCTGCCCGACCTGCCTCGGCATGCCCGGCGCGCTCCCGGTCGTCAACGCGATCGGCGTCGAGTCCGCGATCAAGATCGGCCTCGCGCTGAACTGCGAGATCGCCGAGTGGTGCCGCTTCGCCCGGAAGAACTACTTCTATCCGGACATGCCGAAGAACTTCCAGACCTCCCAGTACGACGAGCCGATCGCCTTCAACGGCTATCTGGACGTCCAGTTGGAGGACGGCGAGACCTTCCGGGTGCAGATCGAGCGCGCCCACATGGAGGAGGACACCGGCAAGTCGCTGCACGTCGGCGGCGCGACGGGCCGTATCCACGGCGCCTCGCACTCGCTGCTCGACTACAACCGCGCCGGCATCCCGCTCATCGAGATCGTCACCAAGCCGATCGAGGGCGCCGGTGAGCGCGCTCCCGAGGTCGCCAAGGCGTACGTCGCGGAGCTGCGCGAGCTGATCCGGGCGCTCGGGGTCTCCGAGGCGCGCATGGAGCAGGGGCAGATGCGCTGCGACGTGAACCTGTCGCTGCGTCCGCACGGCCGCGAGAAGTTCGGTACGCGGAGTGAGACCAAGAACGTCAACTCCCTTCGTTCCGTTGAGCGTGCCGCCCGCTACGAGATCCAGCGCCACGCCGCGGTGCTGAACTCCGGCGGCACGATCATCCAGGAGACCCGCCACTTCCACGAGGACACCGGGTCGACGACCTCGGGCCGTGTGAAGGAGGAGGCGGAGGACTACCGGTACTTCCCGGAGCCGGACCTGGTGCCGGTCGCCCCCTCGCGCGAGTGGGTCGAGGAGATCCGTACCGGGCTGCCCGAGCAGCCGCTGGCCCGCCGCAACCGGCTGCGCGAGGAGTGGGGGATCAGCGCGTTCGACATGCAGTCGATCCTCAACGCCGGTGCCATCGACTCGATCGTCGCGACGATCGACGCCGGTGCCGACGCGGCCTCCGCGCGCAAGTGGTGGATGGGTGAACTGGCGCGCAGCGCCAACGAGTCGGGCACCTCGATCGACGAGCTGCCCATCACGCCGGCGCAGGTCGCCCGGGTCACCGCGCTGGTGTCCGCCGGTGACCTGAACGACAAGCTGGCCCGCCAGGTCATCGAAGGCGTCCTCGCCGGCGAGGGCACCCCGGACGAGGTCGTCGACAAGCGCGGCCTGAAGGTCGTCTCCGACGACGGCGCCCTCACCACCGCAGTCCAGGAGGCCATCGCCGGCAACCCGGGCATCGCCGACAAGATCCGCGGCGGCAAGGTCGCGGCGGCCGGCGCCCTGGTCGGCGCGGTCATGAAGGCCACCCGTGGCCAGGCCGACGCGGCCCGCGTCAAGGAGCTCATCCTGGAGCAACTGGGCGTCAGCGAAGGCTGATTCAGCACACCGTGCACGGCCCCGGAGACACGCTCTCCGGGGCCGTTCCCGTTGGGGACCGAAGAACCTACGTCCGGCGGCCCACGACCCGGGCGAAGCCGAGGAGTCGGCCCTGGTCGGCGGTCACCAGCTCCACCGACTCACGGGCCATCCGCGCCATCCAGTCGTAGGGACTCTCCTCGGCGCACACCTCGCTCCACAGCAGCCAGTCCTTCCAGCCGTCTGGCTGCCAGTCGGCGGCCTCGACCTCCACGGTCCCGCCGCGTGTCCAGTGGCGGCGCCACCAGGCGGGGGAGTGGAAGGCCCAGAACCCCGGGTCCCAGAAGGGCTTCAGATGTTCCGGCGGTTCGTCGTCGGCCAACTCCTCCCGGAGCGCGGGCATGACGACGCCGATCCGGCCGCCGGGCTTCAACAGCCGTGTCAGCGTGGGCAGATAGAGGTCGGCGGTGCCGAAGTACTGGTACGCGTCGATCGACACGATCGCGTCGAACGTGCCCTCCGCGAAGGGCAGGTCGTGCGCCTCCACGTGCAGGGGCAGCACGCGGTCCGCGACACCCGCCTCGGCGATCCGTACGGCGTTCTCGTCGGGCTTCACCCACAGGTCGGCGGCGGTGACCTGGACGCCGTACTCCTTGGCGAGGAAGACGGAGGTCATGGCGCGGCCGCAGCCCAGGTCGAGGACGCGCGCGCCGGGGCGCAGCGTGTCGAGGCCGAGGGCGGGAGCCAGCCATTCCAGCAGCCACAGCGCGTGCGGGCCCATCTGGTTCTCGATGGTCCAGCGGACGTCGTAGGTGTTGCTGCGCGGGTAGCGGGGGTGGGTCAGGCGGTCGGTCGGTTCGGTGTCGGACATCGGTGAACGGGCTCCTCCGGTTCTGCGTAGCTCCCTGTGGGAGAGCAACGAGATTGTGGAGGACGTCGGTTGGCCGCGCACCAGGTTTCTCAGGCGGAGGCGCTACGCTCGCCCGCCATGGACGGACGCGGAGATTCCGAGTTGTCCGAATCGGACGACTTCGACGACTTGGCACTGGACGCGCGGCGGGCCCGCTGGACGGCGCTCCTGACCGGCGCCGTGCTGGCCCTCGCCGGGGTGGCCGCGGCGGCGCTGAGAGCCACCGGTTCCGCACCGGTGCTGGTCCCGGCCGCGTATGCCGTGGGTGCGGCTCTGTGCGCGCTCGCCGCGGTCCTCGGGTCCAGGGGCCGTACCAGACGGGCGCTTTGGCTGTTGGTCGTCGGCGCGATGGTGATGGCGCTGGGGGACCAGTTCGACTGAGGTGCCGGCCGGGGTGACAGAGTCGCCGTTACTGTCCTGTGATCTGGCTCCCACTCCGGTGCTGAAGCCCTCGAACGCGATGAACGATCACTTTCGGCTGCGAGAGTGGGCCTCGTATCGCTCATGCGTTCTTTGCGGGCTGTTCATCCTTCGGACGATGTTTCCCGGTCAAAGATCCACAACTCGCCATCCCCGGGAGCACGTTCGTGGCAGCCCTTGCACGCTGGTGTGTTCGGCACCGCCTCGTCGCCGTCCTGCTGTGGCTCCTCGCGTTCGGCGGGGTCACCGCGGCCGCCGCCGTCACCGGCTCGGCGTACTCGAACGACTACGAGGCCCCCGGCACCGAGTCCGGCCGTGCGACGCAGCTCCTCAAGGAGGGGTTCCCGGGTCTCGGCGGCGACAGCGACATCGTCGTCTGGCGCACCTCGCCCGGTTCCGTCCGCGCCGCCGACGTCGAACAGACCATGACCGACGCCCTGGACACGATCGCGAGCCTGCCCGGAGTCGCCTCCGTGGTCAGTCCGTACGACGGCCAGGGCAGCGGCCGGATCAGCGCCGACGGGCGGACCGCCTACGCCACCGTCACCTTCGCGCACCAGGCCGAGGACATCGACGCGTCCGAGGCGCGGGCCGTCGTCCGCGCCGCCAAGGCCGCCGGGACCGACGGGCTCCAGGTCGAACTGGGCGGCAGCGCCATCGCGCTCACCGAGACGTCGAGCGGACACACCGCCGAGATCGTCGGGGTCGCCGTCGCCGCCCTCGTGCTGTTCCTCGCCTTCGGCTCGCTCGCGGCCTCGCTCCTGCCCATCGGCACCGCCCTGGTGAGCGTCGGCACCGCGTACGCGGCGATCGTGCTCCTGGGACACGCGATGACCGTCGCCGACTTCGCGCCCATGCTCGGCATGCTGATCGGGCTCGGCGTCGGCATCGACTACGCGCTGTTCATCGTGACCCGACATCGACGCGGGCTGAAACGCGGACTGTCCGTCACGGAGGCGGTCACCAACGCGGTCGTCACCACCGGGCGCGCGGTCGTCTTCGCGGGCGCCACGGTCTGCATAGCCCTCCTGGGGATGCTGATCCTGCGGCTCGGCTTCCTCAACGGGGTCGCGATCGCCGCCTCGTTGACGGTGGTGCTCACCGTCGCGGCCTCCGTGACCCTGCTCCCGGCCCTGCTGTCCTTCATCGGCCCGCGCGCCCTCAGCCGCCGCGAACGCCGCCGGCTGGCCGAGCACGGGCCCCAGCCGGAGCTGCCCACCGGCCTCGCCGCCCGCTGGTCCGCGTTCGTCGAGCGCCGGCCCAAACTCCTCGGCGCCCTCGCCCTGGTCGTCATCACCGTCCTCGCGCTGCCCACGCTCGCCCTCCACCTGGGCACCTCCGACCAGGGCAACGACCCCAAGTCCTCGACCACCCGCCAGGCCTACGACCTCCTCGCGGCCGGCTTCGGCCCCGGCGTCAACGGCCCCCTCACCCTCGTCACGAAGATCGACGGCGCCGAGGACAGGCTCACCCTCGACAACCTCTCCGCCACCCTCCGCACCACTGAGGGCGTGGCCTCCGTGACCTCGGTGACCTACGACGGCAGCGGCTCCACCGGGTACTTCAGCGTCGTACCGGACTCGGCGCCGCAGTCCCAGCGGACCAGCGACCTCGTCGACCGGCTGCGCACCGAGGTGCTGCCGCGGGCGGAGACGGGCACGTCGCTCGACATCCACGTCGGCGGGGTGACGGCCGGCTACGACGACTTCGCGGACGTCATCGTCGGCAAGCTCCCGCTGTTCGTCGGGGTCGTCATCTCGCTCGGCTGTGTGCTGCTCCTGCTCGCCTTCCGCTCGATCGGCATCCCGCTCAAGGCCGCCGCGATGAACGTCGCGGCCGTGGCGGCCGCCTTCGGGGTCGTCGTCGCGATCTTCCAGTGGGGCTGGGGAAGCGAGTTCCTGGGCCTGGGACGCGCCGGACCGATAGAACCCTTCCTCCCCGTGATCATGGTGTCGGTCCTCTTCGGGCTCTCCATGGACTACCAGGTCTTCCTCGTCAGCCGGATGTACGAGGAATGGCTGGAAACCGGCGACAACCGCCGGGCCGTCCGCGTCGGCCTCGCCGAGACCAGCCGGGTCATCAACTCGGCCGCCGTCATCATGATCTCGGTCTTCCTCGCCTTCGTGCTCAGCGGCGACCGCGTGATCGCCATGTTCGGCATCGCGCTCGCCGCCGCCGTCGCCCTGGACGCGTTCGTGCTGCGCACGCTCCTGGTGCCCGCCCTCATGCACCTGCTCGGCGGCGCCAACTGGTGGCTGCCGCGCGGCCTGGACCGCGTCCTGCCCCGCATCAGCATCGAGCCGCCCGAGTGCCGCGCCGCCCATGAGAGGCTGGCCGCCGCGACGGACGCCGAGGTGGCGGACGTCCTGGCGAAGGAGCGGGAGCAGGATGTACGCGATATCCCTGGGTGACGACGGGGCCGAACTGCGTCCCCTGGAGCCGTGGCACGCCGAGGAGTTCCTCGCGCATCTGGACCGCGGCCGGGAGTTCATCGGCCAGTACATCTCCTTCGGGTCCAGGGCGACGGACGTCGAGTCGGCGCGGGGGGACCTCCAGCGCTACGCCGACCTCCGCGCCGCCGACAGCGCGTCCCTGCACGGCATCTGGCTGGACGGCACGCTCGTGGGCGGGGTCCTCTTCCTGAACTTCCACGCCGACCAGGGCAACTGCGAGGTCGGCTGCTGGCTGGAACCCGCCGCTGCCGGGCGCGGGCTGATCACCCGCGCGATGCGGATTCTCATCGACTTCGCGATCGAACAGCGCGGCATCCACCGGGTCGAATGGCAGGCCGCCGCGGGCAATGAGAAGAGCCTGAATGTTGCCCGCCGCATGGGCATGACCAGGGACGGCGTCCTGCGCGAGTCACACCCCTACGGGGGCGTTCGGCACGACATCGAGGTGTGGTCCGTGCTCGCGCCCGAGTGGCGCGAGGCACGCGCGCGTGCCGTGCGCGCCGATCTTTAAGGAACTTCTCAGAAACCACCCCTACCGTGCGCACCATGGGTACCAAGACTGTTGACGAGGCCGCGAACGAGGCCACCGAGGTGAAGAGCGACGCGGAGACCGTCGACGTCACCAAGTCCGATGTGACGAAGACCGATGTCACCAAGACCGACGAGGAAGTGACCGAGCAGGAACCCGCGAACGCGGAGGCCACCGAGGCCGAGGCCGAGGCCGCAGCCGCCGAGGACGAGGACGACCTCACCGAGGAGGAGTACGCGGCCGAGCTCGCGAAGCTCGGGCTGGAGGAGCCGGAAGGCCCCACCGGCGTCGGCCAGGGTGCCGCCGCCGTGGTCTCCGCCGCGCTCGGCTTCATCTCGCTCTCCGGCGGCTGGATCGGCTCCGTCGCCGCCGCCCGCGAGACCCTCGTGGGCCAGCTCCACACCGCCTCCACGGCGAGCGTCGCCACCCAGATCAAGGAGGTCTACGGCGACGCGTGGCACACCACCGCGCTGTGGGCGGGCATCTTCGCTCTGGTCGGCGCGCTCGTGGGTGTCGCGGCCCTGGTCCGGCCCGCGTTCGGCGCGCCCGGCAAGCCGCAGGCCACGTGGATCAAGTCGGTCGCCTGGGCCGGCGTCGCGCTCGGTGTCGTAGGACTGCTCCTGGCCGTCCTCAAGTACACCGACGTGCTGCTCAGCCTGCCGTCCGCGACCTGAGTCACCGCGGTTCATCAGGGGTCTTAGGCCCTCCGTAAGCACCTTACGGAGGGCCTAAGACCCCTTACGCATGTCTAAGGCCCGCCCGGCTCCGCAAGATGCGGAACTCTCCCGATGTGGCGGACCCCCCTGGGAGACGAAGGTTGAGGCATCGCAGAAAGCGAAGCCCGACAACCGCCTCCACCAAGGGACTTGAGATGTACGAGTACGAACTCCACCAGCTCCGCTCCGCCGAACTCCGCCGCCAGGCCGCCAACGAACGCCAGGCCCGCGAAGCCGTACGAGAGGCCCGAGCCGCCCGCCGCGAACAGGCCCGCCGCGCCGCCGAGGGCGAGGTGCATAGCCAGGGCCCCCGCAAGCACCTGTTCGCCCGCGCGTCGTGACGGTTCGGGGCGGGCAGGACGACGACCGCGCGGTGACTGCCGGTCCGGACGGTCGCGCGGTTCCTGCCCGGCTGGATGGTTCTACGGCACCTGCCCAGCAGGCCGGTCCTACCGTGCCCCCTCGGCAGGCCGGTCGTACGGTGTCCGCCGAGCCGGGCGGCGACCGTGCGGTGTCCGCCGGGCAGGACGGTGATCGTATGGTGCCTGCCGGGCAGGACGGTTCTACGGAGCACGTTCAGCAGGGTGATTCCACGGAGTTCGCCGTGCAGGGCAACGGCCGTGTGGTGCCCGCCGGGCCGGGCGGTTCTACGGTGTCCGCTCGGCAGGGTGTTCGAACGGTCTCCGCCAGTCAGGGCGGCGAGCGTGTGGTGTCAGCTGGGCAGGCGGGTTCTGCGGCGTCCGCCGGGCCGGATGGTTCTTCGGTGCCCGGTCGGCGGGGCGGCCGTGAGGTGTCTGCTCGGCCGGGCGGTTCTACGGTGTCCG
>NZ_JAENRY010000172.1 GCF_016612545.1 Streptomyces sp. MBT65 | reverse complement strand
ACAGGCCGCCGTCTCCTCGCCCGCCACCCCCTCGCCCGTTTCCTCCTGCGCCGTACCGCCACCGCCGTCCTGCTCGCCCTCGGCGTGACCCTGGTGACGTTCGTCCTCACCAACCTGGTCCCGGGCGACCCGGCGGCGGCCAACCTCGGCCAGCGGGCGATCGGCGACCCGGCGATCGTCGCCCAGTTCCGCCACCACTACGGCCTCGACAAGCCCTTGCCGGTCCAGTACGTCACCTACCTCGGCAACCTCCTCCACGGCGACCTCGGCGAGTCCCAGCAGAGCCACCAGTCGGTCCTCACCGACCTGTCCACCGCCGTCCCCGCCACCCTCGAACTCGCCGGCGCCGCGATCGTGGTCTCCCTGGTCGTGGGCGTGGCCTTCGGTGTCGTGGCGGCCCTGCGCCGGGACCGTCTCACCGACCAACTCTTGCGTGTGGTCAGCCTGTTGGGGGTCTCGGTACCGACCTTCTGGCTGGCACTGCTCGCCTTCTACCTCTTCTTCTACCGCCTCGGCTGGGCCCCGGGCAGCGGCCGCCTCGACCCCGGCATGACCGCGCCCCCGCACGTCACCGGCCTCTACACGGTCGACGCGGCACTCGCCGGACAGTGGCCGGTGTTCTGGAGCGCGGTGGGCCATCTCGCCCTGCCCGCACTGGTGTTGACGGCCTACACGGTCGGCCTCCTCACCCGCTTCACCCGGTCCGCCGTACTGGAGGTCCTCAACCAGGACTACGTCCGGGCGGCCCGCGCCAAGGGCCTCCCCGGCCGCACGGTCCTCTTCCAGTACGTCCTGCGCGCGGCCCTGGTCCCGGTCATCACGGTCGCCGGACTGGCCTTCGGTGCCCTTCTCTCGGGCACCGTCCTGGTCGAGTCGATCTTCGCCTGGCCGGGCCTCGGCGCCTACGCCTACCGCAGTGCCACCACCCTCGACCTGCCCGCCGTGATGGGCGTCGGCCTGGTCGTCGGCCTGGTGTACCTGACCGTCAACCTCGCCGTGGACGTCCTGTACGGCGTGATCGACCCGAGGGTGAGGGTCCAGTGAAACGCGGTCCCCAGGGCACGAGGAAACGCGGTCTGCTACGACGGCTGCCACCCGCCTGGCGTCGCCCGCTCGCGGTGACCGGCGGCCTGGTCGCGGTGTTCTGGCTGGTCATCGTTGTCGCCGCCCCGCTGCTCGCCCCGCACGACCCCCTCGCGCAGAACCTGCCCCGGCTGGCCGCCCCCGGCGCCGGACACTGGTTCGGCACCGACGAGCTGGGCCGGGACGTCCTGAGCCGCGTCCTGTACGGCGCCCGGGTCTCCATCCCCCTCGCCCTGCTGCTGGTGGCCATGTCGCTGCTGGTCGGCGGAGTCCTCGGCGCTTGTGCCGGGTTCTTCGGACGGTGGGTGGACGAGACCGTGATGCGGATCGCGGACCTGGTGTTCGCCTTCCCCACCGTCATCCTGGCGATGGTGGTCGCCGCCGCGCTCGGCGCCAGCCTGCAGAACGCGGTACTGGCCGTCCTGGTCGTGTCCTGGCCGTCGTACGCACGCGTCACCCGGGGTCTGGTCATGGGCCTCAGGAACCGTGAATTCGTGCTCAGCGGACGGCTGTTGGGCTTCTCCGCCTGGCGGTCGCTGCGCGTCGACGTCCTGCCCAACGTGCTTGGCCCGCTCCTCGTCCTGGCCACCCTCGACATCGGCACCGCGACCCTGCTGCTGTCCGGGCTGTCCTTCCTCGGGCTCGGCGCCAAACCGCCGACCGCGGAGTGGGGTGCGATGGTCGCGGACGGCACGCAGCAGTTCGACAAGTGGTGGATCGGGGTCTTCCCCGGCCTGGCCATCCTCACTGTCGTCCTCGCCTTCAACTTCCTCGGCGACACGCTGCGGGACGCCCTCGACCCCGGCACGGCCCGAACCATCGGCGCGGAGAAGGAGCGTGTCGGATGACCGCCGGCAACGTGCTGGAGATCAGCGGCCTCACCCTCGACCTGGGCGGCACCCGCATCCTCGGCGGTGTCGACCTCGCCGTGGAGCCCGGCCGTATCCACGGGCTCGCGGGGGAGAGCGGCTCGGGCAAGACCATGACCGGGCTCGCCACCCTCGGCCTGCTGCCGCCGGGCGCCCGCACCGGCGGCCGGATCGAGCTGGAGGGCACCGACCTGCTGACCCTGCCGACCCGTCAACTCGCCGCGCTTCGCGGGCGATCGGTGAGCATGGTGTTCCAGGACCCGTCCACCAGCCTGCACCCCATGCTCAGCACCGGACACCAGCTCACCGACCATCTGCGCCACCACCTGAGGCTCGACCGGAAGACGGCCAAGGAGAAGGCGGTCGAGCTGCTGACCCAGGTCCGCATCCCCAACCCCCGTGAGGCGCTGGGCCGTTACCCGCACCAGTTCTCCGGCGGCATGCGCCAGCGCATCGCGATCGCCATCGCGCTCGCCTGCGAACCGAAGGTGCTGATCGCCGACGAACCGACCACCGCCCTCGACGTCACCGTGCAGGCCGGCGTGCTGCGCCTGCTGCGCGGCCTCTGCGACGAACTCGGCCTCGCCGTCCTGCTGGTCACCCACGACCTGGGCGTGATGTCCGCGATCGCCGACGAGGTGAGCGTGATGCGCCACGGCCTGGTCGTGGAGACGGGCCCGCGCGGCCAAGTCCTCACGGACCCGCAGCACGAGTACACCCGCCGGCTCCTGGACGCACTCCCCGGAAGGAGCACCGTATGACCGCCGACCCGACGGCCCCTCTCCTCTCGGTCGACGACCTCGTCGTCCAGTACCACCGGCCGGGCGCGGCACCCACGCGTGCCGTCGCCGGGGTCAGCCTCCAGGTGCGGGCCGGTGAAGTCGTGGGCCTGGTGGGCGAGTCGGGCTGCGGCAAGTCGACCCTGGCCCGCGCGGTCTGCGGCCTCACCGCACCGGCCGAGGGCCGCATCGTCTACGACGGCACACCGGTACGCCCGTTGCGGGTGCGCCGCCGCGAACTGGCCCTGACCGGGATCCAGATGGTCTTCCAGGATCCGTACGGTTCCCTCAACCCCCGTCGCCGGGTGGGTTCGCAGATCGCCGACGGCATCCGTACGGCGGCCGCGCGCGGCGAGGGAGCCCAAGGCGCCACTCCGGAGGACCTGTTGACCAGGGTCGGGCTGCCGGCCAGTGCCGCCGAGCGCTATCCGCAGGAGTTCTCCGGCGGCCAGCGCCAGCGCATCGCCATCGCCCGTGCGCTCGCCGCCCGCCCCCGCCTACTCGTCGGCGACGAACCGATCTCCGCCCTCGACGCCTCCGCCCAGCTCCAAGTGGCCACGCTGATGCGGTCGTTGGCCGTCGAGTCGGGCGCCGGGCTGCTGTTCATCAGCCATGACCTGTCCGTCGTACGGCTGATCGCGGACCGGATCGCCGTGATGTATCTGGGGCGGATCGTGGAGACCGGCCCCACCGCCGAGGTCTGGGCCGACCCGCGCCACCCCTACACCCGGGCGCTGCTGGCCGCCGTACCGAAACCCGACGGCGCGGGCGTGCTGCCCGCCGAACTCCCCGGCGACGTACCCGACCCGGCCGATCCGCCGAGCGGTTGCCGCTTCCACCCGCGTTGCCCCCAGGCCTTCGACGGCTGCGACCGCGAGGAGCCGCAGTTGATCGCGGGGGGTGTCGCGTGCCGTCTGTACGCGGCGTGAGCGGAAGCGGTGGCGGGGGCCGGGCGCTCGCCACCCCTTGCGGCCCGCACGACGCCGGCAGCGCTTGATCACAGCGCCCTGCCCTTCCGCACGCAGCAGAACCCTGCGCCGAACCTCACGGAGAGCCGATGCCCGCCACCCCGCCGCCCGACGACGACCACCCCGCCGGACCGCCCACGAACCTCTACCCGCCAGACCGTCTCCACCGTGCCCAACAGGCCACCGCCCGAGCCGGTCTGGACGCCCTGCTGATCTCGCCCGGCGCGGACCTGCGGTACCTGACCGGCTACGACGCCCTGCCGTTGGAGCGGCTGACCTGCCTGGTGCTGCCCGCCGACGGCGACCCCTTCCTCCTCGTCCCGGCCCTGGAGGAACTCGCCGCCCGGGCCTCCCCGGCCGGAGACCTGGGCATCGAGATCACCGGCTGGGGCGAGACCGACGACCCCTACGCCCTCGTCGCGGCCCGGCTGCCCGCCCGCACCGCCCGTGTCGGCGTCGACAACCGCATGTGGGCGGAGAAGACCCTGGCCTTCCGTGCCGTACTCCCGGGCGCCGAACAGGAGTTGGCCGGTGGCGTGCTCAACGGGCTGCGGATGCACAAGACTTCGCAGGAGGCGGCCGCCCTGCGCCGGGCCGGCGCCGCCATCGACCGGGTGCACGCCCGCATGGGGGAGTGGCTGCGCGCCGGACGTACCGAACGCGAGGTCGGCCGGGACATCGCGGACGCGATCATCGCCGAGGGGCACGTCCGGGTCGACTTCGTCATCGTCGGCTCCGGCCCGAACAGCGCCAGCCCGCATCACGAGCTGTCCGACCGCGCGATCCGGCCCGGCGACCCCGTGGTGGTCGACATCGGCGGCACGACCCTCGACGGCTACTGCTCCGACTCCACCCGGGTGTACGCGGTGGGTGAACCGCCCGCGGAGTTCCGCCGGCTCCACGAGGTGCTGCTGAACGCCCAGCGCGCCCAGACCGACGCCGTACGGCCGGGCATCACCGCCGCCGAACTCGACGCCGTGGGGCGGGACTTCATCACGGACGCCGGACACGGACCGCACTTCATCCACCGCACCGGACACGGCATCGGCCTGGAGAGCCATGAGGAGCCCTACATCGTGGCCGGCAACCCGCTCCCGCTCGCACCGGGCATGGCCTTCTCCGTCGAACCCGGCATCTACCTGCCCGGCCGGTACGGAGCGCGGATCGAGGACATCGTGATCTGCACGGAAGAGGGCGGGGAGCGCCTCAACCGCACGCCCCGGGACTTGGTCGTCCTCCCTTGACCCGGCCCGAACACCCCACCCAAGGAAGCCCCATGCCCGCTCCACCGCCCCGTTCCGTTCCTCCCGCAGCCGACGGCGGTGCCCGCCCCGGTGGCGCGCCCGCCGACCTGGCCGAGGTGTGGACGGTGATCACGGGCATGTACGAGGGCTACACCGCGGGTGACCGCGCGCGCATCGACGCCTTCCTCGATCCCCAGGCCACCATCTGGGACTCGGCCACCCCCGAACTCCTCTGCGGCAGAACGGAGTTGAATCGAGTCCGGGACGCCCGTCCGATACCGGAGGACGGGCCCGCCGAGACCGGCCTCACCGCGTACGGCCAAGTCGTAGACGTCTTCGGGGACTTGGCGGTGGCCCGCTACTGGCTCCGGGTCGAATTCCGCGCGGCCCCGACGGAGTTGGCCCGCAACACGGCGGTCCTACGACGTGCCCCTTCCGACGGCAACTGGCTCGTCGTGCACCTGCACGAGGACATCCAGAGCGCCCCGGAACCGTGTGACAGGTGAGGCGCAGGGGACTGTTCCCTCTACTATGTCGGGGTCCGGCCCGGGCGTGTCGTCCGAGGCCTGGTGTCACACCCTGCTGGGCAACGGAGGACATGTCCCGTGCTTTCGCTCGATGGCTCCGACCCGTCACACATAGGTCGCTACCGTCTGGTCGGCCGACTCGGCGAGGGCGGGATGGGGAGGGTGTACCTCGCGCGGTCGCCGGGTGGCCGCCCCGCCGCCGTCAAGGTGATCAACGACCACCTCCGCCATGACGAACACGCCCTGAGCCGGTTCCGCCGCGAGGTGGAGACCCTGGGCACGGTCCGCAGCGCGTACACGGCCTCGCTCATCGACGCGGAGCTGGACACACCGCCGTACTGGCTGGCCACCGAGTATGTGCCGGGGCCCACGTTGCACGCCGCGGTCGTGACCAACGGACCGCTCCCCGCCGATCTGGCCCGGGTCATGCTGGCCGCCCTCGCCGAGGGGCTGGACGCCATCCACGTCCGGGGCGTGTGGCATCGGGACCTCAAGCCGCACAACGTGATTCTGTCCGCCACCGGCCCGCAGCTGATCGACTTCGGCATCGCCAGGACCATCGGCACGTCCAACCTCACGCAGGCAGGCGGTGCGATGGGCAGCCCCGGGTTCATCGCGCCGGAGACGATCACGGCCGGTGAGACCGGTCCGGGAGCGGACGTGTTCGCGCTCGGGGCCACGCTGGCGTTCGCCGTCACCGGCCGACCGCCGTACGGGGACGGGCCGTTCGCCGCCGTGTCCTACCGCTCGGTGCACGGCGAGCTGGACCTGCGGGGTGTCGATCCCGGGGTGGCCGAGCTGATCGCGGCCTGCGCGCAGAGCGATCCCGCGCTGCGCCCCACTCCGCAGCGCATCATCGAACTCTGCCGGGCCGATGCCGATCTGGTCCACCATCCCGCCTACCAACGGGCGCTCGCCGTGGGCAAGTTGACGGACCCGGCGCGTGCCGCGACCGTCGCCGACAGCGGAGGCGGTGTGTCGCCCAGTGGCCAGGGGGTGGCGACGGCCCTCGCCCCGCCGGCGAGCGGCTACGGCGCCGAAGCTCATGCCGCCACCCTCCTCGCGCCGCACCCGGGGGACACCACGTACGGCCCCTGTCCGGGGGGAATCGGGCCGACTGCGCCACCGGACGGCGGAGGCTCCCGGAGTTGGCGCGGGCGTCGCGGGCTGTGGGCCGCCGTCGGCACGGCCGCGCTGGTCGTCGTCGCGGGCTCCGGGCTGCTCGTGGTGCACGCCTTCGACGACGAGGGCAAGAGCAAGGAATCGGCCTCCACGCGGGGAGCACCGTCCGCCGGTGCCACCCACGCGTCGGCCAGCCCGTCCGAGAGCGCGGCGACGACGTCTCCCTCTCCCTCGGCCACAGGTGACGGCAAGCTGCCCGACGCCGTGGTGGTGAAGGCCCCCTACACCTTCGAGGTCGGGACGTTCGTGCAGACCGTGCGGGCGAAGCTGATCATGCAGCCGGACGGCAACCTGGTGCTCTACGACGCGGCCGGAACGGCCCACTGGGCGAGCCGGACCCAGGGCGAGGGCAACACGGCCGTGCTCCAGGAGGACGGCAACCTCGTGGTCTACGACGCCCAGCACCAGGCGCTGTGGTCCAGCAACACAGAAGGAGCCGACGGGGCGACCCTCAAGGTGCTGGAGACCGGCAACATGGTCATAGCGACCGACACCCGGATCGTCTGGCAGACCAACACCCCGTTCTGAGGGCGTGCGGCGGGGCGGTGCGGGGCCGTTGCCGATCCGGACCGGCGGATCCGGTCTCAGAGGACCCGCGCCACCGCCGCGTAGATCCCGCTGCCCTCGGGAGCCCCGTCCGACGCCGGCGGGTTCCACTCCGTCGCCGTCACCAGGCCCGGCGGCACCAGGTCGAGGCCGTCGAAGAAGCGCGCGACCTCCGGGCGGGTGCGGAAGCCGAGCTTGATGCCGCCCTTGGCGTACTCGGCGGTGACCTGTGCGGCGAGTTCGGGGTAGAGGTCGGACGCGGCGTGGGACAGGACCAGGTAGCTGCCCGACGGCAGGGTGACGACGAGGTTGCGCACGATGCCGTGGGCGTCCTGCTCGTCGGGGATGAAGTGCATCAGCGCGATCAGGGAGAGGGCGATCGGGCGCGTGAAGTCCAGGACGTGGCGGGCGTGTTCGACGATCTCCTCGGGCTGCCGTACGTCGGCCTGGATGTAGTCGGTGACCCCGTCGGGGTGGCTGACCAGGAGCGCCTCGGCGTGCCGCAGGACGATCGGGTCGTAGTCGGTGTAGACGACCTTCGCCGTCGGCACCGTCCGCTGGACGATCTGATGCAGATTGGGCGCGGTGGGGATGCCCGTGCCGATGTCGAGGAACTGGTCGATGCCCCGGCCCGCGAGCCAGGTCGCCGCGCGGTGCATGAACGCGCGGTTCTGCCGGGCCGCGTCCTTCGCCTCGGGCGGCAGCTTCTCGCCCACGGCCTCGTCGACCGGGTAGTTGTCCTTGCCGCCCAGCAGCCAGTCGTAGACCCGCGCGGGATGTGCCCTGCCGGTGTCGATCTGCGGTGACGGCTGGCGGTCGGTCGTCATGGCGACTCCATCGCGGCGGGTGGGAGGCGGGCGGGAGAAGTGGGGCGCGGCGGGGCGGGCCGGGCTCTTGATCATCGTACTCGGGACGGTCATATGGCCTGTGGGGGAGGGGAGTTGGGCCCGCCCTGCCGGTCAGACGTGCCGGTCAGCCGCTCGCGGGTCCGTGCAGGCCGTCGAAGAGGATGGTCGTCAGGGCGTCCGCCAGCGTCTCCACGGTCAGGCCGCGGTCGGGGCGGTACCACTCCACCAGCGAGTTGACGGTGCCGAACAGCAGCCGGCTCGCGAGGTGCGGGTCGATGTCCGCGCGTATCCCGCCCTCGGCCGCCGCCCGGGTCATCAACTCGGCCACCCGGTGGTCGAATTCACGGCGCCTGGCGAGCGCCCGCTGCTCGACCTCGCTGTTGCCGTGCAGCCTCAACAGCAGGGTGACGTACGGCAGTTCGGCGGCGAGCACCTCGACGCTGCGGTGGATGACACGCTTCATCCGCGCGGTCGCCGGGGACCCGACGACCGGGTCCGGGGCCTGCCTCTCCTCCTCGTCGAGCACGGCGAAGATTGCGTCCAGGGCGCGGTTGACCGCGAGTTCGAGGAGTTCCTCCTTGCCGGACACATGGTGGTAGATGCTCGACTTGCTGAGTCCCAGGCGCCTGGCCAGTTCCTCCATGCCGGTGCCGTCGTAGCCGCGTTCGTTGAAGACCACGACGGCGACCTCCAGCAGCGAGTCACGGTCGTAGGCGGGTCGGCCGTGGCGGCCGGCCGGGTTCTGCACGGGTGTCCTGGTCACTGGCCCATTGTGACAAGGCCGGCGACCGCACCGGACGGAACGGCCTCCGCGGTCACTCCTTGCGCAGGTCCTTGACCCGGCGGATCTTCCCCACCGAGCGCTCCAGGGTCTCCGGATCGACGATCTCCACCGCCACGGTCACCCCCACACCGTCCTTGACGCCCTTGCCGATCACCGAGGCGGCCGCGTCCCGCTGCTCGGGAGTGGCACCGGGCCGAGCCTCCGCGCGGACCGTCATGTGGTCCATACGGCCGCGCCGGCTGAGCTGGATCGTGAAGTGCGGGGCGACGGCGGGGGTGCCGAGGATGATCTCCTCGATCTGGCTCGGGAAGACGTTCACCCCGCGCAGGATGATCATGTCGTCGCAGCGGCCGGTGATCTTCTCGATCCGCCGGAACGCCGGTCGGGCGGTGCCGGGCAGCAGCCGGGTCAGATCGCGGGTGCGGTAGCGGATGATCGGCAGGGCCTCCTTGGTGAGGGAGGTGAAGACCAACTCGCCGTCGTCGCCGTCGGGCAGCACCTCGTCGGAGATCGGGTCGACGACCTCCGGGTAGAAGTGGTCCTCCCACACATGGAGGCCGTCCTTGGTCTCCACGCACTCCTGTGCGACACCGGGGCCGATCACCTCCGACAGGCCGTAGATGTCGACCGCGTGGATGTCCATGCGCTCCTCGATCTCCAGCCGCATCGCCTCCGTCCACGGCTCGGCGCCGAAGATGCCCACCTCGAGGGAGCTGGTACGCGGGTCGATGCCCTGGCGCTCGAACTCGTCGAGGAGGGTGAGCATGTAGGACGGGGTGACCATGATGATCTCGGGCTTGAAGTCCTGGATGATCTGCACCTGGCGTGCGGTCATGCCACCGGAGGCGGGGATCACGGTGCAGCCCGCGCGCTCGGCGCCGTAGTGGGCGCCCAGGCCACCGGTGAACAGCCCATAGCCGTACGACACATGGACCTTGTGACCGGGGCGGCCACCGGCCGCGCGGATCGAGCGGGCCACCACGTCGGCCCACATGGAGAGGTCGTTCTCCGTGTAGCCGACGACCGTGGGGCGGCCGGTGGTGCCGCTGGAGGCGTGGACGCGGCGGACCTGGTCCATGGGGACGGCGAACATGCCGAAGGGGTACGTGTCGCGCAGGTCGGCCTTCGTGGTGAAGGGGAACCGGGCGAGGTCCTCCAGGGTGCGGCAGTCCTCCGGCTTGACGCCGGCCTCGTCGAACTTCCTCCGGTACAGCTCCACATGGTCGTAGGCGTGTCGCAACGTGGCCTGGAGCAGGCCGAGTTGGTGCTCCCGCAGCTCCTCGTGGGTCAGGCGCTCGGCGGCGTCCAGCAACCCGTCGGGGAGCGGCTCCCCGAGGCGCCGGCTCACGGGCGGCGAAGCCGGTGGGGCCGCCGGGGCTGTCAGGTCGCTGCTCATGGAGACTCCTTCGTCTTCGCGCCGTTGATACTGCGGCTCCGCCCGCGGAACTCCGCGATCACCTGGTCACCGCGCAGCACGCTCACGTCGTAGATGCCACTGCGGCCGAACCGGGTGCGCTCCGCCGCGGTCGCCACCAGGACGTCTCCCTCGTGCGCCGGGGCGACGAAGTCGATGTCGGCGCCGGCGGCCACGGTCACCGGGCCGTGGCTGTTGCAGGCACAGGCGAAGGCGGAGTCGGCGAGCAGGAACAGATAGCCGCCGTGAGCGATCTTGTGTCCGTTGACCATGGCCGGGGTCACGGTCATACGGAGCACGGCGGTCCCCGCGCCGTGCTCGACGAGCTCCATGCCGAGAGCCCGGGACGCCTCGTCCGCGGCGAACATCCTCGCCGTCGGACCGGAGGCCGTGTCAGCGGCCTGCGTCATTTTCCACCACCTTGTGGCCCGACCGAACATTCGGTTAGC
Organism: Streptomyces sp. MBT65; assembly: GCF_016612545.1. GTDB lineage: Bacteria > Actinomycetota > Actinomycetes > Streptomycetales > Streptomycetaceae > Streptomyces. The sequence continues at coordinate 6,486 of NZ_JAENRY010000172.1, read as the reverse complement.
GTGCGTCACGGCCAAGTAATCCAGCATCACCACTGCCTGTCAAGAGGTGGAACGCATGCCCCAGACCAGCTCCGAGCCGCCCTCCGACGGGGTCTATCTGATCGACGGGGCCCGCACCCCGCAGGGCCGCTACGGCGGCGCCCTGGCCTCCGTACGGCCCGACGACCTCGCGGCGCTGGTCGTCGGCGAGGCGGTCCGCCGGGCCGGGATCCCGGCCGAGGAGGTGGACGAGGTGATCCTCGGCGCGGCCAACCAGGCCGGCGAGGACAACCGCGACGTGGCGCGGATGGCCGTCCTGCTGGCCGGGCTGCCGCACACCGTGCCCGGCTACACCGTCAACCGGCTGTGCGCCTCCGGCCTGACCGCCGTGGCCTCGGCCGCGCAGGCGATACGCGCGGGAGAGGCGGACCTGGTCGTCGCGGGCGGTGTGGAGTCGATGACCCGCGCCCCCTGGGTGATGGCCAAGCCCGGCACCCCATGGGCCAAGCCCGGGGAGGTGCACGACACCTCGCTCGGCTGGCGCTTCACCAATCCGCGCTTCGCCGCGCGGCAGACCCTGTCGATGGGCGAGACCGCCGAGGAGGTCGCCGCGCTCGACGGCATCACCCGCGCCGAGTCCGACGCGTTCGCGCTGCGCAGCCATCAACGGGCCGTCGCCGCCCAGGAGTCGGGCCATTTCGACCGGGAGATCGTGCCGGTCGCGGTGAAGGACGGCGAGGTGACCCGCGACGAGGGCCCGCGCCCCGGCACCACCCTGGAGAAGCTCGGCTCCCTGCGCACCATCTTCCGCGAGGGCGGCATCGTCACCGCGGGCTCCTCCTCACCGCTGTCCGACGGCGCCGCCGCCCTCGTGGTCGCGAGCGGCGCGGCCGTCCGACGCCACGGACTCACCCCCAGGGCCCGGATCGTCACCTCCGCCTCGGCCGGGGTGCAGCCCCACATCATGGGCCTCGGCCCGGTCCCCGCCACCGAGAAGGCCCTCGCCCGGGCGGGCTGGGAGACCGCCGACCTGGACGCCGTAGAACTCAACGAGGCCTTCGCGGCCCAGGCGATCGCGGTCACGCGCCGCCTCAAGCTCGACGAGGAGAAGGTCAACGCGGACGGCGGAGCGATCGCCCTGGGCCATCCTCTTGGCTGCTCCGGAGCCCGCATCCTGCTCACCCTGCTCGGCAGACTGGAGCGCGAGGACGCCCGCCGGGGACTGGCCACGCTGTGCGTCGGTGTCGGGCAGGGCGTCGCGATGCTCGTGGAGCGGATATGAGCGCCCCCACCGCGTACGAGACCCTCCTCGTCGAGGAGCGCGCGGACCGTGTCGTCGTCACCCTGCACCGGCCCGAGGCCCGCAACGCCATCAGCGGGCTGATGATCCGCGAACTGCACGCCGTCTGCGAGCAGTTGGAGCAGGACCCCAAGCTGCTCCTGCTCACCGGTCACGGCGGGGTCTTCGCGGGCGGCGCCGACATCGCGGAGCTGCTGGCACGCGGACGGGACGAGGCCCTTCAGGGCATCAACAGCCGGCTCTTCGAGCGGGTGCGACGGCTGCCGATGCCGACCCTCGCCGCGGTGGACGGCTGGGCGCTGGGCGGCGGCGCGGAACTGTCGTACGCCTGCGATCTGCGGATCGCCGGTCCGGACGCCGTCTTCGGCAACCCGGAGCCCGGGCTCGGCATCCTCGCGGCGGCCGGGGCGTGCCGGCGGCTGCCCGAGCTGGTCGGAGAGTCCCTCGCCAAGCAGGTGCTGCTCGCCGGACGGAACCTCGACGCGGCGGCGGCGCTGGCGGCCGGCCTGGTCATCGACGTCGTACCGGCGGAGAAGCTGTTGGACGAGGCGCACGCGCTGCTCGACCGCATGGCGCGGTCATCGGCCATCGCGCTGCGGCTCACCAAGCTCGTCGTCGACTCGCCCGGCGCGCACCCGATCGCGGACGACCTCGCACAGGCCGTGCTCTTCGAGGGGCAGGACAAGAGGGACCGTATGACACGCTTCTTGAATAAAAGGGGCTTGGAGAAGAGGAGTAGCCGAGCATGAGCCCAACACCCCACTCCGCGCCCGCAGTTGTCGGTGTGATCGGCGGTGGCCGGATGGGCGCAGGGATCGCGCAGTCCTTCGCGGCCGCCGGTTCGTCGGTGACCGTCGTGGAGAGCGGCGAGGCGGCCTCGGCCGCCGCGCTCGACCGGGTCGCGACCGGCCTCAAGCGGGCTGTCGGGCGCGGCCTGCTCGATGAACCCGCCGAGCAGGCACTCGCCCGCGTCAGCATGGCGGACTCGGTCGACGATCTGCCCGCCGACGCCGATCTCGTCGTCGAGGCGGTCCCGGAGGATGCCGGGCTCAAGGCCCGTGTGCTCGCGGCGGCCGAGCGGGCGGTGGGCGCGACGACCGTGCTGGCCACGAACACCAGCTCCCTCTCGGTCACCGAACTCGCCGCCGTGCTCACCCGGCCCGGCCGTTTCCTGGGCATGCACTTCTTCAACCCGGTGCCCGCCTCCGCGCTCGTCGAGATCGTCGTCGCGCCGCACACCGAGGCGGCCGTCGTCAGCGCCGCCCTGGACTGGACGCACGCGCTCGGCAAGAAGGACGTGACCGTCAAGGACTCGCCCGGCTTCGCCAGCAGCCGTCTCGGGCTGGCGCTCGGTCTGGAGGCGATCCGCATGGTCGAGGAGGGCGTCGCCGCGCCGGAGGCGATCGACGACGCGATGAGCCTCGGCTACAAGCACCCCATGGGCCCGCTGCGTCTGACCGACCTGGTCGGCCTCGACGTGCGGCTCGCGATCGCCGAGTACCTGCACGCGACGCTCGGCGAGCGCTTCGCCCCACCGCGACTCCTGCGTGACAAGGTCGCCCGCGGCGAACTGGGCCGCAAGACGGGACAGGGCTTCTACGCATGGGAGTGAGCGCGGAGCAGGGAGAGGACGGTGTCGGCAACGGCCTGGAGGCCGGGGTCGGTCGCCACCGTCGAGCTGCGCAGGCCCGCGCTCGATGTCGCCCTGCGGAGCGGGCTGTCGGCCCCGTACGACGGGTGCGCGGCGACGGCGCGGCGGTCCGTGCCGTGCCGATCACCGCGCGGGGCAAGCGCTTCTGCGTGGGGCAGGACCTCAAGGAGCACGCCCGCGCGCTGGAGACCGGGCCCGTGTCGGCCTTCGCGTGAGTGCGGAACGAGGACAACCCCCTCGTGCGGGAGCTGCACGCGCCGACCCGGCCGGTGGTCGTGGCCGCCGAGGGCGCGTGTGTCCGGGCCGGTCCCGGTCTGGCGCTGTGCGCGGATGTGCGGGTCGCGGCCGAGAGCGCGCGGTTCGCGACCGCGTTCACCGGGATCGGGCCGGCCGCCGACAGCGGGCTGAGCGGTGCGCCGACGGCGGCGGTCGGTCCGTCGCGGGCCGCCGCGCTGCTGCTGCTCGGCGACCGTTTCGACGCCGAGGACGCCTTGCGGTGGGGGCTCGTGCACCGGGTCGTGCCGGACGGGGCGCCACGGCGGAGGGGCTGGCCCTGGCCAGGAGGCTCGCCGCCGGGCCCACCGCGGCGTACGCGGAGGTGAAGGTGCTGCTGCGGGACACGCCCGGCGCGAGCCTCGCCGCCGTGCTGGAGCGCGAGGCGGCGGCGCGGGAGCGGCTGGGTGCGACGCGGGACCACCGGGCCGCCGTAGAGGCGTTTCTCGCGCGGGCGGAGCCGGCGTTCGAGGGCCGCTGAGCAGCCATTCGTCCGGCAGGTCTTGCCTCGCCGGGGGAAACCCATCAGACTAGGTACCGAACGAATGGTCGGTAGGGGAGTTGGTGTGTCGATGACCAGCACAGGCACGGAGGCGTCAGCCGCCGGCCGGGACGAAGCGCGGCTGTCGGAGCAGTTCGACGCCACGATCGCGAAGGACCAGCGGATCGAGCCCCGCGACTGGATGCCCGACGGCTATCGCAAGACCCTGATCCGGCAGATCGCGCAGCACGCGCACTCCGAGATCATCGGGATGCAGCCGGAGGGCGACTGGATCACCCGCGCGCCCTCCCTGCGCCGCAAGGCGATCCTCTTCGCGAAGGTGCAGGACGAGGCCGGACACGGGCTGTATCTGTACTCGGCCGCCGAGACCCTGGGCGCGGACCGCGCGGACCTGACCGAGGCGCTGATCGAGGGCCGGCAGAAGTACTCGTCGATCTTCAACTACCCGACGCCGACCTTCGCCGACGTCGGTGTGATCGGCTGGTTCGTGGACGGCGCGGCGATCTGCAACCAGGTCCCGCTGTGCCGCTGTTCGTACGGACCGTACGCGCGGGCGATGGTGCGGGTGTGCAAGGAGGAGTCCTTCCACCAGCGCCAGGGCTTCGAGCTGCTGCTCACGATGATGCGCGGCACGGACGCGCAGCGGGCCATGGTGCAGGACGCGGTGGACCGTTGGTGGTGGCCTTCGCTGATGATGTTCGGCCCGCCCGACGACGACTCGCCCAACTCGGCGCGTTCCATGGCCTGGAAGATCAAGCGGCACAGCAACGACGAACTGCGTCAGCGGTTCGTCGACATGACGGTTCCACAGGCGGAGAAGCTCGGAGTCACCCTGCCCGACCCGGAGTTGAGCTGGAACGAGGAGCGCGGCCGGCACGACTTCGGCACCCCGGACTGGTCCGAGTTGCAGCGGGTGATCAGCGGCGACGGACCGCGCAACGCGGAGCGGGTCTCCCGTCGCCGGGCCGCCCATGAGGAGGGCGCCTGGGTCCGGGAGGCGGCCACCGCCCACGCGGCCAAGCAGGCCGCCCGTACCCGGAAGACCGAAGGAGCGGTGGCATGACGCAGGACTGGCCCCTGTACGAGGTGTTCGTCCGCGGCAAGCGCGGCCTGAACCACGTCCACGTCGGCTCGCTGCACGCCGCCGACGACGCGATGGCGCTCACCCACGCCCGTGACCTCTACACGCGGCGCAACGAGGGTGTGTCCATCTGGGTCGTGCGCTCGGAGCACATCGCCGCCTCGACCCGCGACGAGAAGGACCCGTTCTTCGCCCCGAGCGCCGACAAGGTCTACCGTCACCCCACGTTCTACGACATCCCCGACGACGTCCCCCACATCTAGGAGCAGGGAATGAGTGACGACCACGTCTATCTGTCCCTGGCCGAGGGACACGACGACGGCGACGCCCGCTGGGCCTTCGGCACCGGCTTCGAGGACCCGCTGCACGGTGTCGACCAGACCGTGCCGGAGGGGACGGACGCCGCTCAACTGGCCACATATTGCCTGGCACTTGGCGACGACGCGCTCGTCAGCGCGCAGCGACTGGCCCAATGGTGCACCGCCGCCCCCGAGTTGGAGGAGGAGGTGGCCCTGGCCAACATCGGACTCGACCTCCTCGGCCAGACCCGTCTGCTCTACGCGCGTGCCGGGCAGGTCGACGGCACGGGTCGCGGCGAGGACGCGTACGCCTACTTCCGCGACGCGGACGACTTCCGCAACGTACGGCTGGCCGAACTCCCCAACGGGGACTTCGCGTTCTCGATCACCCGCCTGCTGGTGCTGTCCTCCTGGCGACTGGCCCTCTTCGAGCGGCTCGCCGTCGCCACATCGGACCCGGTGCTCGCCGCCATCGCCGCCAAGGGCGTCAAGGAACTGGCGTACCACCGCCAGTACGCGGCGGAGTGGGTCGTGCGGCTGGGCGACGGCACGGAGGAGTCGCAGCGGCGGATGCGGGACGCGCTGACCGCCGTGGCCCCGTACCTGGACGAACTCTTCGCAGGGGACGGCGAGTTGAGGGACGAGGTACTGGGGGTCCTCCGCCAGGTCGCCGACGCCGCCGGGCTGGCCCTGCCCGCATCGGCACCGCTCCCCGGACACGGCCGCGCCGGCGACCACACCGACCACCTGGCCCCTCTCCTGGCCGAACTCCAGAGTGTGGCCCGCGCCCACCCGGAGGCGACATGGTGACCACCCTGCTCGACGCGCGTCGCGCCCGGCACATCGCCGCGCAGGTGTCCGACCCCGAGATGCCGATGCTCACGCTGGCCGACCTCGGCGTCCTGCGTGACGTGGAGCTGCGCGAGGACGGCACGGTCGTGGCGAGCCTGACGCCCACCTACTCCGGCTGTCCCGCCATGGCCGAGATGCGCGCCGAGGTGGCCGCACGGCTGACGGACGCCGGGTACGCGCGCGTGGAGATCCGTACGGTCCTGACCCCGCCCTGGAGCAGCGACTGGATCACCCCGGCCGGCCGCGCCAAGCTCGCCGAACACGGCATCGCCCCACCGGGAGCCGCCCCTCGCGGTCCGCTGGTCCTCACCCTGTCCCCGACCCGCCGCACGGTGCCCTGCCCCCGCTGCGGGGCGACCGACACCGAGGAGACCTCGCACTTCGCCGCGACCTCCTGCAAGGCCCTGTGGCGATGCTGCGCCTGCCGCGAGCCGTTCGAGTACGTCAAGGAGATCTGATGGCGAGCCCTCAATACTCGGCTGTGGCGAGCCCCCAACTCCCGCCCGTGGAAAGGACGGTGGACCAGTGACCGCCCCGGCCCCCACCACC
>NZ_JAENRY010000171.1 GCF_016612545.1 Streptomyces sp. MBT65 | reverse complement strand
GCTGCACGGACGAACTCGCCCGCCGTTCCACCCCAACCATCGCTAGGGGCGGGCGAGTTCGTCCGTGCAGCGGCGGAACGCCCATCGCAGCTCCGGTTCCGTCACGCACCGGAAGGCCCGGCGCACCGGCGCGGTGCACAGCGCGGTCACGACGACGGCGGCGACCACGAACACCGGTACACCGGTTCCCCGCGATGCAAACCCCCTCGTTCGTGTGACGCGTGTGACGCATAGGTCGCGTGTGACGCTCAGCCGAAGCGGCCCGCCACGTAGTCCGCCGTCCGCTGGTCCTTGGGGGAGCCGAAGACGTCGTCGGTGGCGCCGGCCTCCACGATCCCGCCGGGGGTGCCCTGTTCGGCGAGGAAGAACGCGCACTGCTGGGAGACGCGGGCGGCCTGCTGCATGTTGTGGGTGACGATCACCACGGTGACCTGGCCGGCCAGTTCGTGGATCGTCTCCTCGACCCGGCGGGTGGAGGTGGGGTCGAGCGCCGAGCAGGGTTCGTCCATGAGGAGGACTTGGGGGCGTACGGCGAGCGCGCGGGCGATGCACAGCCGCTGCTGCTGGCCGCCGGACAGCGCGCCGCCGGGCTGCCGCAGCCGGTCGCGGACCTCCTTCCACAGACCCGCGCGGGTCAGCGACTCCTCGACCAGCTCGTCCTTCTCACGACGGCTCACCCGGGTGCCCGTGAGGCGCAGACCGGCCACCACGTTGTCGTAGATCGACATCGCGGGGAACGGGTTCGGCTTCTGGAAGACCATGCCGATACGGCGGCGGGCGTCCGTCAGCCGCCAGGAGGCGTCGTAGATGTCCTCGCCCTCGAAGAGCACCTCGCCGCCGAAGGCCGCCGACGGGATCAGCTCGTGCATGCGGTTGAGGGTGCGCAGGAACGTCGACTTGCCGCAGCCGGACGGGCCGATGAGCGCGCTGACCTGGCCCGCGGGCATGGTCAGCGACACCTGGCCGAGCACCTGATGGGTGCCGAACCAGGCCGAGACGGCGCGGGCTTCGAGGGTCGCGGGGGCGGCCGTCGGATCGACGGTGGGCAGGACGGCGGTGTCGGTCACGGTCATGTCTGGTTCCCTCGGTTCACAGCAGGTTCGGCAGCAGTTCGGTGGTGCGCGTGGCGACCTGGAGGCCCAGGACCGCGACGAGCGGGGCGAAGACGATCCACGTCTGGTGGCGGCCCCAGCGGTGCCAGGCCCATACGGCCGCCACGGCGGTCAGCAGCAGCGCCTGGAGCCACATCACCAGGGGCCACGGCACGCCGTCGGGACGGGCGAGGGGTTCCTCGGAACCCGGCAGGGTGCCGGAGCGGATCACCGCCGCCGGGGTCTGGAAGGCCTTCGAGATCAGGTCGGCGTCGACGCGGAGCACGCCGGACGGCATGAAGTGCGGGCCGGTCGCGGTGACCAGGACCAGCCGGCCCGCGCCCGCCGCGAGCGGCGCGGGCGCCGGGTCGCCGGCCCGGCGGACGTCGGTGACCTGGTAGATCGCCTTGCCCTGACCGGTGGTCACGGTGAGCGTGACCCCCTCGCGGAGCTCGGCCAGCCGCCCGAACGGGCCGCCGTAGGCCGCCGCCCGGCCCATCAGCACGCTGGTGCCGGACTGGCCGGGCAGCGGGGTGTCACGGCGGTGTCCCGGGCCGTCGGTCAGGACGGTGGAGTCGGTGCCCTCCAGGACGACCTGGCTCAGGCCGAGGGCGGGGACGTCGATCAGGGCGACCGGGGTGCCGGGCGCGAGGAGCCTGCCCTGCTGGTCGGCCTGGGACACCGGGGCGGTGCCCAGGGCGAGTTGACCCCGCAGCTCGTCGAACGAGGCGTGCTGCGCGGAGTGTTCCTGGGCGCCGCTGAACACGAGCAGCTGCGCGGTGATGCCGAGCAGGAGGGCGGCGAGGCTGAGCAGCCCGCCGCGGGCGATGTGGCGGACGGCGGTGACGCTCCGCACGCTCCGGACGAGCGTGCGCGGCGCGGCCGGCGCGAGCCTCATGGGGGTGGCGACGGTCACGGCGGCCCGCCTCCTTCGCTGTCGTCGTCTGCTGTCGTTGTCATGGGCCGCCGGGGAGACGCTGAGGTCTCCCCGGCCGCACGATCGGTCAAGCGGTCAACTGGCCGTGGATCAGGTGGACTTGATGACGAAGTTGGCGCCGCTGCGCGCGTTCACCGTCGTCGAGCCCGCGAAGTAGGCGTGCAGGGTGTGATTGCCCTTGGCGAGCTTCGGCAGCGTGACGGTGACCTTGCCGGCGCTCAGGGTGCCGGTCGCGAGGAGCTTGGTGCCCTCGTAGATCCGCACGGTGCCGGCCGGCGTGGTGCCGGTCGCGGTGACCTTGACGGTGACCTTCGCGCGGGCCGTGTGGGCGATCGAGGCGGGCGCGGTCTTGGTGATCGCCGGGGTCGCCTTGACGATCTTCAGGGAGACGGTCGCGGAGGAGGCGTTGAGCTTGGCCGCACCGGCGTAGGAGACGGTCAGGCTGTGCGTGGCGACCTTGAGGTGGTTCGACACGTTGACGGTGACCTTGCCGGCGCTGTTCAGCGTGCCGGTGCCGACGACCGTCGTGCCGTCCTTCACGGTGACCTTGCCGCTGGGGACGACACCGTGCGTGCCGGTGACGGTGACCGCGACCTTCGGGGTCACGCCGTACGCCGTGGTGGCGGTGGTCGCCTTGGTGGTGCTCGCGTACTTGACCGCGCCGGTCCAGCTGGCCGCGGTACCCGGGCCGACGAGGTTGGCGGCGGAGACCGAGGCGGAGTAGGTGCCGTTGGCCAGACCGCTGAAGGTGTACGAACGGGCGCTCGCCGCCAGGTCCTTGACGGCGACGACGGCGCCGTCCGAACCGGTCAGCGTGACGCGGTAGTCGGTGACCGGGAGGGCCGGGTTGGCCGGGGCGGTCCAGTCCAGCTTCACGCTCGCGTCGCCGAGGGTGCTCTTCAGGACCGGCGCGGCGGGCGTCGACTTGTCGATGCCGGTGCCTTCCAGGCCGCCCACCTTGGCGTGCTTGGCCTGGTTGACCGAGCCGTTGTACGACTCGTTCAGGAAGCCGAAGGACGAGATGACCGCCTCGGAGCTGTCGGAGGCGAGGGCGGCCTCGTGGGTGCCGCTGGTGACGAAGACGTCGTAGAGGTTCTTGTCGAAGAAGATGCTCGTCGGGTCGATCGCGCGGCTCGGGACGACGTTGTAGACGTCGCGGCCGAAGGTGGCGTTCTCGTAGTAGCCGCCGACCGGGGTGAGCTTGCCGTTGACCGTGGTCACCGGGTTGGTCGCGCCGGAGTCGCCGGGCAGGACGACGGAGGCCAGGTAGCCGCCCGCGGTCACCGAGGTCTTGGTGTAGTCGGGGGAGATGCCGTTGTTCTGGGCGATCCAGCTGCCGACCGAGAACGGGACGAGCGCGCCGTCCTCGGTGAGGGCGGCGTTGCCCTGGTTCTCCTGGACGATCGGGATGCCCAGGGCGAGCTGGTCGTTGGTCACGCCGATCGCGTTCAGGAAGAACTTGCGGGTGCCGGAGTCCTGCTGCGGGAGCTTCGGGTGCAGGGTCTGGCCGTTGATCTCGGTGAGGTGGCCGGTGTAGATGTCGCGCAGCTGGGTCACGGTCAGGTTGTTCAGGGCCGAGCCGCGCACCGCGACACCCACCGCGTCCCGGGCGAACGGGACGTAGGTGAGGGTGCTGCCCGAGGCGGACGGGCCGCCGGAGGAGCGGGCGAAGTCGACCTGGCCCTTGATGACGGGACCGGTGCTGCTCAGGTACGTCTCACCGGTGAGCGCCTCGCTCAGGGCGGTGCGGCCGGCGCCGGAGCCGTTCGGGCGCGCGAAGGCCGGGCCGCCGGAACGGGTCGTGATCGTGGACGAGGTGGAGCCGGTGCCGGGCTCGATCGCGTCGTAGGAGGCGACACCCGCACCGGACGACGACTTCACGGCGGTTGTGGAGTAGCTGATGCCGTTGACGGTGTCGCCCGCGAGGGCGTTGAGCACGTCCTGAGTGGTGTCGGAACCCACGCCGACGAGCTGGCGGAAGGTTCCGGCGGGGGTGGGGTCGGCGGACGCCGGGCTCGCCAGAGCCAGCGTGCCGGACACCACGGCGGCGGCGACCATGGCCGCCGAGAGGCGCATTCTGCGCATTGCGGTTCTCCAGAAGGTGTGCGAGGTGACGTGACGTCGGATGGATCCGATGGATCTGGGAAGGTGGTGCGAGCCGTCCGCCCCGACTGCCTTTCGGGGCGGACGGCCGTCTGTGGAGCGCCCTTTCAGGGGCGCGGGGCTGTGTTAATCCGCGGCTCCGCCGCGAAGGCGCGGCCAGCCACGACGAGCCCGCAGCCGACGGACCGCCGTCTGCACGGTGCCGAGTGACAACCGCCCGCCGCCGGCGAACGGCGCACCGACACCGGCCACCGCACCGAGCGCCGCACCCACCGGCACCGCATAGCGCAACGGACTGGCCGGGTCCGCAGGCGTCGTACCCGCCGCGGTCGTCTGTACGGCCTTACCGCCGTCGTACGACGGCGAGTCACTCGGTACGGCACTCGCGGAGGGCGGGGTGGCATCGCCGGCCGGGGCACCCGAGACGACCCCACTGGAACCCTCCCCGGTGCCGATCGTCTCGCTGCCGCTGCTGGATCCGGCGCCGTTCCCGGTCGACCCCCCGGCGGTGGACGGCCCGGTGTACTGGACCAGCGCGGTGGCCGCGTGCGCGGCGGCGGTACGGAACCTGGCGGGCAGCGGCGCGTAGCCGCCCGGGAGCAGCCCGGGGTCCGCCCCGCTGACCTGCCCGCCGCCGATGGCGTACCGCAGCAGCGCCGCGTAGTCCTTGCGTGCGGCGGCGTTCAGGACGCCGGGCCGGACCGCCGCGTAGACGAGCTGCGCGAGCGGGTACGCCGTCTTCGCCGTGGCGCCCGCCGGGGTGATCTCGGCGACCGGGCTGCCGGTCGCGCTCGTCGCGGCGGCGGTGAGCGAGGCGGCCGTAGGAGCGACGAACTTGCCCGCGCTGTTGCGGAGTCGGGCCGTCTGGAGGCCGTAGCGGGCGGCCGAGGCCGCGTCCGTCACGGTGATCACGAACCGGGAGCCGACGGTCTACGGGCCGGTGGTCTTGTACGTGGGCGGGTTGGCCTGCGAGTCCCAGGACGACTTCCACAGGGTGTCGGCACGGCGGGTGTGCAGGGCACCGGCGTGCATGTCGTCGACGTAGGGATGGAAGTCGATCATGCACTGCTTGTAGGTGCCGCCGCTGCCCGGCGGGATCGTGCACCACTGGTCGCTCTTCGGGTAGTCGTCGGTGTGCGACGGGTCGAAGACGAAGCCGGCCGGGTTCACGTCCGCGTTGGTGCTGTAGTACGGGTTGACGCGCATGCCCCAGTCGTCGGAGACGCCGCCGAGGAACTGCCGGGCCTCCTTGTCCGACATGATCCACTGCCACAGGGCGCGGGCCGTGTCGCTGTGGCCGAGCGCGGTGAGCAGATCGGTGTCGGTGGACGGGGTCTCCGCGATCGAGAGATGCGCGAACTCCGGGTTCAGGGCGAGGAATTCGGGGTCGGTGGCGAGACCCGCGGGGTTGTTCCTCGCCCAGCCGTAGTGTGCGGCGGCGGTGCCGTTGATCACCGCGCCCCAGGGGGAGTTGCGGTACGACTCGGTGAGCAGCTTGGCGACCAGGCGGGGGGTGAGGTCGATGGACTCGACCTTGGTGCCGGCGAGTCTCTCCACCGAGTCCGGGGCGCCGGCCTCGGGTCTGCGTTCGATGGTGAAGCCGATGACGGCTCCGGACAGGGCGACCGGGGCGTACGTCGTCGTACCCGACGGCGCCGTCGTGCCCGCGTCGGCGCCCAACGCCCGGGTGGTGAAGGCCAGTCCGGTGGTGCGGTCGCCCATGAGGTGGGCCCTGGCGTCGGGCTCGCCGAGCTCGGTGTAGCCGTAGACCGTGCCGGTCGGGCAGAGCGCGGTCTGCCAGCTGGTCATCGCGTCGGCGATCAGTTCGCTGCCGGTGGTGGGGCGTTCCTCCGCGCCGAGCGGGCAGTTGGCGCCGACCGAGTTGAAGTGCAGGGGGATCGCGACGCGGTTCCGCCAGTTGGTGGAGGAGACCGGGGAGCCCGCGTTGACCTGGCTCTGGTCGGCGTACGGCTTCCCGTCCAGGTCGAGATGGCCCTGCGGGACGATCACCAGCCAGCAACTCCGGGGCTTCGTCACGCCGTTGGTGGTCACCGGGGTGCCGCAGCCCAGGTGCGGGGCCTCGTTGGCCGTCTGGATCTCGACGTACTCCTTGCCGGTGCCGTCGGCGCCGGAGCGGGCGAAGTCGACCTCGTTGGTGGTGTTGTGGTTGAACAGCGCGTTGTTCTGGGTGTTGCTGGTGATGACCGTGCCGTCGACCGACTTGAAGGGGACCTCGCCGGGGGCGTTCGGGTTGGCCGCGCCGTAGCGGTTGTCCTGGCCGTAGTTGGTGGGGTCGGCGCTGTAGAAGACCCTGCGGCTGTCGTCGTAGTCGTTGCCGGGCCAGCCGCCGCGGTCGGTGGTCGGGGAGGCGCCGTACTGGCACTGGGTGCGGGACGGGCCGGGGTTGGCGGGGACCGTGCCGTCGTCGTCGCCCCAGCACTGCATGATCTGCACGTAGTCGGTGTTGAACAGGGTGCCCGCGAACGTGGTGGGGGTGCCGCCGGTCCAACTCACCGTCACCGCCTGGCTGGTGAGGTGGGTCGTCTGGTCGACGGTGAACTTCATGTCCTTGAACTCGCCGCGGCCGGAGACGGTGACCGCGGAGCTTGCGGGGGCCGCGGTGGCGGGCGGGGCGGACTGGGCCACGGCGAGACCGACCAGGGCGCCGATGGCCGCGCCGGCGACGAGGCGGAGCAGCAGCCTCGGCTTCGCCTTCGGCGGGTGGGGCTTCGGGGCCAGGTGCGGCTGCGGGTTCTCGGGTGTGCTCGTCATCGTGAACTCCCCTCGTCCTGGCGGTCGTCGGCGCGGGCGGTGATCAGGCGGGAGGCGATGGACGGCAGCAGCAGGAGGCCCAGGATCAGGAGGGCGGCCAGCAGCATCAGGGTCTGGGTGGTGGTCCAGCCGTGTTCGGCGGAGACCGCGACCGGCTGGGCGAGGGCGACCGTGCCGTCGGCCGCGGCTGCCGCCGTGCCGGTGCCGGTGCCGCCGGAACCGGTGCCCGTGCCGGTTCCGCCGGAGGTCAGGGCCTGGCCGGTGTCCGGGTCGACGGAGGGTTGCGCGGAGCCGCCGCCGCTCGCCGTGCCACCGGTGGTGGTGCCGGTGGCGGTGCCGCCCGTGCCGCCGCCGGACGCGGTGCCGCCCGAACTCCCGTTGCCCATCGACGCCTTGGCGCCGCCGCTGCCCGTCGTGCAGGCCGTCGCGCCCTGCTTGTCACAGGCCGAGGGGTAAGGCGCGGTCTCCGCCAGCTTGTTGCGGCCGTCGGTGGTGAAGGTCGGGTTGTTGCAGTTCCTGATGTTGATGTTCTGCGCCTGCACACCCGGGATGCGGCGGATCTGGTCGAAGCCGGCCTTCACCAGGTTGATCGGGAGGGGCGAGTAGCCGAGTGAGGGCGCCTGTTGCTGCCCTTGGCACATGAAGTAGTAGGAGAAGGCGCCCAGCGTCTTGCCCTTGGTCTTCGTGAACGTGCCCTGCACCTTCAGCGGCAGGATCATGTACGAGTAGCTGGACAGCGGGTAGTTGCGCTTGTCGCTGTCGTTGTAGACGCCGTCGAGCTGCTGGGTGAGGTAGTCGGCGGAGGACCTGTTCGTGTTGATCTTCGCCTTGAGGAGCGAGACGGCGACGTTCTTCGGGGTCGGCTCGGTGTAGTAGCCGGCGTGGTTGAGGACCTTGGCGACCGGATAGTGCGCGTTGAGGGCGTAGGAGTAGTTGACGTAACCGATCGCGCCCTCGCCGTAGTTCTGGGCGATGTAACCCGCCACGCCGAGGTCGCCGGACTGGGCGATCATGCCGGAGACGGTCGGGTAGTACGAGGTCTGCCCGCAGGCGCCCGAGCGGCCGACCCTCGCGCAGTACGCGTTCCAGAGCGACTTGTGCTGGGCGGCCATCCACATCGTGAACTGGGCGGTGGAGCCGGAGCCGTCGGAGCGGACGACCGGGACGATCGTGCGGTGCGGGAGCTGGAGTCCGGGGTTGTCGGCCTTGATCACCGGGTCGTCCCAGGTCTTGACGACCCCGGTGAAGATCTTGGTGACGACGGCGCCGGAGAGGCGGAGGTTGGTGACCCGCTTGCCGTTGACGGTCAGGTGGTACATGAACACCGTGCCGCCGGCCACGATCGGCATGTAGGCGTACGACCCCGAGCCGGGGCGTTCCGCCGCGCTGCCGTCGGTGGGGTGGGTCTGGAACGGGATGTCCGACACCGCGAAGTCGACGGTCCCGCTGAGGAATTGACGCCGTCCGTCGGAGGAACCCGTACCGGCGTAGCTGATCCGCATGCCGTACTGGTTGACCGCGCGGCGCCATTCGTCCACGGCGTTCTCCGCCCAGGTGGAACCGGCACCGGCGATGGGGGTGTAGCTGTCGGCGGCGGCGGACCTGGCCAACGGGCCCGCGAGCAGTCCGGCGACCACGGCCAACAACGCGCCGAGGATGCCGAGCGCCCGCAGGGGGCGGGGGAGGCTGAGATGGCTGGGCATCAGTCGGTCGTCTCTCCGGGTGCGGGTGGCCCCTGCGGGGCGGGTTCGGCGTCGGGTGCGGGTTCGGCTGGTCCCGGGGCGGCTGCGGTGGGTCCCTGGCTTGCGGTTGCGCCCTCCGTGACGGCTTCGCCGCCACTGCGGGCGCTGTTCGTGGCGGTCTCGTCGTCGGGTGCGGCTGGGCTCTGTGGGGCCTGTTCGCCGTCGTCGGCTGCCGTGGGTCCTTGGCTTGCGCCCTCCGTGACGGCTTCGCCGCCACTGCGTGCGCTGTTCGTGACCGGTTCGCTGTCGGGCGCGGCTTGTCCCTGAGGGGCCCGTTCGTCGTCGTCGGGTGCGGGGGGTTCAGCCGCGGGGTTGGGCGTTGTCGCCGACGACTCATGGGGCTGCGCGTCGAACAACGACAGGCCCGGTGAACGGAGTTCGGCGAAGCGGGCCACGTCGCGCCTGGACGCTCGGGCCGTGCGGCGGGCCTGGGCGCGGGTCTGTTGGCCGGGGCCCCGGCCGCCGATGACGCGGGCGATCACGAACAGGACCAGCACCAGGGCCATCAGTACCGCCGCCGCACCGAAACCGCGGGCGATCATCGCGGGTTCGGGGGACCGGACGAAGCTGAAGACCGCGAGCGGCAACGAGATCATCGGGCCGTGCAGCGGGTCGTAGTTGGTGGCCGCCGTGAAGCCCGCGGTGAGCAGGACCGGGGAGGTCTCGCCGATGCCGCGTGCCGTGCCGAGGATGACGGCCGTGGCCAGGCCCGAGCGCGCGGTCGGCAGGACCACGTGCCAGACCGTCCGCCAGCGCGGCGCGCCCAGCGCCTCCGCCGCCTCGGTGAGCGTGCCGGGGACCAGCCGTAGCACCACGTCCGCCGCCCTGATCACGATCGGCAGCATCATCACGCTGATCGCGAACCCGGCCGCCAACCCCGACTTCTCCATGCCGAGTTGGAGGACCCAGACGGCGTACACCATCAGGCCGGCCACGATGGAGGGCAGCGCGGTCATCGCCTCGACGATGGTGCGGACGAAGCGGGAGAACCGGCCGGGGATCTGGTTGAGGTACACCGCGCAGGCCAGCCCCAACGGGACCGTGATCAGCAGCGCGATGGTGATCATCAGCAGGGTGCCGACCATCGCGTGGGCGATCCCGCCGACGCCGAGCGGGTCGAGCGGGCCCGCCGCCTGCATGTCCTGGTGGAAGAAGTTGACGTACGTCAGCGCCTCGCGGCCTCGCCACAGGGTGAAGCCGACGACCATGGCCAGCGCGGCGAACAGCAGGCCCGCCGCCGTCCACAGCACCACCGTCATCACCCGGTCCCGTACCGCCTGCCCGTTCTCCTCCAGGCCGGTGAGCACGCCGTACACGGTGAGGAAGACGACGTACCAGGTGACGGCGAAGCCCAACGCGCCGGAGAAGGGGGCCAGTTCACCGAACAGGAGCACGCTCACGCACAGGCCGGACACCGCGGCCCCGCACAGCGCCAGCACCCCGGACCGGGTCGGTCCGCCGATCCGCCGCGGTACGTCGGGGAGTCGGGCGCCCCCGGCCACCTCGACCGCGGGCTCGTCTACGCGCGTCTCGCCCGCGCGCGTCTCGTCTACGACCGTCATCTCATGCCTCGCTCTGCGCGCCGGACCGCGAGCGGGCCGCGATCGTGGAGGCGGTGAAGTTGACCGCCAGGGTGAGCAGGAACAGCGCCAGGCCCGCCGCCATCAGCGCCGACATGCCGAAGGAGGAGGCGTCGCCGTAGTGCAGGGCGATCAGGGAGGAGACCGAGTTGGAGCCGGTCTGGAGGATGTGCGGCTGGATCACGAAGACCGGCGAGATGATCATGTAGACGGCGATCGTCTCGCCCATCGCCCGGCCGAGCCCGAGCATCGTGCCGCCGATCATGCCGCCCTTGCCGTACGGCAGGACGACCGCGCGGATCATGCCCCAGCGGGTCGCGCCGAGCGCGTAGGCGCCCTCGCGTTCACCGGCCGGGGCCTGGGCGAAGACCTCGCGCATCACCGAGCACTGGATGGGCGCGACCATCAGCGCGACCACGATCCCGGCGACGAACGCGGACGCGGTGTAGACGCTCGCGGAGGCGAGCGGGTCGCCCGGGTGGGTGCCGTCGACCTTGAACAGGGGGATCCAGCCGAACCAGTCGGACAGCCAGCGCGACAGCCCGATCACGTGCGCCTGGAGGAAGAAGAGACCCCACAGGCCGTAGACGACCGAGGGGACGGCCGCCATCAGGTCGACCAGGCTCACCAGCGTGCGGCGCAGTCCGCGCGGTGCCACGTCCGAGATGAACAGCGCGGTCCCGACCGCCAGCGGCACGGAGATCGTGACCGCGACGGCGGCGATCAGCAGGGTGCCGGTGAGGACGGCCGCGATGCCGAACTTGTGGACGTCCGGCTGCCATTGGGCCGTGGTCAGGAACGACGGCCCGGTGGCCCGCAGCGCCTGGGTCGCCCTCAGCAGCAGGAACAGTCCTACGGCGGCCATGATGCCGAGGACGACGACCCCGGTGGCCGTCAACTGGTAGCGGAAGACGCGGTCGCCGAGCCCGCGGGCGGCCTGTGGCCGTCTGGGCGGCGGATCGAGCACGGGTCTGTGGGGCTCCGATCTGCCGGAGCCCTTCTGCGCGGACAGCACGTGTCCCCCCACCTCAGGAAACGAAACGAAACGAAATGAAACGAGGCGCTTCGCGACTCCGGGTGGATGCCGCGCGGAGTGAGTCAATGGCCGGATTCTTTCGGCGCAGAGCGTCGGATGTGGAGACTCGGTGAACGGGTCATGTCACTTCGGTGGGACTGCTGTGGAGGACGCGCCAACGAGGGCACTCCTGGGGGTTGTCGGGGGCCTTGCCTCCTCCGGGCGGTCTGCCGGGCCGGAACACTGCCGGAGATCGCACAAGCGCTTGCCGCGCGGGCGGTGCGAGAGTCGCGGGTATGACCGACGACCCTGACCTGGTGATCTGCCGTCCGTCCGCCGTGCGCGCCCTGTGGGGCGGGGTCGGACTGGGGGCCGCGGGGGTCGTCGTGGCCGCGCTCGGTGCCGTGTTCCTGGGCCCGGTCGCGCTGTGGCCGAGTGTCGGCGGGTCGCTCGCGCTCGTCGGTCTCGTCTCGCTGTACCTGGTCACCGCCCGGGTGAGCGCCGGCGCGCACGGCCTGCGGTCCCGGACGCTGCTGGGCAGGTGGAGCGTGCCCTGGCAGGAGGTCGCCGAGCTGCGGACACGGCTGCGGCACGGGAGCGGTTCGCGGGGCGGTCAGCGTCGTCGCGTCAGCGTGCTGCTACGGGACGGGCGCAGCCGGACGCTGCCCCTGCCGGCCGCCATGCCTGCCGAAATACCCGAATTCCAGGCGCAGTTGACGGCTCTGCACGCGCTGCACCAGCGCCATGGAACCGGCGTCCAGGAGTCGGCCGCCGTTCCCGTCATCTCGGACCGCACCGCCGGTCGCGGCTGGGCGGGGGCGCCCGGTGCGGCTCGCGGCGGCACCGGACGACCTCACCCGCGTCCTGCGCGAACTGACGGCGGTGCGGGAGACGTCGTAGAGCTTCCCTTGTCGGGGCCCGGGTCAGTCCTGCCTGGGGCCGGACTGCTGGACCACCTCGAAGGTCCACAGCGTGGCGTCCGTCGCGGCGGGCCTCGGCCGCTCGCCCTGCGGGGAACCGTCCTGGGGCGTGCCCCGGTGCGCGGCCTGGCCCATCCCGGACATCCAGTTCTGGAAGTCCTCCTCGGCGCGCCAGCGCGTGTAGACGAGGTAGGTGTCGGTGCCCTCGACGGGCCGGAGCAGCTCGAACCACTCGAAACCGTCCGAGCCGTCGACCGTCCCGGCCCGGTTCGCGAAGCGCTTCTCCAGCGTCTCGCGCTGCTCTTCGGGAACGGTGAGTACGTTGATCTTGACGATGCTCATGGGCCCATTCTCACAGTCGCCGACGGACCCTTCTCGTCGCGGGTCACCCGTCGCACCAGGTCCACCCAGGTGGCCTGGAGACGGGCGACGGGGATGCCGCAGCCGACGTGCAGATAGTCGCCCGTCCCGAAGTCCGCGAAGGCGAGCAGCGCGTGCGCGAGCATGTCGGGGTCCGTGTCGACTCCCGCTTCCCCGAGGAGAGTTGAGACGTGGTGGTGGAAGGCGCGGCCCGTTTCGGAGGCGAACCGGCGTTCGTGGACGACCTGTCGGCCCAGTGCGGCGCCCAAGTCGGCGTCGGCGGCGACCCGTTCGATCAGGGCGCGGCCGAACGCGGTCAGCCGGTCCCTCGCGTCGGCGCCCGGTCCCAGGGGCGGCGGACCCGAGGTGTACGCCTCGTGGAAGTCGGCCTCGGCCTCGCCGAGGAGGGCGAGCAGGAGTCCGTCCCGGTCGCCGAAGCGGCGGAAGAGCGTGCCCTTTCCGACCCCGGCGGCCTCCGCGACCTCGTGCATCGTCACGTGCTCCGCGCCCCGCTCGGCCACCAGCCGGGCGGCGGCCTCCAGCAGCCGGACCCGGTTGCGGGCGGCGTCGGACCGCTCGCCGGGGACGTCCTCGGGTGTCACGCCCGCACGCCGCCGAGCTGGGCGAGGACGGTGTCGTAGGAGCCGTTCGCCTCCGCGTCGCGGACGAACCGGGCGCGTTCCACGACGAGTTCCCGTGCGTCGGGCTTCTCGCGCAGCAGGTCGAGGGTCTCGGTGAGGAAGTCGTCCAGCGGCATGGAGTTCTCGTCGTCCTGCTGGCCCAGCAGGGTCGTGCGGACGCCCGGCGGGGCGACCTCGATCACCTGGACGCCGGCGTCGGTCAGTTGGACGCGCAGGCTCTCCGAGAAGGAGTGCAGCGCGGCCTTGGTCGCGCTGTAGGTCGGGGTGATCGGCAGCGGGACGAACGCCAGCGCGGAGGTGACGTTCAGGACGGCCGCGTCGGGCCTGCCGGTCAGCAGCGGCAGGAAGGCGTACGTCATCCGGATCGTGCCGAGCAGGTTGACCGTGACGTGGTCCTCGGCGAGCGGGAGGGACGCCGGGTCGAGGAGGTTCTCGCGCAGCATGATGCCCGCGTTGTTGACCAGGACGTTCAGCTCCGGGTACGCGGCCCGGGCCCGCTCCGCCGCGCCGGCGATCGACGCCGGGTCCGTCACGTCGAGGGCGAGCGCCTCGATGCCGGGGTGCTCGCTCGTGATCCGGTCCAGCAGTTCCTTGCGGCGGCCGGCGACGATCACCTTGTTGCCGGACGCGTGCAGGCGCAGGGCCAGGCCGAGGCCGATGCCCGAGGTGCCGCCGGTGATCAGGACGGTGTTGCCGGTCAGTTTCATGGGGGTCTCTCCTCGGAGGTCGTCGCTGGTCCGACCGTAGGAGCGGTCTCGCGGGGGCGGGAGAGGAAGGTTTGTCCAGGGATCGGGGATCCCTGGCTGGGGTGACGGAAAGCGGCGACGATGGAGGTCACGGACGGGAAAGGGCGAGGTCGGACATGGAGAAGAAGGAGCTGGCGGAGTTCCTGCGGCGGCGGCGCGAGGCGCTGCGGCCCCATGACGTCGGGCTGGTCGAGGGCCCGCGCCGGCGCACCCGGGGGCTGCGCCGCGAGGAGGTGGCCCAGCTCGCCGGGATGTCCACCGACTACTACGCCCGCCTGGAGCAGCAGCGCGCCCCGCAGCCGTCCGTGCAGATCACCACCGCCCTCGCCCGGGCGCTACGGCTGACCCCGGACGAGCGCGATCACCTCTTCACGCTCATCGGCCACAACGCCCCGGTCCGCTTCCAGCGCTCCGAGCACGTCAGCCCGACCCTGCTGCGGGTCCTGGAGCGGCTGAACGACGACACCCCGGCGATCGTGCTGACCGACATGGCCGACACCCTCGCCATGAACCCGATCGCCACCGCGCTGCTGGGCGACCAGACGCGCCACACGGGTCTGGCCCGCAGCGCCTACTACCGCTGGTTCACCGACCCCGCGGACCGGCTGGTGTATCCGGAGGAGGACCACCCCCGGCACAGCCGCACCCAGGCGGCCCGGCTGCGCGCCGCGCTCACGTCGGCCGCCGGCAGCGCCCCCCGGGCGGCCCGGATCGTCGCCGAACTCCGGGAACGCAGCCCGGAGTTCGTCCGTTTGTGGGAACTCCAGGAGGTCGCCCAGCGCTACGGCGAGAGCAAGACGATCCTCCACCCCTCCCTCGGCCGGATCGACGTCGACGCCCAGGTCCTGTTCACCGAGAACCGTGCCCAGACCCTGGTCGTCATGACCGCACGCCCCGGCACGGAGAGCCAGGGCAAGCTCGAACTCCTCTCCGTCATAGGGCACCAGCAGCTCACGCCCCGAACTCACTCCGCAGCGCGCCGGGTTCGCCCGTCCTCCCCGAACTGACAGGACCCCGGGGGCGGTTGTGCGTCGAACGGCCGCCCCCAACCGCCCTCTTTCGGGTGATCTACGGGCGACATAACAGACGTAACGTTTCCTCACTACGGTCGCTGAGCTGCGCTTTTGTTGAAAACGACCCGGAACTGCGCACGCGTTCGAATCGCGTCGCGCCCCCGCCCCGATCTTCATCCGTTCTACAGTCGTGCACGCTCGTCCAAGATCACTTCCCCATCGAGGCGTGTGTGACCTTCCGACTGCCCAGCGCAGCCCCGCTCTTGAGAACGCCGCAGACGGCCGTCCTCGAGGGCATCGCCGGTTTCGTCCCCCCGGACGCGGTGCCGAACCACGCCCTGCCCGCCGCGTGGGACGTCGACGACGCCTGGGTCCGCCGACGCACCGGCATCGGCGAACGCCGCCGCGCGGCACCGGGCGTGACCACCGGCGACCTGGCACGGGAGGCGGCCGGCCGCGCACTCGCGGTCGTCGGACGCCCCCTGGTCGACGCCGTGATCGTCGCCACCTCGACCCCAGACCGGCCCATGCCCGCCATGGCACCCCGGCTCGCCACCCGCCTCGGCCTCGGCGAGATCGCCGCCTGGGACGTCTCCGCCGCGTGCAGCGGTTTCGTCTACGGCCTCGCGGCCGCCGTCGGCGCCCTGACCTCGGGGTGCGCGGACCGGGTCCTGCTGGTCGCGGCCGAGGTGTACTCGACCCTGCTCGACCCGCAGGATCGTTCCGCCGGAATCCTGTTCGGCGACGGCGCGGCGGCGGTGGTCCTCCGGCGCGGTGAGCGCGACGAACCGGGCGCCGTACTGGCGCTGGAACTCGGCAGCGACGGCTCGGGCGAGGAGCTGATCCAGGTGCCCGGCGGCGGGGCGAGGGAACGCTCCCGCCCCGACGCGTACGGCCCGGACGACCGCTACTTCCGTATGCGGGGACGTGAGGTGTTCCAGCATGCGGTCACCCGTATGACCCAGTCCGCCCACACCGTGCTCAAGCGCGCGGACTGGGCGGTCGAGGATGTGGACCGGTTCTGCGCCCATCAGGCGAACGCCCGCATCCTGTCCGCCGTCGGCGCCCGCATCCCGGTACCCGACGAGCGGCATGTCACCAACATCGCGCGCGTCGGCAACACCGGCGCCGCGTCCATCCCGTTGGCCCTGGCCGACGCCGCCGCGCGGGACGAACTCCGCGCCGGGCAACGGGTGTTGCTGACCGCCTTCGGCGCCGGGCTCACCTGGGGCTCGGCGGCCCTGGTGTGGCCGGAGCTGCCGGGCGTGCCGCACATCGACACCCCTGTCGACACCCGTATCGCCTGAGACCGCCGTGCCGCCCCCGGGCGCGCACTCTGCCCTCCCCGGCTCGTCCACGGGTGTCTGTCACGCAAAAAACAGGTCGGAAGACCTTGTTCCATTAGTTGCCCTGCCGGGAACTCCGCCCGCCCCGTCGAAAGGAACACCATGTCCCCCGTCCAGACCGCCGTGACCGCCGTACTCACCGAGAAGTTCGAGGTCAGCGCAGACAGCATCCGTCCGGAGGCCACCCTGGAGAGCCTCGACCTCGACTCCCTCGCGCTGGCCGAACTCGCCCTGGCGCTCCAGGAGACGCTCGGGGTTCCGGTGGCGGAGGAAGAGGCCGCCAAGCACAGCACCGTGGGTGAGCTGGTCGCCGCGCTGAACGCCAAGCAGGCGTGATGAAGGCACCGTGCGCACCCGTCTCGATCACCGGCCTGGGGCTCATCACCCCGGCCGGGGTCGGCCGCGAGGCGACCTGGGAGGGGGTGCTGAGCGGGCGGTCCGCCGCCGCCACGGATCCCGAACTCAAGGGCTGCGCGGTCGACTTGTCCTGCCGTATCCCGCTGATGACCCCGGAGCAGGCACGGATCGGCGGCGGCAAGGCCTGGCGCATGGGCCGGTTCAGTCAGCTCGCCGTGCTCGCGGCGCGCGAGGCCGTCGCCGACGCCGGGCTCGACCCGGCCGGGTGGGACGGTGCGCGGGTCGCCGTGGTGATCGGTTCGGGGCTGGCCGGAGCCGTGCACCTGGAGGACCAGACGATCCGCCATCACCAGGGCGGACCCGAGCTGGTGTCGCCCGCGCTCGTGCCCATGCTGATCTCCAACATGGCAGCCGGAGAAGTGCTGTTGGACCTCGGCGCCCATGGTCCGTCCCTGGCGACCGAGACCGCGTGCGCCTCCGGGGCCAGCGCCCTGGCCGTCGCCCGGGGGCTGCTGCTCGCCGGTCTGTGCGACATCGCGGTGGCGGGTGGCGCGGAGGCGGCCGTCACCCCGGTGATCACGTCCGGCTTCCAGCGGATGGGCGCGCTCTCCTCCCGCGTCGACGAACCCGGCCTGGCCTCGCGGCCGTTCGCCGCCGACCGGGACGGCTTCGTGATCTCCGAGGGGGCCGCGATCCTCGTCCTGGAACGCGAGGCGGACGCGCGCGCCCGGGGACAGCGGCGCTACGCCCGGCTCGCCGGGGCCGGTCAGACCTCGGACGCGTATCACCCGACGGCCCCCGCCCCGGGGGGAGTTCACGCCGAGCGGGCGCTGCGGTCGGCGCTCGCGGAGGCGGGGCTGTGCCCGGCCGACGTCGACCACGTCAACGCGCACGGGACCTCGACCCCGCTCAACGACCTGACCGAGGCGGAGTTGATCGAGCGCGTGCTGCCGCACCGGCCGAGTGTCAGCGCCGCCAAGGGAGTTCTGGGGCACAGCCTCGGCGCGGCCGGTGCGATCGAGGCGGCGCTCACCGCCCTCACCCTGCACCGCTCCACCGTCCCGCCGATCGCCAACCTCACCCCGGACAACCTCCCCTTCGACCTGGACTGCGTCACGGGCGCGCCCCGCGAACAGCGCGTCCGGGCCGCCGTCAGCCACTCCTTCGGCTTCGGTGGGCACAACGTGGTGCTGCTCCTCACCACCGAGGACTGACGACCGGCGCCGAGAAGCGAACGAGGAGGCATCAATGACCGTGCACAGCACCATCGTTCACGCCACCGTCCACATCCCCGAGGGACGCCAGAGCGTGGCCGCCGTGGAGGACCGGTTCCGGGCGGGCAGCCCCGCCGTACCGCTGTCGCGCGGGGTGCTCCAGCGGATGTACGGGCTGGCCGAGCGCACCGTCGCCCACGACCTGGAGCAGCCCTCCGACCTGGCCGCGCACGCGGCCCGGCGCCTGTTCGAGGACACCGGCACCGATCCGGGCGATGTGGACCTGCTCCTCTACGCCGGGATCCTCGCCGACATGGAGGAGCCGGCCACCGCCCATGTCGTCGCCGACAAACTGGGCCTGGGCTGCCCGGTGTTCGACCTGAAGAACGCCTGCAACGGAGTCCTCAACGCGCTGGAGGTCGCCGACGCGTTCATCCGGAGCGGGCAGTACCGGCGGGTGCTGGTGACCACTGCCGAGGTCAGCACCCGGGAGAGCCGCTGGCAACTGGACGATCCCGCCGACCTGTCGTCCGCGCTGCCCAGCCTCAGCACCGGTGACATGGGCTCGGCGCTGCTGGTGGCGGCGGGCGAGCGGCCCGGCATCCTCGGGTCCCGGTTCTTCGCCAACTCCTGGGGTTGGCGGGCCGCGACCCTGCCCAACCCGTACGCGCAACACCGCCGCCTCGGTCATCTCCGCATCGACTCCGCCCGGTTGGTGGAGTCGTTCGAGGGGCTGCCCGACAAAGTGCGGGGCGCGATGAAGGAGTTGGGCGTCGCGGGCGACGACCTCGACCTCGTCTGTGTGCACCAGCCGTCGGTGCCGTTCACCAAGGTCGTCTGCGACTGGGTGGGCGTGGACCCGGGCCGCATCCTCGCCACCTTCCCCACGCACGGCAACGTGGCCACCAACACCATCCCGCTGCAACTCGCCACCGCCCTCGACGGCGGACGCCTCCGACGCGGCGACCTGGTCGGCATGTTCGGCTTCGCGAGCGGGGCCAGCGCGGGAGTGGTCGTCTGCCGCTGGTGAGCGCCGCCGGCCGGCCACGCCAACTCCCCGACGCCGTAGGAAAGTCCCCGCACCGTACGCATCCGGAAGGGCCATGACCGTGACCTCCACGCCCCGTATCGCCCCCCTCCCGCCCGCCGCATGGCCCCCGGTCCTACGGTCGTTGCTCGACGGCTCCCGGCAGGACGGCCCCGGCCGGGAGAACC
>NZ_JAENRY010000170.1 GCF_016612545.1 Streptomyces sp. MBT65 | reverse complement strand
GGTGGCGGCAGCGGCGGTGACCGTCGACCTGTTCCTCGGCAGCCCGATCCGGGTGCTGACGTACTTCACGATCCAGAGCAACATCGTGCTGGCCCTGGTCATGATCGCCACGGCCCGCCGGGCCTGGACGGCCCGCCGCCCCCTCTCCCCGCTGGTGACGGGCGCGGCTCTGCTCTACATCACGATCACCGGCCTGGTGTACCACCTGATCCTGGCGCACGCGTCGAGCCCGTTCGCGATGACGGGCGGCCCCCTCGGCGGCTGGCAGGCGGTGACCAACCAGGTGCTGCACACGGTGATCCCGATCGCGGCGGTGATCGACTGGCTGTTCCTGACCGCCCCCGGCCGGCTGCACCTGCGGATGGCGGCGACGTGGCTGCTGTACCCGATGACGTACCTGGCGGTGTCCTTGGCCCGAGGCGAACTGATCCTCCCCGGCACACCGGGCCGCTACCTCTACTCCTTCCTGAACGTCGAACAGCACGGCTACAAGAGCGTCCTGGGCAACGCCCTCCTCCTCGGCCTCGCCTTCTACGCCCTCTCCGTCCTCCTCGTGGCCCTCGACCACGCCCGCCCCAACCCGATCCGCCACCGCGCCAAAACCGGATTTCGTCTCTAGCCAGCGGTGGGCTAAAGTAAACGACGTCGCCGCGATGAGCAGTAACACCGGCAAGATGAGTGGCGACATCGGGGTGTAGCGCAGCTTGGCAGCGCGCTTCGTTCGGGACGAAGAGGTCGTGGGTTCAAATCCCGCCACCCCGACAGCTGTAACGCCAGGTCAGGGGCCTGATCCGCTTAGCGGGTCGGGCCCTTGAGCAGTTTCTGGGGCCATCTTGGGAGCCGTTTGGGAGCCGACTTCATGTCCCGGCTCCCAAACGGCTCCCACTACCCCGTCGCCAAGCCTGCTCGTTCATGCACCAAGGGTGGCGGGCCTCCAGTGATCATGGGGCAGCTCTCACACGCCGGCATCCGGCCATTGCCACACCGCCGCGTCAGCATCCGCATCACGTACGCCCTTCAGCTTCACGTCGGCCATGGTTTCGACCTCGAAGAAGCGCAACGGATCGGTGATGATCCGCAGCATCGGGGTCCCCCCGCCCTCTTCCAGGTTCGAGGCGATGACGAGCGAGTAGTTGTTTCCCTCTACAAGCGCACGCGTGAGTTCCGCGCTGGTGAGTGAGACATCGGCGGGCTCTGCCCCGCCATGAGCCTTGATCTCGTAGAAATGGCCTGTTGAGTCCACGGCGTCCGCCCCCAGTCGTTGAAGACCTCGTTGGTCTTCCAACGTCCGCCCGCTTGCTCCAAGAATTTCGGTGAGCAGCCCCAGGACAATCTTCTCCTTGTCCCGATCCTGGTAACTGAGCAGCCCGGAACGCTCGTTGGGTGCGGCCCCGCCGAGACGCGGATGCGGCAGCGAGGTGGCACGGCGGCTCCTCGAGGACGACGCAGAGCGAGGCTGCGATGAGGAAGCAGTGCGGGTGGCCTGCGGCGTGCGCGCCTGCAGTTCGGCGAGGGAGATCAGCTTGCGAGACTCAGCTGGCGGAAGAGGTGGGGCCCCCAGACCGGCAGGCGCGGGGATCGACGGAGGTGACGGGATTCCTGCAGATGGGTTCATTGGACCGCTCGGCTGGGCCGGAACCGCGCGACCCGAAGGTCGCGACAATTCCCGGTCCCGCAACTGCGTGGCCAAACGCTCGCGGTCCTCATGGTCTTGTTGGCCTGACGGCACGAGCGGAGTGACGGGGGCATCCTGCGGCCAGTCCTCCTCCCAGAGATCGCGCCAGCGGTGGCCGACATGAGCGCGCTCCGCCGAGAAGAGGGAGGCCACGGCCAGACCACCTCCCCGGGTCGTTCTCAGAGCCTCGGGGCTGCTAACGAGGAGCGCCTTCGCTTCCCGATCGACATGCGCGTCGACCGGGACCTCGATCACCTCATGGCCCTCGCCCGGGTTCAGCCGGATTCGCAGTCCCGGCAAGATCCGTACCTCGAGCGCCATCAGCCAGCCCCAGCCCGTGAAAGCCTCGGCGGCAGCAGGCTCATCCCGCACGAGGGTGTCCTGCAGACCGCCCACGGCCCAACGGAAGTCCTCGGTCAGCTGCCGATCGGGACGGGCATGGTCTGGGGCGACTACACAAGCTTCCGATGCCTCCAGCTTGTGCACCTTCAGGACGCCCAACAGGCCAGTGAATTGCTGGAGATCTCCGCCCGGCTGCCAAACGTGCAGATGCTCGCCGAGCGTACGTGCGATGGCGGGGTGGTCTACCGCGTAGATTGGCCGTTGCTTCGTCCAACCGAGGGTGGTGCGCAGCGGCAGCCAGCGCAGCTTGGAACGCAGGCCAGGAGAGACGGGGCCATCAGCCGAAGTGACGGTGTCCGCCAGAGACCTCAGTGCCTCCAGCATCACGCGCTGTTGGTCCGCCTGGAGCTGGGTACCGGACTGGGCGATCTCCTTCAGCACGTCAGCAAGGTCCTCGGGGCTCGGTTCCTTGATCCAGAGTGCGTCCCAGAGCGGGTTCAACTCAGGATCAGGGATGGTGAAGGGCCGGAAGCCGCGGAGGATTGTGGGACCACGGAAGCAGTCGGCCCTTCTCCGCCACCCCTGGTCGGTGAGCACGAAGTCGGTACCACCGAAGGCATCCCTGACCTTCCGCAGTTCGCTGCGCGCCGTGCCCGCAGCCTCGCTCCTCAGCCGCCCTGCCAGAGCCTTGTAAACGAGATAGACGTCGGCTTTGAGACGGTCGTCCACCAGGTCAGGAGCTGCGGAGCGCTTCCGGAGTTCCCGCAGTCGATCGATCAGCTGAGGCACGTCGGGGTCTCCATTCACCCCGAGGGCCGCCAGGACATCGATCCGGTTGGACGTGGCCTCTTGGATCGCGGGGTGCAGATACCCCGGGTCGTCCTGGCCGTAGATCGCCTGCGCGTCACGCGTGCACAAGTACACCTGCCCCGGAGCGCAGAGCTTACCGCTGGTGTCCTCCAGCCAGGCAGTCTCCCTGAGCCGCCAGACCCAAAGGGCTGCCGTCTGGCCACGTACGTTCCATCGGTGATATGCCTCCGCCGCCTGGACGTCCGCGTGTTCGGAGGAAGTGATCATGCCTGGCCTACCAAGCGTGTGCAGCAAGGCCGCCGTACGACGCCTGCGCTCCAGCGGGTTCTGCTCGGCGACAATGTGCTGGACCACGGCGTCCAAGTCCGGACTGGTGCGGTCGTCCAGCGTGTAGTCCGCGCTCATTCGGCGTAGCTCGCGGGTACGCGCAGCTGGGGACAGCCGACAACCGCGCGACAGACCGATGCGGGAGTCCGCCTCGTACTCCTTGGTCTCCCCGCCCGGCTGAAGCTCTTTCAGCCGGGGAGCGTCCGCCACCCCGAGGAGGCGCAGGAAGGCGGTACGGCTCAACCCACACTGCGCCTGGGACAGCAGCGTGCGCGTATAGGAGCGGTGCACCCACTTAATGCGCGGGGTCTTTCCTGCGGCTACGGCAAAACGGTCTCCGTCGGTACTCTCGAGCGCTTGGGGAAGGTAGGCGTGTGCGGGCGGCACTTTGCACGGCATTTCGTTTCCGTCGGCGTCGTACTCGTAGCCGTCAAGGAGTACAGCCCTTCCGATCCCGGGGCCGAGTCGCTCACGCACTTTCTTCGACACTTCGCCCAGGGCCGCCTGGATGGCAACGAGTTGCTCGACTCCGCATCCAGTGACTCCTCCGATTCGCCTGCCAGCGCGTCCCATCTTTTCGATTCGGCGCAATACGGCTGCAGTGTCATCACGCCGTAGGAGACAGTCCTGTTTCCTCAGCCAGTCGAGGACGCGTCGGGACCACTGTGAGTCCTCCGCGTAACCGGCATGGAGATTAACGACGATGCCCAGCGCGTCCAGCGGGCCGGCAATGCTGGGTTCGGAGTCCCGGGGCTCAGCGAACGCGACACCTGGTGCCGTCGGCCTCAGGCGCCGGCCATCGGACGCTATGACACACGGCCGATTGAGCAACAGGTAGTCAAGGCCCTTCTCGATGGCGACCGCTGCGAGACGGATGGTCTGCCCGATGTCGTACTCGGTGTCGTCGAGCGAGATGAGTGCGTCGCGCACCCCCACCTCATCGGCGAGCTCTACGGTGCCTTCGCAGCGCCAGTCCGTCAGGACTGCGCGCCACTGATGTGCACCGTCACGGGCGCGTCGCGGAAATGCACTCGGTAGTCCGGCCAGCCGGGCGATGTCCTCGTCATCCAGCACCCCCGACAACTGCGGCTCCTCAACTGCGAGCGCCGAGACTGGTTTTGTGGTCCCGTCCGGGCAGGGCATGGAGATCTGGGAAGCCAACCATGTGCGGGAACGGTCGATCAGAGCCGCGCGGATACTGTCCTGAAGCCGGGAAGGCGACAAGGGGTCGGAGGGCGAAGGCAGCGGGACGAGGTGCCAAGCCGCAGGCTCAACGTCGGTGAGTACGTCAAGGGCCGCAGCAGCCCAGAGGTCTGCTACGAGCGGGACGAGGTCTTCATTCCATCGGCTGGCGGCGAACCCTTCGCGGCTGACGACGGGGTCGAACTGAGCATGCACGCGAGCCGCGGTTCTCAACTCGACTACCGGTAGCCCAGCGTGCACGCTCCCCAGTTCCGGTCCGTGCACCGGTAGCGCTACGGCGACCGGCATGGAGGCTCCCACCGCCTTGTGTCGGCGGGTACTCGTGTCGCGCGGCGCAACGTGGGCATCGTAGACCCGCCACAGTGCCCCACTGGTCGTCCGGGCCTCACGCACCCGGACATCCGCTTCTTCGCCGTCGATACGAAGCCTGCGCCGGTCTATGTCCGTCCAGATCAGCCTGAGCAACACGGTCGACGCCTCGCCATCAACTCCCGGCTCACCCTGGTAGTCGCTGAGGGCTTCGACCCGCCTCACGTGCCGGAGGAAGAGCAAGGAGCTGTCGTTCCACGTCTCGAACCACTCGAAGAGCTCCGAGGCAGAGAGTGCGTCAGGGGCCAGAGGGATCCGGAAGACCGTCCACTCGGGCCCCGCGATCTGCTCCGGCACCACCAGCGGCTCGACCGCCCGAAGCGAAAGGTCGGCGAACCGCACGTGAAAGGGGTGACAGTGCACCTCCCAGGTGGTCGCGAGGGCACGCAAGGTCGCTAGGCCGATGCCGAATCGCCCTGTGGATTCCGCGTCGGAGGTCTTCCCACTGAGCCACGGCAGACCGAGCAGGAGGACGTCGGCCAGTCGTACGCCTTTGCCATCGTGGGCGATCAACAACTCCTTGGGGCGCCAGACGAACCGGACTTGGGAAGCCCCCACGTCATCGGCGTTCTGCACCATCTCGGACAGGACTTGCAGACGGTCCGATGACAGGGTTTCGGCGCCCCTCTGCCCTCCCTCGGCCATCAGCCGGAAGACGCCGGGCCCATTCTGAAGTCCGTCTTCAAAAAGCCCCACCGCGCGAGCAGCTTGTTCCGCGGTCTCGACTTCGATTCCCGGATCCGTACGCGGATCCGACAGCAGTGCTTCCACTGCCGCGATGAGCTCCCCATCCTCGTTCACCCGGATCTCCTCCCATGGGCTGTTTGAGAGCGCCCCCGCGCCCTGGCAAAGCCTCAGGGCAGATGACGCTCAGCCTGGCCATCACCGACGAAATCGCGCCAAAGGCTGTTGACACAGAAGCCCTGAGGCAACCCCTCAGCCACAGGCAGATCGCGCGCTGTAGTCCACACAGCACACGGCCTTCAGCTCACGCCATAGCGGGTGAACGACTGGAATCACCTGATCCTGGAGTCCGATTGTCAGACCGGCATGCTAGAGGCACCGGTCGCTGACGTATCCGTACCCCTTGAACTCGTGAGTCCCAGGATGAATACCCCTGTACAGCTTGTGCCAAGGAGACCGCAGACGGTACGACCATCGACATGCACCGATGGTCTCCGATAAACGACCGGCAGCTCGCACTCCTCATCCGCATCGAGGACGGAACCGACCCCGTCACGTCGGACAGCCCCGAGCTCGCGCTCACCGCCCGCGCGCTCAAGGAGCGGCGCCTGATCACCATGCCCAAGCAGAGTGGGAAGTGGCAGGCGGAGATCACTGACGCGGGACGCTTCTACCTGGAGCACGGACATCACCCGGACCGGCCGGAACCGGCTCCGCGTGGGCGGCGTCCGAGAGTTTCTGAGCCAGAGGTGCGACCAGCCCCTCCAATGCAGGAGCAAGCCACGACATCGCCCAAGACGAAGCAGGCGCCGCAGCGCGCAGGAACGCCCCCGCGGTCAACGCCGGCGGAAATCGGCGCCGCTTTGACCGCGGAAGTGCAGCAGGCTGGACGGTTCCTCCGGATCCCGAACCCCAGCGACGGGGAACGGGCCCGCTACCGCAGGGCATTCGACGCAGCCCGGCAGTGCGCCCCCGAGGGATACAGCCTGAAGTACAGCGGGCGAGCGAAGGGGGACTTCTTCCTCGGGCTGCTCAGGGTGACCGGCGAGGACGAGACCGAGTGGAACCGGATCCGGCTGGCGCGCACCCGTGTGATCACCGACGTCGAGGACGTGATCGTCGCGGTCACCGCGGACCACAGCGCCTTCGAGATCTCGGAGGAGGTCCTCCCCCGGGTGCTCTCCCTGCTCCGGATCCTGGCTGAACAAGCTCTCGCCCGCCACGGCGAGATCGCGGTGTCCAAGAAGCGCAGGCAGCCGAGGCCGCTGCTCACCGTTCACGGCAGGACGTACGAGGTCGGCTTCCGTGAGCGGCAGAAGCCGGTCCGGTACGTCCCCAAGCAGCCGGGCCGCCGTACGTACGACTGGCAACGTGTCACGCCGGCCCAGAAGTTCGAGCCGTCCGGCGAACTGGAACTGCTGGTCGACCAGCAGTCGGGCCACAGCTACGGCTGGAAGAAGGAATGGGCCGACACCGCCAAGAAGCCGTTGGAGGAGCAGATCGGTTCGGTCTTCCGGGCGCTGAAGGCGCGCGCGGAGGAGCAGGAGCGGGCTCGGCTGGAACGTGAGGCCGAGCAGCAGCGCCTGCGAGAGGAGCGGGAGCAGCAGGAGGCTGAGCGCAGGCGCTTGGAGGCGGAGCAGGAGGAACGCGAGCGGCGGGAGTGGGAGGCCGCCGTCGGCGGGGCTTCGGTCAAGGCGGTTCACGCGGTACGAACCGAGCGCTTCGGTACGGCCCTTGAGCAGTGGCAGGCTGCACGAGAGATCCGGACGTTCTGCGCCGCTCTGGAGGAAGCCGCTGCCGCGTCGGAAGACGCCCTCGAAGCCGAGAGACTGCGAGAGTGGTCGGCTTGGGGGAAGGCCGAGGCCGACCGGCTCGACCCCACCCTTGGCGGCAAGGGCCTGGCTGCTCTCAACTTCCACGCGGAGCCCACGGGAGATCAACTACGGCCGTTCCTCAACGGCTGGCACCCGCACCGGCCGGACAAGGAGACGAAGCCCGCTACACAGTCGGCGCCGCCCAAGGCGGAGCCAGATCCGTGGCGCGGTCTCATCGACGCACATCAGGATCAAGGCTGGAGATATGGACGCCAAGGTCGCACTCAATGGTGGAGGCGATGACGCCGTGGCCGCGATCGCGTAGAGCCTTGACCGCCTTCTCGACCAGCTCTCCGAGCCGGATGACCTCGGCGCGCAGGGCAACCAACTCTTCGTAGCGGTCGGCCTTGTCCTGGCCGCACCACGAACGGACGGTTCGCAGAACGGCCGCCTCCGCGTCCAACTTGCGCTCGTCCCGCCGACTGTAGGAGTACCAGGAGGGCTGGGCACGCTCCTGCTCGATGTCCCGCTGCTTGCGGTCCACCTCCGGAAAGATCTCGTCGGCGAGACGGCCGGCCACGTGGCGGGCGATGCGCTCGGTGACCGGCCACCCGGCCAGGCACATGCCGTAGCGGTTCTCGAACACCATGGTGTCGCCGCGGAGTTCAGAGGCATCCATGCCGATGAGCGATGCCGTCTCGTCGAGGCGGCTGAGCTCCAGAACGCCGGCGTCCGCCACCGTTCGGCGCAGGCGCAGCCTGTTCTTCGGGCGGACGAAACCGAGGACCATACGCGCGGCCTCGAACTCCGTGCTGCCCCGGACGTGGCGGGATACCTCGACCAGTGCCAACTCCGCCGCGTCGTCCGCGCGGAACGTATCGGCATCCGCCCACGGTGCTACGAGAGAACCGGAACTGACCCACTCCTGCAAGCCGGCGGCATCGCCTTCGAGAAACCGCACGTGGATCCAGCCAGACCTGCCAAGGCCGCCCACTCGAACGACCTCCACCTGGCGGACCGCGCTACCCAGATCCTTCGGCCTCGCGCGGTAGGCCCAGTGCTCGCCAATCTCCATATGCCTATTGAGCCAGGTCTGTTGACCCCGTCGCCGGGCATTTGCTCTAACTGCCGGAGCGAGCAGACCACCCTGGGTTGACGCTGTTTCAGCGAGGCAACGGTGCTCTACAGGCACGCGTGACTCCTGCGTGAGCGCAGGAGTTCGGCAAGTACGCGCACTGGTGGAGTCGGGCTCATCGCGAGGCAGACGTCGAGGACCGTGTCCCACTGCTCAGCCTTTGGCGTCAATGCTGATCTCGTCCATCAGGACGCGATCTTGGCCAAGCCCGGACCGGGAAGGGACCTCGGCGGCTGGCTGACCTTGGTCTTAGCGATGGCCCACGAAGTCGAACTGGCTGGTCATGCCGGTTGCGTGGCTTGTCTCCGGGCCTGTATGGCGCGCGAGGGACGAGAGCGTGGGTTGCACGGTCGAGGGCCGTAGTAGCGCGGTAGGGCTGATTCAAGCGGTCGCGGAAATCCGAGTTCGTAGCGGCATCGCGCGACGGATTCAAAAGCCGGTACCCGAAAAGTCGCAGGTCAGGCGGCGTAAATAGGGACGGCGAGCGGCAGATCCTTAGAGGGCACCACCGAGGCTGTCGGCAAATTCGCGGGAACTCGAATCGGCTCCCCGCACGGTGCACCTTCCTCTGTGTCCGGGGGCGCCACCGGACACAGCCAGCGGACTTGCGCGGCTAACTCCCCGCCGGTCCAAGGTCCCTTCACCCATTCACCGCGTGCTGTCGCACGCACAAGAAACGAAGGTTTTCCATGTCCACCACAGACGGCCACTCGGATGACCAGCAGCCGCACGGAACACCGCCGACCGAGCCGCACATGCCGGACGAGACCCCCGCGGAACACCCGCGCGCACGGAGCGCCCTCGCCTGGGCCACGGTCGGGCTGTCCGCGGCCTTCTGCACCACCGGTGTGGTCCTCTCTCTGACCGGCCACGAGGGAGCAGGCATCGCCCTCATCGCCGCCGGATCCTTGGAACGAGGCGTCAGCACCCGGAAGTAGGGCAGGGGCGCGGCGCGGACCTCCGCTGCCGGACTCACCCCGTCCGGCAGCGGGGCCCAACCGCGTCTAGGCAACGCCATGGAGAGTGAGCCTGCGCGATTGCAGAAGCTCGTTGAGCACGCGCACCGGCGACGCCGGGCACAGGGCCAGCCGGGCGTCCAGCGCCGTCTCCCATTGCTCGGTCAGTCCGAGCACGAGGCGCTTGCGCATGCCAACGGTGACATGGGCGTAGCGCGCCGACACCGAGCCGTCGATGTGGCCCATACGCTCGTCCATGAGGACCTTCTCCGTGCCGAGGTCTTCCATCATGGTCCGGTGGGTGTGGCGTAGGCCGTGGGGTGTGAGGCCCTTGGCGATCGGGAGCCAGCAGGCATCGGCCCGGTCGCTGGCACCACGTCCTCTCGCCGGAACGCCGGGCCATGGCTCGCCGAGGATCGGCACAGGGCGGGGCTCCTGCGGTGCCTTCTTCGGGTACCAGCCCGAGACCGCAGGAGTGAACAGCCAGGTCCCGAAGCCGTTTCGACGCCAGTGGGCAGCGTGCACCGACACCACGCCGCCCCGCACGAACCCCAAGTCCGAGATGGCCTGTTCCACCATCGCCCGCTTGGCTTCGGTGACGCGGTCGGGGTGGTTGAGGACGTTGGACACCGTGCCCGTGGAGACTTCGGCACGGCGTGCGACATCGACGAGTTTCGCGCCCTGGTGTCCGCCGGTGCGGGCCGCGCCCTGGCCGCGGAAGACGTAGGTCTTGCCGTGACACGGGCAGGGTTTCGGCTTGGTGCGGGCGACGTGGTTGGCGACCAGGCCCGACAGCCAGTCCGGTGCATCGATCTTGCGGTAGCTGTCGTCCTTGGGCGGACAGCGCACGAGCTCGCCGGTGTCGAGTTCGTACAGTTGCCACTCGACGCGGACGGAGCCGGGGCGGGCGAACTCCGTCTCCAGGCCCACGATTTCGCCCCAGCGCATGCCGGTGTACCCCTTGAGGACGACGGCGACGAACTCGTCGTCGCGGCCGGAGAGCAGGGCGGCCCGTTCGGCGGTCAGCAGGATGCCGAGCGGATCGGTGACGACCTTCTCCGGGCCGCGGTCCCGGGAGCGGCCGGCGCGCTTGCCGCGTCCTCGTCGTCGGGCGGCCGGGTTGGACGTGATCAGGCCCTCGTCGATCGCGTCCTCGAAGATCAGGTGGAGCGTCGAGCGCCAGGTCTTGACGCTGGATGCCGCGTAGGCGGCCTTCTCCTTCTTCTCCCACAGGTCGACGTCCGTGCGCAGGATGCCGGCGAGCGCCTTGTCCTCGAAGTCGGGGAGCAGGTGCTCCTCGATGTGGCGCTTGTAGTTCTGCATGGTCGAGGCGGCCAGGTCCTGGGCCTCGTACCAGCGGTTCGCGTACTCACCGAAGGTCTCCTGGCCGAGTGCCGGGTCGCGCCAGTCGCCGCGCCGGTACTTGTTCTCGGCCTCGCTCGCCGCGCGCTGGGCCTCGCCCTTGGTGGCGAACCGGATCGCCTTGCCGGTGTCGTCGACGACCGTGAGGTGCTTGCCGGGCGCCGTCTTGTACCGGCCGCGCCAGTAGTTTCCGCGCTTCTCCGCGAAACCCAACTTCCTTCTTCCTCCATGCTCTTGGCTCGTAGCTGGGTGCGGGCGCGTTACACGACGGTCTCGTACTGGGTACGGCGCGGCGGCCGGGCCCGCAGACGTCCCGTCGTCGCGGGCGTAGTCGGCCGAGGGGACTGGGCGGCACGAGTTCGTGCAGCGGGAGGACTTGTCGCTGCCGGACTGGCCGACGCGCTGCTGACAAATCGCTTCGGGCGCTCTTCGTGGAGGCGGACGATCTCGGCGAGGTGCGCGGCGGTGAAGCGGTAGGCACGGCCGACGCGGGTGTGCGGGATGAGTCCGCGTCGGGCCCGGTCTTTGACCCACCAGGCGGAACAGCCGAGGGCTTCGGCGATTTCTTCGGGGCGGTAGAGACGCGGCAAGGGGGCTCCACCCTCAGCGCCGGTAAGGCGTCGCGCGAGGGCAGGGGGTATGTCTGAGCGGTGCAAGAAGGGCGGGTCCTTACTGGGTGGGGGCATGCTCGGTCAGCGGCGCTGGGCGGGCCTCGTTACGTGGCGGTCGGCCTCTGCAGCAGCACGAGAGGCGAGACGAGGAGGGCTTCGGCGATCGCGACGAGGTCGTCGGCATCACATCGGCGTTGAGCGCGTTCGATGCGGGACAGCATGGTGTTGGACATCTGGTGACCGAGGGCGGTCACGCGGTCGGCCAACTGGCGTTGTGACAGGCCGCGTTCGGTTCGGAGGATTTCGATGGTGCGGGCCGCCTGCATTCCTGCGGGTCCGACTTCCAGTGAGCGGGGGGGCATGGCTCCAATTGAAAGGCGCATTCGCCGGTTTGGGTAACCGGCGATCGTGGTCTATGTTGCGCTCGCGTCGTTCGCCTAGATGCGGTTCCCGGGGGGCGGGAAGGGACGCGGAACAGCGTGTCGATCATGGCTCTAACGTGGGGTGTTGTGTTGTAGCTTCCCCGCCTGCGGCTCGTCAACGGCTTGCCGATGTGATGCTTCTGGCTCTGCAGTCCGGGCAACTATTTGGTCAACGGCCGATCGTGTCTTACGGTTTTGCTCCCGCCTGCCACCCAGCCCCATTTCTCGCAGCCTTTCTGCCGTGAGAGATTGCGCCGGATAGGGCTGGACTTGCGCGACTGGGGTGTGGCTATGTTGACGACACCCCCGGAAACGCAATCGCTTCCCGGCGCGCGTCCGCGCCAACACCACCTCGAATCCCGCCCCGACCGACGGTGAGCCGTGATGTCCACGCACAGGCCACCGAGTGAGGACCGCCCCGCACTTGGCACGAATCCGCACCATCAAGCCCGAAGCCTTCGTCTCCGAGTCCCTGGCCGCGGTCTCCCTGACTGCCGAGCGCACCTTCCTCGGCCTACTCACACAGGCCGACGACCAGGGCCGCCACCGCGACCACGCCGCGATCATCGCCGGGCAGTTGTGGGTGCTGCGCCCCGAGCACACCCCGTCCGATGTCGAGACGGACCTCGCCCAGCTCGCCGACGCCGGACTGATCTGCCGCTACAAGGGGCCGGATCACAAGCGGTACCTGCACGTAGTGACCTGGCACCAGCATCAGAAGATCAACCGGCCCAGCAAGAGCCGCCTCCCGGGCTGCCCGGTTCATGACGCTTCGGTCGGTGCCGTGCCTGACGCGGGAGCCCGTGTCACGGAGTCTTCCCTGCCGCCTCACGCAGTCCTCCCTGAGGGCTCCGGCGAGGTCCGTGAGTCCGCACTGAATCCGGAGAGCGATAGCGAAGCAGCAGGTCAGGAGCGCTTCAAGGAGTCCTCAGTGAGGGATCAGGGAGTGCTCGGTGAGGCAACAATGACGTCTCACCGTCCGGATCTAGGACCTAGGACCATGGATCTAGGAGATATCCCTTCGGGGGGCACAAGCACCCACGCGCCCGACACCGTCTCAGCCAAGCAGCTCCTTGCCGAGTACATCGCCGCGTGCAACCACCGCCCGCCGGAAGACTTCCTGAACCGTCTCGGCAAACAGGTGCGCAAGCTGCTCGACGAGGGCATCACCCCCACCCACCTCCGGGCCGCCCTCGAACGCCATCGAGTCAAGGGCCTGTCCCCGGGCGTCCTGCCCAGCCTCGTCCACGAGGTCATGAACGCCGCCTCCCCCACCAAGCCCGCCACCCACCGGACTTGGACGAACCCCACCGACGTCGTCGCCGCCTACGGAGATGAGCTCTGACCGCCACCCTCACCCGCGCACCCCAGCCCGTCGGCGCGATCACCGACCGGCTCAACACGATCCTCGCCAACCGCGGCATCGACCCCACCACCGCTGCCGCACACGAGCCGGCGCCCGAGACGGTCACCGCCCTGGAACTCGCCGATGCCCGTATCCCCGCCCGCTACCGCCGCGCTCTGGCCGACCACCCCCAGATCACCGCCTGGGCCGACCAGATCGCCCGCGCCGGACGCCCCGGCCCAACCGGACCCGGCATCGCCGAGGGCCCGTCGCTGCTGATCGCCGGCCCCACCGGCACCGGCAAGACCCACCAGGCATACGGCGCCGTCCGCGCCCTCCTCACCCGAGGCGTCCGCCTGCGCTGGGAGGCCACCACCTCCGCCGACCTCCACGCGCGGCTCCGTCCCCGCGCCGGCCACGACGGCGAACAGGAACTGCAGACACTGGCCCGCTGCCCCCTGCTGCTCCTGGACGACCTCGGCGCGGCCAAGACCAGCGAGTGGACCGAGGAGCTCACCTATCGGCTCATCAACCACCGGTACGAGCACATGCTCCCCACCCTCATCACCACCAACCTCCCCACCGCCGAGCTCCGCACCGCTCTCGGCGACCGCGTCGCCTCCCGCCTCGCCGAGATGACCGAGCGGGTCATCCTCACCGGCCCCGACCGCCGCCGCACCGCGCCCACCGCCTGAACGGCGCACGCTCCCTCCTCACCAACCCGCCCGTCCGCGCTCCCGCATGCCCTCGAACGCGCGGGCCCCTTGGAGATCCTCTGCATGACACCTGGCACCACCACACTCATCAACGCCAACGACCTCGGCATGCCCGCCTTGCCGCACTGGATCCCTGCGCCTGCGGCCATTGCGGCCCTGCTCGTCGTCGCACTGTCCGCCGCATGGTCCCTGCAGGGGTACCTACGGAAGCCGAGCGCTGGGCAGCGCCGTAGCACCGCCGCGATCCCGGTCGCCGCCGTTGCCGCGATCGGCTGCACCGCCTACAGCGCGGACACCAGCTGGCGCTTCGCCGCCGATTACCTCGACATGGGCAGCGCCGCCGAGCGCGCCGCGATGTTCGCCGCCGCCGAACTCGCCCTGTTCGCCACCGCACTGATGGCCCGGCAGAACCTCCACGGCCCGAAACAGGCGCCCGGGGCGCCCGGCACTCTCACCTGGGTGATCACCGGCGTGCAGATCGTGCCCGCCTACGCCGAGTCCGGGCTGGTCGGCGGGACCGTGCGAGCCTTCGTCGGCCCGGTCCTGGCAGCCCTGCTGTGGCACTTGGCCATGGGCATCGAGCTACGCCACCGCAGCCCGCACGCCGACTCCCGCAGCCTGACCGCCGTCCTCACCCGACAAGCAC
This sequence comes from Streptomyces sp. MBT65, assembly GCF_016612545.1. Lineage (GTDB taxonomy): Bacteria > Actinomycetota > Actinomycetes > Streptomycetales > Streptomycetaceae > Streptomyces. The sequence goes on along the minus strand of NZ_JAENRY010000170.1, from coordinate 2,973 downwards.
GCGAACGGCTACTGGCCCGTCTGGGGATCGCCAACCGGGACGCGGATGCCGCCCGGATCATCCGCGAGCGCGCCCTCGACCAGGCCGTCACCCTGATCTTCCGGGCAGAGGCCATGACGCCGGAAAAGCACGCCAAGCGGCGAGGCCGACTCCTCACCCGCCGCCTCCACCAGGCCCTGGAGCGGGCCGACGTGGACCGCGACGAGCACCAGGATGATCTGCTGCTGCGCAAGCTCGCCACCCGCCGACAAGCCCTCGTCCTGGCCTCCATCCCGCTGCCCGCCCGCTGGCCCCGCTCCTCCCCGGGGTCTCGGGGCGGATCCACGATCGCCCGCCAGCGGGCCGCAGCAATGACGCGGGCAGAGATTCCCGGCAGCTCGCTTTCAAAGGGCACGGGCGATCACTCCGCCGATCGGGCCGCTCGCACTCAGCCCGAAAACCGCCCGCACCAGCCCGTTCGCCCGGCGGTCAGCCTGGAGTCGAAGCCGGGCGAGGAGCCGCCGGACGTCGGTCCGGGCAAGGCCGCACGGGCGAAGTCGAATCGCCCGGGTCACAAGCCACGGGCGACACCCGAGCTCCTCACCGAGTACGCCCAGCGCCTCCACCGCGAGACCGGACGTCTCTCCCGTGACCTGTTGGAGGACACCGTACGCAAGGACGGCTACAGCGTCGCCAGCGACACCGCCGGAAAAGTCGTACGCAGCGTCAAAGCCGACCTGCGAACCGAACACGTCGACCACCCGTGATGAAACCGCCCCTGCTCCCAAGCCCCAAGGAATATCGCTCGATGCACGACTTGCACCACGCACTCCCCAGCCACCGGCAGGAGATGATCACTGGCCTGAACAGCGCAGCAAGTTGTCGGATAAGGAGTCCTTATCCGGCCTCCGCCCCGCAGGGGGCGGAGGCGTCCGGCGCCGAGGCGGCACCGGAGTCGGCCGGCCCAGGGGGGCCAACCGGGACAGGGAGAGCCGAGCCGTCGTCGAGCGTGCCGCAGCAGCAGTCTGCGCCGCGTCGCCGTCTGCGTGACAAACAGCTGCGCGAGCGCCGCGTCCACCCTCGCTACAACGACGACGAGTTCGCCCTAATCGTGAATGCCGCTGCCCTGAGCGGCATGGCCCTGGGCGGCTACGTGGCCGAGTGCTCGCTCGCCGCCGCCCGCACCGACGACCCCACCGCAGCGGTCGCCGACTACCGCGCCATGGTCAAGGCGCTGATGGCCGCCAACGGACGGCTCGGCATGATCGGCAACAACCTCAACCAGCTCACATGGCACCTCAACAAGGACGGTGCCTGGCCCCACCCCGACGTCGTCCAACGGCTCCTGGCGCGCGTCGAGGCATCCATCGCCGAGCTGGACACCGCCATCGCCCAGGTCACTGAAGGGCGGTGAGCGGGTGATACCCAAGATCATCCTCAGCGCCGGCCCGCATGCCACGCGCCGCACGATCGGCTACCTCTTCGGCAAGGGCCGGGCCAACGAACACATCGACCCCCACCTGGTGGCCTCCTGGAACGGCTTCGCCCCCGACCCCGGCCGCAGCCCCCACCGCGATCCGAAGGACGCGATGGCCCAGCTCGTCGCACAACTCGACCAGCCCGTGAAGATGCTGGGGGACAAGGCACCCAAGGACACCGTGTGGCACTGCCCCGTCCGTGCCGCCCCCGAGGACCCGATCCTCACCGACGCCCAGTGGGCCGACATCGCCCGCCGCATCGTGGCCGCCGCCGGCATCGCCCCCGACGGGGACGAGCACGCCTGCCGCTGGGTGGCCGTCCGCCACGCCGACGACCACATCCACATCGCCGCCACCCTCGTACGCCAGGACGGCCGCCGACCCGAGCGCGGCTACGATCAGCGCGCCGTCCAGCGCGAGGCCCGCAAGATCGAAATCGACTACGGGCTCCGGCAGTTGAAGCAGGGCGATGGCACCGGTGCCAAGCGCCCCACCAGCAAGGAACGCTTCAAAGCCAGGCGTCTGGGCCAGGACGCCGCCACCCGCGACGTGCTGCGTCTGCGGGTTCGCCGCGCGGTCGCCGCCGCGGCCGACGAGGCCGAGTTCTTCGCTCTGCTGGAGGCGACGGACGTGATCGTGCGCCTCAAGCTCGGCCCCTCCGGCGACGCGCTGGGCTGCAACTTCGCCCTGCCCGCAGACACCAACGACAAGGGCGAGCCGGTGTTCTACGCGGGCTCCACCCTCTCCCCCGACCTGTCTCTGCCCAAGATCCGCAAGAGCCTCGCCACCACCGGCTCCGAACCGGCCACCGCCCGGCCGGGCAACCCGTGGCACCAGGCCACCGCCGCCGCCGAACGCATCCCCCACCACCTCGCCCACGACGACGACCACGCCGCCCAGGGCCAACTCGTCGCGCTCGGTGCGACGCTGGACCTGCTGCCGGCCACCACTCCGGCCGCGCTGAGGGCTGAACTCGAACGCGCCGCAGCCACCTTCGAGCGAGCCACCCGCTCCCGCGTCACCGCCGACCTCGCCAGCACCCGCGCCCTGCACCGCAGCGTCCAGGCGATCTGGCGCGACCGCCCACAGGACCGTGACGGCACGGGGCTGGCGATGCTCCTCGACGCCGCCCTCACCGCCGTGGCGTTCGCCCTGCACTGGCACCGCACCCACCAGCACGCCCAGCAGGAAGCAGCCGCCGAACAGACACTCGTCCACCTGCAGATCGCGTACGGGCAGGCCGCCGAGCCGATCCTGGCGGGCCTCGCCCAACGCACCCCCAGCGACCAGACCAAGCGCCGCTTCGCCCATCACCTCCAGGAGGCGGTCCCGGAGCACGCCGAACGCATCCTCAACGACGCCTCCTGGGACGCACTCGCCACCATGCTCGCCGAGGCGGAAGCCGCCGGGCACAACGCGGCCACCGTCCTGGACCAGGCCCTCGGACAGCGCACGCTCGACGACGCCCACAGCCCGGCCCGCGCGCTGACCTGGCGCATACGGCGCCTCGGCGAGC